>JABXYP010000001.1:2525448-2841129 GCA_024701455.1 Bacillus sp. A301a_S52 | reverse complement strand
CCCTGACTGCTTCATAGAGTGATTTTGCATGTATTCTATCAAGAAAACGGCAGTGAACGGAACGATAAAAATACCAAAGGGGGGTATAATAAAACTACCACCAATAAGACCGATTGTGGCAGCCCGTTTCCCTAATAAAGAGGCACCATATTTGTTAATAAAATACATACTTGCTATATAATCAGCGATAAAAATGGCGACTGTGATGACTAAAAGAGAGCTCCACGTCCACCAAGAAATTATAATATTACTTATAAAAAAATGTCCGGCTAAAACCCCTAACCAAACGAGTAATATAGCTGGGATAATGGGATAAAAAAGGCCAATGAAACTACCGGCAAATAGTAAAATGATCAAAACCCAAACAAAAAAATCCATTGACTGGCCTCCTTATTATGAGTAATAATAATTTGCAGAGAAGTTTTTGTTATTTTATAAAAATTTAGAATAATCATAAAGGAGTGAGCAATTTACTGCTAATTATGATATTATAGTATCTCAATTTAATACACAAATAAAAGTCAATTTCGCAAATTAGATGTTCAACCTTGAAAGTTGAGTATGATAACAAAACGATATCATATGTCCTCTACTTAATTAAGAACTGTAGTAAAAGACTGTAACTTCAGGAGAATTAGCAACTTCTGAAGATTCCCTGATGCAAAAGGTTATCATATCATTTAGCTGAAGGCTCGTGTTATAGGTGGGCGTGCTTTATATGGTGACATTAATTCAAATACATGAGTTAAGAAGCTTATACAATATTTGCATCATTTTTTTAATAAGGAAGGTTAGAATTCTTTACAAAATAATGATACACTTATCAAAATATTTAAAACAGTCATAAGCTTGTTTTAAATAGGAAAGTTTGATAGATTTATTAACCAAGTAGTTAAGAAAGATTTGAAGTTAAGGAGGAGCGCAATTATGAAACATCCAAGAACGCCATTACCGCAGGGGCTGTACCACCCAGATTTTGAACATGAAGCCTGTGGAATTGGTATGATCGCCCATATTGATGGAACGAAATCGCATGATATCGTTCAAAATGCGATTACGATTTTATGTAACTTAGAGCACCGGGGAGGACAATCAGCAGATGTCAGTACCGGCGACGGTGCAGGAATCCTTACACAAATTCCACATCGTTTTTTTGAGAAACAGTTTCATAAAGAGGATCTTGAACTTCCTTCTGAAGGTAGTTATGGCTTAGGAATGATTTTTTTTCCTCAAGACCATAAAAGCCGGAAAAAAAGCAGACAAATCTTTGAGAAAATTGTAGAGGAAGAGGGCCAGAAAATCCTTGGCTGGCGTACGGTGCCTGTAAACGATTCGTTTGTAGGTAAAGAAGCGAAAAAGACAAAACCGTATATCAGGCAAGTGGTTATTCTCCCTTCTGACAAAGTAAAGGGTCAAGATGATTTTGAAAGACGTCTGTATATAATTCGAAAACGGACTGAAATTGAAGTAGCTCGATCCAGTGATACAAATGATTTTTATTTCACTAGCCTATCTACAAGAACAGTGGTTTATAAAGGAATGTTGATCCCGGAACAATTGGATTCATTTTATATTGATTTAAACCATCCCGACTTTAAAACAGCTATGGCGTTTGTGCATTCACGGTTTAGTACAAATACGTTCCCTAGCTGGAAACGATCACATCCAAATCGCTATACCATTCATAATGGTGAGTTTAATACCATTCGTGGAAATGTCAATTGGATGCGAGCAAGAGAACAACTCTGCCAGTCTGACTATTTCAGTCAAGAAGATTTAGATAAAATCCTTCCTATAATTGATAAAGATGGCAGTGATTCTTCGATGTTTGATAATGCTTTTGAATTCCTGCACTTATCCGGACGTTCACTTGCTCATACAGCAATGATGATGATGCCTGAACCATGGGCAAATGATCCGACTATCCACCCTGAAAAGCGTGCTTTTTATGAATATCACAGTACTCTCATGGAACCGTGGGATGGACCGGCAGCTGTAGCTTTTACGAATGGTAAGCAGATCGGTGCCTGTCTTGATCGGAACGGCTTGCGTCCTGCAAGATATTACGTCACGAAAGACGGCTTGATCGTCTTAGGTTCTGAAGTAGGTGCGCTCGATATTTTCTCTGATGATGTGTTGTACAAAGATCGTCTTAAGCCGGGCAAAATGTTGTTAGTCGATTTGGAACAAGGTAAGATAATTCCTGATGAAGAGATTAAACTCCAAATTGCAAAAGAAAAACCATACGCTGAATGGCTTTCAGAGAATCTTATTCGTTTAGATGAACTTCCCCAACAAAAAGAAGTTCAAACGATTACTGATAAAAATGAACTCGTTAATCATCAACTTGCTTTTGGTTATACAACTGAAGAATTAAATAAAATTATTAAGCCTCTCGTTTCAGGAGGAAAAGATCCTGTAGGCTCGATGGGCTATGATTCGCCGCTTGCGGTATTGTCGAAAAAACCACAGCTTTTATATAATTACTTTAAACAATTGTTTGCCCAAGTAACGAATCCTCCGATAGATGCTATTCGTGAGGAATTAATTACTCAAGTAGGAACAACAATCGGTGCTGAAGGAAGTTTAGTTAACGCTAACTCTCAAAGCTGTCGTCATATTTGGCTCGATAGTCCAGTATTACGAAACGATCAGCTTGAAACCCTACGACAGCAAGACATGGATGGATTTAAAGCTGTCACGTTACCGATCTTATTTACGGCAGAAGGTGGCAATGGACACTTAAAAGCTGCTATGGATAAGCTTTTTAAAGAAGCAGACAAACAAGTCCAGAATGGGGCAACGTTACTCATTCTCTCTGATAGAGGGATTAATACTGAAAAGGCGGCTATTCCATCATTGTTAGCTGTTTCAGGTTTACATCATTATTTAATTCGACAAGGTACGCGTACGAAAGTGAGCTTATTACTAGAATCAGGTGAAGCGAGAGAAGTGCATCACTTTGCCACTTTGTTAGGATACGGTGCAGAAGCCATTAATCCGTATTTGGCTTTTGATACGGTTAATCATTTAATTGATGTTGACGAATTGGACATGCCTTTAGATGATGCCATTAATCGTTATGTAAAAGGAGCCACTGACGGCGTTATTAAAGTGCTTTCTAAGATGGGAATCTCCACGATTCAAAGCTACAGAGGGGCACAAATCTTTGAAGCTGTTGGCATTCAACAAGAGGTAATTGACAGCTATTTCACCAGGACATCATCAAAGCTTGGTGGTATTAACCTTGAGATGATTGAAAAAGAAACGTTGTTAAGACACGTCAATGGTTTTGGAGAAGATCGAGGCTCAGCTAAGCTACTAGAAGCTGGGGATGACTATCAATACAGAGCAAAAGGGGAAGACCATTCTTACAACCCTGAAACGATTCATTTGCTCCAGCATGCTTGTAGAACGAACAATTATGAGACATTTAAGAAGTATTCAAAGCTGTTAACTGACGAGAAAAACAACCTTCAATCATTACGTGGTCTTTTATCGTTTAAAAAGCGGAACCCGATCCCAATTGAAGATGTTGAGCCAATTGAGGAGATTTGCAAACGATTTAAGACGGGAGCCATGTCATATGGGGCTATAAGTCAAGAAGCTCATGAAGCGTTGGCCATTGCGATGAACCGAATTGGAGCTCGAAGTAATAGTGGTGAAGGCGGCGAGGACATCGATCGGTTTACACCAGATGACAATGGCGATTTAAGGCGAAGTGCTATTAAACAAGTGGCATCTGGCCGCTTCGGTGTGAACAGTCATTATCTAGTCAATGCCGATGAAATTCAAATAAAAATTGCTCAAGGCGCAAAGCCCGGAGAAGGTGGGCACCTTCCTGGTAAAAAAGTGTATCCGTGGATTGCAGAAGTGCGCGGATCAACACCGGGAGTAGAGTTAATTTCACCGCCCCCACACCATGATATTTATTCAATTGAAGACTTGGCGGAGCTCATTCATAACTTGAAAAATGCAAATCCACGAGCTCGAATCAGCGTTAAACTCGTGTCAGCTGCTGGTGTAGGTACAATCGCTGCAGGGGTAGCAAAAGGACGAGCTGATCTCGTGTTAATCAGTGGCTACGAAGGCGGGACAGGTGCAGCACCAAGAACGAGCTTGAAGCATACTGGCCTTCCATGGGAAATAGGTTTAGCTGAAACGCATCAAACGCTTTTACTCAACCATTTAAGAGACCGCATTGTTGTAGAAACAGATGGTAAGATGATGAGTGGACGTGACGTTATTATTGCGACGCTTTTAGGAGCTGAAGAATATGGCTTCTCAACAGCACCTTTAGTTGTACTAGGCTGTGTTATGATGCGTGTATGTCATCTTGATACCTGTCCTGTAGGGGTAGCAACACAAAACCCAGAGTTACGTAAAAAGTTTCCGGGCAATGCCGATCATGTAGAAAACTTCATGCTGTTTATCGCGCAAGAAACACGTGAACTGATGGCTGAATTAGGATTCCGCTCCTTAAATGAGATGGTGGGGCGTACTGACATTTTAGAGACGAATGAGGCTGTGAACCATTGGAAAGCGAAAGGTGTGGACTTATCAGCACTCTTGCATCAACCGGATGTTACAGATAAAGTGACTCGTTTTGCATCTATCGAACAAGATCATGGTTTAGACAGTTCAATGGACATGCAGGAACTTATTCCTTTCTGTGAAGATGCATTAGAAGATAAAATACCAGTTAAAGGAACGTTTGCCATACGCAATATTAACCGCGTAACGGGTACGATTCTCGGAAGTGAAGTGACACGCCGTTATGGATTAGCAGGATTACCGGAAGATACTATTCGCCTTACGTTTAAAGGTTCTGCCGGCCAAAGCTTCGGTGCTTTTATTCCACAAGGTATGTCATTAAAGCTTGTAGGGGATGCCAATGACTATGTTGGAAAAGGGCTATCTGGTGGGAAAATTATCGTTCGACCATCGAGAAAGCGGACCTTTAAATCAGAGGAAAACGTCGTAGCAGGTAATGTATGTTTTTATGGAGCTACTAGCGGTGAAGCTTATATAAATGGTATTGCCGGTGAGCGTTTCTGTGTACGAAATAGTGGCGCTAAAATAGTAGTTGAAGGTGTAGGAGACCATGCGTGTGAATATATGACAGGTGGTGAAGTCATCGTTATTGGACCAACAGGCCGCAACTTTGCAGCAGGGATGTCTGGAGGAGTTGCTTACGTCCTTGATGACAGTGAAGAGCCTTTTGCTTCTCGTTGTAATGATGAGCTAGTTCATTTGGAATCACTCCATGACCCTGATGAGATCAACAAACTATATCATACACTCAAAACCCATATTGAGCATACGTACAGTGATCATGCAACGTATATCTTAAAAAATTGGGATGAGATGGTGCAGAAGTTTGTAAAAATCATTCCTAAAGATTATCGTCAAGTACAAAACCGAATTAAACAGCTCATGCAAGAAGGAAAAGAACGGCATGAAGCAGAAATGACTGCCTTTGAAGAAAGTAAAATTGCTGTGGAAGCATTGAAATAAAAGGAGGGTATCTGCTATGGGAAAACCGACTGGCTTTATGGAATATCAACGACAGTCTTATCACGAACGACACCCTTCTGAACGGACGAAGGATTGGGAAGACTATACAGAACCGATGTCAGAGGAAGAGTTAAAAAAACAAGGGGCGCGCTGCATGGATTGCGGCGTTCCAACTTGCCATCATGGGATGGAAATCGACGGTGCCACGACTGGCTGTCCTGTCTATCATTTAATACCTGAATGGAATGATCTTGTTTATCGTGGCCAATGGAAAGAAGCGTTGAAAAAAGAACATGAAATGAACAATTTTCCTGAATTTACAGGTATGGCTTGTCCAGCACCATGTGAAGGGGCCTGTGTGCTGGGTATTAATGAACCTCCTGTTGCTATTAGAACCGTGGAACGTTCTATTATTGAAAAAGGCTTTGAAGAAGGATGGGTAGTCCCTGAACCGCCAGAAAAACGTACAGGAAAAAAAGTAGCGGTCGTTGGTTCAGGTCCTGCTGGACTAGCAGCGGCGGCTCAATTAAATAAAGCTGGGCACTCAGTGACGGTTTATGAGCGTCACGACCGTATCGGTGGTTTGTTAACTTACGGTATTCCCGAGATGAAATTACCTTATGATGTGGTGAAGCGCCGGGTAGATATTCTTGAAAAAGAAGGCATCGAATTCGTGACTAACACTGAAGTAGGCAAAGATATAACGGCTGAAGAGTTAAATGACAATTTTGATGCGACGATCCTATGCGGTGGGGCTACCGTACATCGAAATGTTCCAGCTGAAGGGCGTGACCTTAAAGGGATTCATTATGCCATGGATTTCCTACACGCTAATACAAAAAGCTTGTTAGATTCAAACCATGAAGATGGTGACTACATTTCAGCAGCTGATAAAAATGTGATTGTCATCGGTGGGGGAGATACAGGAACAGATTGTCTTGCCACATCACTGAGACATGGCTGTAAGAGCTTAACTCAGTTTGATATTTACAATAGAAAAGGGACAGCGAGAGATGAAAACAATAACCCATGGCCTCAATGGCCGGTTATCCATCGTATAGAGTACGGTCAAAAAGAGGCAGAAGCTGTCTTCGGTAAAGACCCTCGAGCATACGCGGTCATGACGACAAAATTTGTCGGTGATGAAAACGGCCATGTAAAGGAAGTCCACACAATAGATGTAGAAACAGTATTTGATAAAAACGGGCGTAAAGTTCGAAACAAAATATCAGGAAGTGAAAAAGTATGGCCAGCGGATCTCGTCCTATTAGCTATCGGTTTTGCTGGACCTGAGCAAGGATTAATCGACCAGTTAGGTGTGGAAACAGAGGAACGCTCTACTGTTAAAGCAGACTATGATCACTATGCAACGAATGTAGAAGGTGTTTTTGCAGCTGGTGATATGAGGCGTGGACAAAGTTTAATCGTGTGGGCAATCAATGAAGGGCGCGGAGCAGCACGAGAATGTGATCGTTATCTCATGGGTACGACAAATTTACCATAATACAAGGTGATTAATAAAAACCGGACTTAAGTTTATTCTTAAGTCCGATTTTTCTTTTCTGTTATTGCTAGGTAAATGGTCAATTAGTGGCCTGAAACTTTGTTAACTTGACTTTCAAGAGAGATCGCTTTATCTGTTCGATCGTCAATTTTAATCGTCGTCACTACTCGCTTGGCCTCGTTTTGAATCTCATTTAGGTGAATCACTTGCGCCACATCCATCAATTTATCTAAGTCTCCTTCAATAATTGTGGAAGTAGGTGTCACCTGATATTTCAAATTATTTTGTTCAATAACCGAAATCGCCTTTTCTACATCATGACTAAAGCTTTCAGTGGCAGTACCTACAGGAACAACACTAATTTCAAGCAATGGCATGCATTATTTCCTCCTTTGAAGAATTTATTTTTATAAGGTTTAGTTAATGTATTTCCATAACAATAGATTCTTAAACACGCTTTAAATTAAACTCATGATCAGCACTTAAAAGAGACGTTTTATACTAAATGAAAAAGCCATTATAAGCTAATGAAAGTCATAATTCAAAACTAAGTTGTCAAAATTGAATAATGACTGTGTCCTTCATCCTTAGGGGGTTGTCTTATTACGTTTCAGTCACTCTTATCACAGATAACCGTCGGTAAAACTCCCGCCCAAAAATAAGAGGAGAGCTAACTCTATTTTGGAGATAACGGACGCTAATGTCCTAATTAATTCAACTACTAATTAGTGGTAAAAAGACGAAAACCCACACTGATTGAAGGTTCGTTTTATCATCCGCATATTAATTGGAGTTGACTGCAAGTCATTCCTGTTTTTTTAGAACATAATTATGAAATAACTCAAGTAGGATAAAAAAATTTTGGGCAACATACTTTTCTATTTTTGCTGACCTATGGCTTGTAACTTTTTCATTAAAAACGGTGTTTTTCTTAGGATAAATAAACTTATTTTATTACGGGCCTGAAAGCTAGGATTAATCGTGACGAGTCCTTTTTTGATTAATTGATGAATCTCAGGTGTTAAACGAGGAGCAACACAAATATGGTCCTTATTGGAGAGACGGATTAGTGACCAAAGTGTTTGCTTTTCATGACGAGGTAACGTTTGAATGGAAAGAAAGAGAGCTCTTTCTTTTTCTGGTAAATCTTCAGCACGTATTTTCACAATTATCTACCTCTGTCCTGTGACATGATGGTCTAATAAGTATAAACGATTGAGTTGATAGAATGCACAAGTTAATAATTAAGAAGACATGCCTTCTCATTAAAAGAGAGGAGACTTCAAAAAGAGAGACCTGTCAACGCTTAAGTAGACAGATCTCTTTCTTTTAAGTGAAAAAAGGAAAATAAAAACCTCCGATTCCATAAAAGGGGAACCTACGACGTCTAAAGCGGCGGAATCGCCACGGGACACCGTACCATGGACCATAGCCAAAACCGTAAGGAGTAAACGTACCAAAGCCTCCTATCCCCGTGCCAAATTGTCGTGAAGCATCTGGAAAGTGATGATCTCCTTCAAATGGTGTAAGTAACGTGACGCCTTCATTGTCTACCTCTTCTATAACGCCTTCATGTAACGATCCGTCCATCATCTGAATTTGGACAAAATATAAATGATAATGCTGACACATATCTTTCATATCTTGTTGGTGAGGATGAGTATGACGATCTTCCCCTACTGCATAAGTCTCCGTGTGCTCCTGTTTGTCTTGTGAATGGGCTGACATAAATAAATCCTCCTTTTCTCACTAATGTATGCATACGCCCAAATAAGTGTGTAAATATAATGATAGATCACATTTAAATGTATAAAAACCTTCATTTTCCAAAATGCTAATGGTTAAAAATGGAGGTGTTTAAAATGGGATTGTTAAATTCGTTATTACAATGGCAGGAAACACGCCATGAGAAAAAAATGATGAAAATGAAAGACGAAGGTTTATGTCCAGCATGTCACGGAAAAGGCTATAATTTGCCGATCAGTGAATTTTACATCTCGCCTGATTACTTTCATTGTGATGCATGTGCAGGCAGTGGGACATACACCGATTGGGAACACTCATCTTACTACTAACAGTGTGATCCACTCATGGTTATCAAAAGAAGATTCCATTCGAACGTATGTAACTCTACAATATGACCAATATTTCTAAGAGGATGTCATCCTTTTCATCTCATCAAATTCATCAACTAACATGGCTAAATCGGGTCCTATATTAGGGGCTGTTTTAGTCATGTTTTAACTCGTTCTATTAGACAAACAATCACCATTATTTTCATTGAAAACTATGTTTTTCTAACTATCCCGTATATTGTTTTGTGTTTTGTAGAAGATAATGGAGACGTCACGATTTAATTGAGGGAGAATGCTATGCCAAATCAACATGAAAAACCTCAGACTAAGAAGCTCACATTTGATTTGTCAGAAAACATTAATTTAATTCGTTGGGGAACAGGCCATAGTGAGGATATCATTGTGAGAACTGTCAGTGTTGGCTCTCCAACATTAAAAGGGGCACTTATCTACACAGATGGTCTAACAAACGACCACTTAGTACAAACGGCTGTCATTGAACCGATTATGAGAGCAGGATCAAATGTCCTATATGATTATGGCACGCTCGATCATATATTTAGAGCGCTTCATGAGACTATTCTTCACATGACAGAATATGCGTATGAAAAAGAGATTGAAACCATCGTGACGGCCTTATTATCTGGTGATACGGTTTTTTTGTTAGAAGGATTAGATGAATGTTCATTAATTGCTTCGAAAAAATGGGAAGAGCGCGGTGTTGAAGAAGCTGGTACACAAACCGTGGTGAGAGGCCCGAAAGAAGCGTTTAGTGAAAGTCTTAAATCTAATTTAGCTCTCGTGAGAAGAAAGATAAAAGATTCGGATTTAACGGTTAAATATCATCAAGTAGGAAGTAGAACAAAAACGAAAATTGCTATCATGTCTATTGATGGACTTTGTGACCCAAAAATATTGTCTGAAATTGTGAAGAGAATTGAAAATATTAACGAAGAATCTATTTTAGAAAGTGGTCACATCGAGAAGATCATTCAGGATGAGCCCTATACCCCTTTTCCAACCGTTTACAATAGTGAACGACCTGACAATATTGCCGCTGGTTTGTTAAAAGGCCGTATTGCCATTCTCGTTGATGGGACGCCTTTTGCGCTACTCGTTCCAGCACTGCTCGATCACTTTTTTCGATCGATGGAAGATGACTACCAACGAGTAGATATTGCCTTCTTCACACGACTTATTCGTTACATTGCATTTATACTAGCATTGTTGGTTCCATCGGTGTTTATTGCTATTACGACATTTCATCAAGAGATGCTGCCAACCCCACTTTTATTTAGTTTAGCTGCTCAACGGGAAGGCACCCCTTTTCCCACAATTGTAGAAGCACTAGCGATGGAACTTACCTTTGAAATATTGAGAGAAGCGGGAGTAAGAATGCCACGAGCTATCGGGTCAGCAATTTCAATCGTGGGGGCTCTTGTTATTGGTCAAGCTGCTGTTGAAGCGGGCTTCGTATCAGGAGCGATGGTGATTGTGGTGGCACTTACTGCTATAAGTAGTTTTGTTAGCCCCTCATATAGTATGGGAATTGCCGCTAGACTATTAAGGTTCGTCTTTATGATTATCGCCTCTTTTTTAGGGTTATATGGTGTTATTTTAGGTCTCATCCTTTTAACCCTTCATCTATGTAGCTTGCGCTCGTATAGTGTGCCATATTTACAGCTGCCTACCTTAGCTAAGCTCAAACTGAAAAGGAAGGGCAGTTCACAGCAAGGCCAGCAGAAGCAGCAGCCGGCAATGGAAGGTGGTTCATAGTCTTCATGTTACGAGTACGTTTACAGCAGTTATCTCTCGTGATTTTAGTCATGCTAGCTCCTTTTTTATCAGGCTGCTGGGATGCAAATGAATTAGGTGATTTAGGGATTGTTTTTGGCATCGCAATAGATAAAGCAGATAATGGGGACTATCTTGTCACCACCCAAGTGATAAATGCGTCAGAAATTGGTGAACAAGAAACATCTGAGCGGGCGGCAGCAGCGACATTTACAGAGTCTGGTGCCTCTGTTTCAGAAGCGTTAAGACGTTTAGCTACTCGAACACCGAAACAGCTTTATTTATTTCATTTGCGTTTCATTGTCATTAGTGAAGAATTTGTGAAGGAGGAAGGCTTCGCTAGTTTCATTGATCTTTTATCTCGTCATGATGAGATGAGAACAGATTTTTACATTGCAGTAGCTCGTAATACTAGAGCGAAAGATATTTTAACTCTTTTTACTCGGCTAGAGAAAATACCGGCTAATAGTTTATTTTCCACTTTAGAATTATCAGAATCGGTATGGGCTCCAACTGTTGCCACATTTTTAGATGAATTAATTATTGATATGGAACTTATAGGAAAAGAGCCTGTCTTAGCAGGAGTTGAAATAATAGGAGACGTACAGAAAGGGCGATTACCAGAAAATGTAACAAAGATTGAGCCAGATGCCCTAGCTAATTTCCTGACGATTGGGGCATTTAAAGAGGATAAATTATGTTATTGGATGACGGAGGACCAAAGTAAGGGCTTTAATTACATTGTGGGTAACATCGAGACAACCCTCGGTGTTATTCCTGTAGACGAGTCTTTGATTTCAATTGAAATACTTGATGCTGATAGTGAGTTAGAGGTCACTGTTGATAAAGGAGAGATAACAATAGATATTACAATAACAGGTGATGGGAACATCGTTGAAGTGAAAGGAGATATTGACTTAAGTGACCCGAAAGAGATAGAAAAGATCAATGAGGTAGGAAGAGACAGAATAAAAGAACTAGTGATCGATTCTCTAAAAGAAGCACAGAAGCATCAGACGGACGTGTTCGGGTTTGGTGAGTTTGTAAGGAAAGAAGATCCACAATTATGGAAGCAGTTAAAGGATAAATGGGGGGACGAGTTTGCCGAATTAAATACATCGGTGAATGTGGAGATGTCTATAGAGTATACAGGAAATAGATATAAACCTATTAATTAACGCAGTGGAATGAGTGGTCTTAATGAATAAAGAAAAGATAACGAATTATCAAATGTTCTTGCTTATGGTTTTGTTTATGCTAGGGAGTGCCGTAGTGGTCGGTCTAGAAATGAACTCACAGCAAGATGCCTGGCTGACCATCCTAACAGGAATGGTGTTTGGTAGCGTGTTTTTCTTACTGTATGGCTACATTTTTTCAAAGCATCCAGGAAAAGCGTTAACATCGATCTTAGAAGATGTTTTTGGGAAAATAATTGGTAAGCTCGTATCAATAGGGTATATAGGTTACTTTTTGTATATAGCTGCTCGGGTAACGAGAGATTTTACAGACTTAATTATTATTGAATTAATGATGAAAACCCCTAATTATATCATTGCCATTGCTATTATAATGGTGGTGATTTATGCATGTTCCCTCGGCATTGAAGTGATCGCAAGAACGGGGCAGTTAGCGATTATATTTTTGTATGGACTAGGTGGGCTTGTTATTGTGTTCGCGCTTATCGATCAGCTACCAGACTTTTCTCGCCTTGAGCCAGTGTTAGAAGAGGGATGGGGACGTGTGTTAACGAACGCTTTTCCTGTTGCTACGACATTTCCATTTGGCGAATTAATCGCTTTTACGATGTTTTTTCCATTTTTCAAAGAGTATAAAACAAAAAAAATAATCATGACTGGTTTAAGTGCTATCGTCGTTAGTGGGCTGACATTAGCGTTACTATCAGCACTCGTTGTGGCGATAAATGCACCAGAAGTGATGGGGGATCTCGCGTTTCCACTTCTCGATGCCATAAAAAAAATCAATATAGCTGACATTATTCAGCGGCTCGACCCTATCGGTATTCTATTTTTAGTTATTGGAGGATTTTATAAAATATCTCTCTTTGTATATGCAGCCAATGTGGCATTCAATCATATTCTGAAGCTGAAGAAAAATGTAGTCATGCAAGGTTTTTTGGCAATTGTACCGTTAG
The DNA here is from genome assembly GCA_024701455.1 of Bacillus sp. A301a_S52. Lineage (GTDB taxonomy): Bacteria > Bacillota > Bacilli > Bacillales > Salisediminibacteriaceae > Salipaludibacillus. The sequence goes on along the minus strand of JABXYP010000001.1, from coordinate 2,828,087 downwards.
TAGCTTCCTTTTACATTGCAGAAAATTTTATCGAACATTTGTATATCGGATTAGAAATTGTTCCCTATTATCTGCATCTTCTTTTTCAGCTTTATATTCCACTTTTGTTGATAGTAGGCAGTTGGATTCGCTCAGCTTTTGAGAAAAAAGGAGCTAAGAAAAAGGTGTCTTAAGGTCGATTGCCTAGAACTATTTAATAAGCAAGATATCTCAAATAAGCAAAGAGGGCGGCGATTCTCTGAATGAAAATGTCTACCTAATAAAAAAGACGAGCTGTCCCCCAAAGCGTTGACATTTTGGAACAGCTCGTTAACCATAACTAAGTGATTATTAAAGTAATTGCATGGTTGTAATACATGTAGCATCATCTTCAAACGTAGAAAATTCAGAATCAACTGTTTTTCCGTTGTGCTCAATCGTTATATAATAGGTTTCTTCTCGTGGAAGCCACAAATCAATAAAACCATTAGCAAGTGACGTTATAGACTCATCAACTATGACCTCACCTTTTGTGTTCTCAATATAGATGTCAAACTCTTCCTCTATCATCTCTCCTTGGCACCCTGTAAGGTTATGGTAAGTGCAAGGATGTGTTTCCTCGACGTAAGGAGCAATAGATACAAAAAAGTCGTCACCAACTAAGTCATATGTCACTTCTTGGTCGTCACTATCCGTGATGATCAATTCAGTAGGCGTTATTGAGGCTGTTTCGTCTTCCACATTCGTTGTGCTATACTCATGTACCATATCTTTTATAGCTTGCTCATTCTCTTCTTCTACAGCACGATTATCACCAGTGCTCGAAATAACTAAATATACCACTGATATGATAGCAGCCAAACTGAAGGCTGTTATTAATTTTAATTTCATAATTATTCCTCCTTAGTTAGTTTTGAAAAACCATTGATGGAATAGCCACTTGTATTTTAGCATGCTTAAGCGTTAGTGTGACATTTATTTGTGAAGATACTATGAAGAACGGAGAAATTGTTTAGTGAGATTGGCAAAGCGGTTATGCATGGAATAAAGTCGAGACTAACACCGATATATCCATGGAACATGTTGCCGGATATGATCTTTCTTCTGAGCACCTCACTATTAAAGGTACAAACGTGCGTTCTTGAAATCAATGTTTTAAATAATTTGACACCAATCGGTCCCCAAAATGGGATAGTGACGTTTTTGTTGATTTAGCACAAAAATAAAAACCCCTTGTATACCCAAGGAGTTTAGCGTTTTTTTTATGGTGTCCCGTACTGGGCTCGAACCAGTGACCTCCACCCTGTCAAGGTGGCGCTCTCCCAACTGAGCTAACGGAACTAAATGTGACGACAAATATTAATATATAAGAAAAATAAGCCAGAGTCAATAGGTTTACAAAATTTTTATTGGATTAAGAAGAAATCTTTAAATGTTTTCGTTAAAGGGGAAGCAATATAAGGATGAAAGCAATATAAAGTATGTGTGAAATATACTAGTCAAAAAAAGTTATTATAACCATTAAAAGTACTGTGATGTTGCAGATTAATAACGGAATTTTAGAAAGCGCTTTCTAAAAAACATTGACGTCTCCTTGCTAACCATACTAATATATTAGTATGGTTAGCTTGAAGAATATTCAAAGGAGGGATGTTTGTGACAACCTTTACATTGAATAGTAAGCGAAAGATTCATATACTTGCTAACTATAAAGTCCTGTTCAATACATAATAAAACCCTAAATAAATTTTTGCATAGATTTATCACAGATAACTGTCTGAAAAACTGCCGGATCAAAGTAGAGAGGAGAAGATAACGGACGCTAAAATTCTGATTTACTCACCTACCACTTAGAGGGAGAAGAACATAAATTCACAGTGAGTGAAGGTTCGCTTTATAGACAGTCATTATATGATAAAGAGCTGGCCAATAGATGGAAAATAACACGTTTCAGCTAGAAATTGTTCTAAAATTTAATGAGTAAAGAGGGAGTATCTATGACTGATCAAATACAACCAACGTTTAAAACAGCAAGGGATTATATTTACCATACCATTAAAAAAGAAATATTAAGCTTAAACCTGAAGCCAGGAACTTGCATCTCTGAGAAGGAATACATGGAAAGGTTGAGTTCAAGTAGAACACCGATTCGAGAAGCCTTTGTTCAACTATCAAAGGATGAGCTCTTGGATATTTACCCTCAGAAAGGAACATATGTCTCACTTATCAACGTGGAGTATGTAGAGGAAGGACGTTTTATCCGCGAGCATTTGGAGAAAGAGGTGCTGAAATTAGCATGTGATTGTTTGGCAAAACACGACTTTTATAAATTAGAGGCCTTATTGAAAATGCAAGAGCTTGCAAAGAATCATGATCATATGGAGGAGTTATTCAAACTTGATGATGATTTTCATCAAACGATTTTTAATGCGTGCGGTAAAGAAAGAACATGGTTAATGATTAAGAGAATGAACTCACACCTTGATCGGTTAAGAATGCTGAGTCTTTTTAAGAGTACCAGTTGGGATTTAATCGTTAATCAACATGTCCTTATGTATGAAGCGATTAAGCGAAAGGATAAAGAAAGGGTTGAAGAAATTGTGGTAGAGCATCTTCGACTTGCTTTGATTGATCAAGTTGATTTAAAGCATCAATATCCTGCTTATTTCAAAGAATGATATAGCACGTAAATGTCTTAAGAACAAATATTTTAAAATAGGCCTAAGACGTGTTGTTTGGAGCAAGATGAGATTTAGAGTTTGCACTGTTAACAGTTTATGAAATGAGGTGAAGTGAGGCATATGAAGATGATGTTTCGATGGTTTGGTCCTAAGAATGATCCTATTTCATTAGAACATATTAAACACATTCCCGGTGTTGAAGGAGTCGTATGGGCCTTGCATGATATACCGGTAGGTGAAGTTTGGCCATTAGATACACTATTAGAAGTAAAGAAAATTGTTGAGAAACATGAATTTACAGTGGATGTAGTGGAAAGTGTGAATGTACATGAGGCCATTAAATTAGGTTTAACCAGTAGAAAAACGTTTATCGATCACTATAAACGAACGATAGAAAATCTCGGTAAATTAGGTGTTAAAGTCATTTGCTATAATTTTATGCCTGTGTTTGACTGGACGAGAACAGATTTGTTTAAGCGTTTGCCGGATGGTTCTACAGCTATGTTTTATGAAAAAGCTATTATAAATAACATAAAACCAAGTGAGCTTATATCAATGGTTTCTCAACAAGCTCATTTTAGTCTTCCAGGATGGGAACTGGAAAGACTTGATTATCTAACAGATATTTTTCGTGCCTACGAAGGGGTCACAGAAGACGACCTATGGGAAAATCTTCGCTTCTTTCTCGAGGAAATTATCCCTGTAGCAGCAGAAAACGATATAAAAATGGCGATACATCCTGATGACCCTCCTTGGCCAATATTTGGCCTGCCTCGCATTGTAACTTCGCAAAAAAATATAAGCCGCTTATTAAATCTTGTGAAAAGTGACTATAATGGGGTGACCTTATGTAGTGGCTCTTTAGGGATAAACCCTTCTAATGATATTCCAGCAATGATAAGAGAGTTCGCTGACCGTATTCCCTTTGCACATATTCGAAACGTGAAAGTATTTGAAAATGGCGATTTCATAGAAACCTCTCACAGGAGTCAAGATGGCTCCATCGATATTTATGAGGTGGTAAAAGCATATCATGATATAGGCTTTACAGGTTATGTACGCCCCGATCACGGCAGACACATATGGGGAGAAAACGGCAGGCCGGGGTATGGATTATATGATAGAGGATTAGGAATCATGTATTTATGGGGAATATGGGATAGCTTAAATAGATTGAGAGGAAAGGAGCATCTATCATGATTACTATTAATAAAAATTTAGCAGGTAAGGTTGCGGTTATTACAGGTGGTGGTGGTGTCCTTTGTAGTGCTATTGCAAGAGAATTGGCTCGCCATGGGGTGAAGGTGGCAATCTTGAACAGAACAGGTAAAAAAGGAGAGAAAGTTGCATCTGATATTAGGGAAGCCGGAGGTACGGCTATTGCCATTGCATGTGATGTCGTGGAGGCTAAAAGTGTTCAAAATGCAGAAGAAATTGTGACAGACACATTTGGTCATTGTGATATTTTAATTAACGGAGCTGGTGGAAATCACCCAGACGCTTCTACAACAAAAGAAACATTTGAGTTGGCTGATTTTGATGATGCAGCGATAACGTCTTTTTTCGACTTAACTATAGATGGTTTTAATGACGTGTTTCATTTAAATATTATGGGGACAGTCATTCCAAGTCAAATTTTCACGAAAAAAATGGTGGGTCGTGAGGGGGGCAGTGTTATCAATATATCATCGATGGCAGCCTCAGTACCAATGACAAAAGTGCCTGCTTATGGAGGGGCAAAAGCCGCTGTTTTTAATTTTACTCAATGGTTAGCAGTACATCTCGCCTCAGTAGGCATTCGTGTGAACGCCATTGCACCAGGTTTTTTCTTGACAGAGCAAAATAAGACATTACTCATGAATGAAGATAGCACATTAACACCGCGAGCTGAGAAAGTAATACGCCATACACCAATGAAACGATTTGGTTCAGCAGAAGATTTATTGGGAACAGTCCTATGGCTGGCAGATGAAAATTTGTCACGATTTGTAACGGGCATTTCAGTACCGGTGGATGGAGGCTTCATGGCTTATTCAGGAGTGTAAGGCATTAGAGAGGTACTACATGACCTTTTTAGTTATAAAGTGTTAAATGGATATCATTTGGGAGGGGACAAAGATAAAAAGTGATTAAACAGGCATTTTTTACGAGATATGAACAATCACCGTATAAAATAGTACTGAAAAAGCTTACAGGAGGGTCGTTAAGAAAGTTTATACTCTCTGATGTGCCAAGCATTCAAATAGGGGGTGACATTGGCTGTATTAAAAAATAAACATCTCAGTGCTTAGCGATTTATTCATCATACGTATAACGAACGATATAGCGATCATCTTTAAGTTTGCGAATTTCAACTAAAGGTCCCACTTCGTAGCCATTTATCCAATTGTCTTCTATTTTTGCTTTCAGGCAACTAGCTTGAAATCTTGAAGGGAAAATTTGTTTCCAATAAATCCATCTTGGTTTTTGTGACATTTTTCCATCTCCTGCAAAAGATTCATTGTAAAATAGCCTACCATCGTTATGAAGAGGAATCAAGAAGACAGCTTATTTTAAGCCGGTTGCCTAAGCAACCGGCAAAAAACATAGTTAATACCTGACTTATGAAGGTTTAGCCAATGCGTTCTTCCTCATCACGATGTTTGATTTCTTCCTCGCGCAAATCTTCTTCCCTATCACGTATTCGATGAGCAAGCCGGCTGGAAGCATTGGCTGCAATGCTACATACTAAGTCATCAAGGAACGTGTGGACACGATCACCTGGCTTTGAATCAAGATGTTTGATGATACCAACTTTTTGTTTATCAAGATATCCGAAGGTGGTAACGGCAATACTTCCATAGCCAAAAACGGAGCCGATCGCAATTGTTTCGTCCACTCCAAATAAACCTTCATCTGTTTCAACAATAGATTGTAGCGGTTCAGATAATTTTTTTTGTTCAGCTAATTTATCTAATTCTATACCTACAAGTATGGCATGTTGAATTTCTCGCTTTTCTAGAACAGCATCCACACTCTCCAAACATTCTTTCATAGATAATGACTCATTATATTCACTTTGCATATCAAAAACGATTTGTGCAATGGCTTCTAGCTCTACTCCACGTTCTTTTAATAATGTTCTTGCTGCGGATTCAACGACGTGGCAGTGAACGGGTTGTTTCTTGGACATCTGCTGACACTCCTCTTCTTGTTAGCTCTTTGCTAATAGTTTACCATATTTATCACAGATAAGCGTCCGTAAAAATCCCGCCTCAAAATAGAGAGCAGAGCTAAAACTATTTAGGCAGGAGATAACGGCCGCTAATGTCCTGATTAACTCAACGACCAATCAGTAGGAGAAGAGCGAAAACTTCCACTGTTTTAAGGAACGTTTAATAATAGATTTTTAATAATAAAGAAAGTATTAGTGCGGTCACTTCAGATCCACGCAGTTATTTCTACTTACAAATGTGAGTTCAGTTCGTTGCAATCATCAATTTAGTCTGTCATACTTCCGAAGTATATTAGACTACTCTCTTATCTGTGTTCGTGAGAATAAGACAGTTTCATTTTTAAAAAGTATAAGTCAATTCATTTTAAATATGATGATGACTCATGACGTCAGTATACTCACAATATCAACTATTATATAAGCCATTTTATTAAGGGATGATGATTGTCGTGGTGGAAAAACAACAAATAGAAGTATCCGTAGCAAAAACGGAACACCAGCTGGAAGATGTGTACCGAGTGAGACGAGAAGTGTTTGTAAATGAGCAAGGAGTATGTGAATCTATTGAAATAGACGACAAAGAACAAGATGCCATTCACTTTATTGTTTATGTCCAGTGCGTGCCTGCGGGGGCAGGGAGAATTCGCTTGTTAGAGGGTGTAGCAAAAGTTGAACGTGTCTGCGTGTTACAAGATTATCGTAAGCACGGGGTTGGCGCGTTGTTAATGGAAAAGATGGAAGAAGTAGCTGAACAAAAAGGAGTCACTAAATTATCACTCAATGCTCAAAAACATGCTGAAGCTTTTTATAAAAAGACGGGTTATCAAACTGTTTCAGATACATTTTATGATGCAGGTATCCTTCATGTTAGAATGGAAAAAGAGTTATAGAGTAACAGGCACAAAAACGGTCTGCTTGATTAAGCGAGACCGTTTTTGTTCTTAACATAGGAGGGGGAAAGTCTAATAAGCTAGTTGAAAATGTCTTTCCATTCCTCTTTATGGGCCAGCATCTCACGGGCAATATCCTTGGCCCCCTCAAGGGAATGTGAGGCAGCCCAGCCACATTGAACCTCGTTGCAGGCAGGTACTTCTGTTGCAGTTAACACATCGTTTAACGTATTTTCTACGAGTTGAAGAACCGTCTCGTAGCTATCATCGTTAATAATAGATAAATAGAAGCCTGTTTGACACCCCATCGGACTAATATCGACGATTTGTGAATGATGGTTTCGACTGAATTCTGCCATCATGTGCTCCAAAGAGTGGAGGCCAGGCATATCCATATGATCTTTATTAGGCTGGCAAAACCTAAGATCGTACTTATAGATGGTATCTCCCGCAGTCCCTTTTGTTGTTCCTGCTAAACGGATATAAGGCGCTTTTACTTTTGTATGGTCTAAGTTAAAACTTTCTACATTCATTTTTTTTGTCACGGTAGTATCCTCCTTTAGAAACTATACTGATAATGGGTAATATTTTCATTTTAACAGGTTCAGACGATTTTTTCTCGTGGTTTAGTTATAGATGTCGTTTAACATACGTGAAATGACTATCAAGTTATGACATGGAATCTTCTGAAAAGGTTATTAATGCGCTTATTGAGATTTGTCAGTAAGAACTATTAATCTCGTAAAAAACCTTTTTGTTGTACTACATATTTCATGTCTGTTCGTTTTGGTTTACTCAGCATGCGCGATATTTGATCAGTCCAGCTGTCTTTTCGTTTCCCCTGTGTTCGTGCGTCGTAGTAATTTTTAATAGTATCATTGTAGCTTTCTAGCCCCGAGTAAATAGTATGTGTATTCTTAGGGTACGTATTTTCATAATAGATACTCTCCATTGGTAGCCTTGGTTTTTGGTCTGGTTGTGTATGAGGAATACCTACTGCAAGCCCGAATAATGGGATGACATAATCAGGTAGAGAGAGTAATTCTGAGACTTTTTCCATATCATTTCGTAATCCGCCAATATAACAAATACCATAGCCCATAGATTCAGCAGCTATAGTAGCATTTTGTGCAGCGAGTGAGGCATCAATGACGGCTACCATAAATTTTTCTGTCGATTCTAGGGTTGCTGTGACAGCTGTCTTTTCCATTGTTCCAGCGATGGTGTGACGATAAAGGTCAGCACAGAACACAAAAAAATGTCCGTTTTGTTCAACGTAAGGCTGAGGACCTGACAGGTGTGCTAATTGGGATTTGATTTCTTTATCTGTAACCCCAATAATTGTATAGGCTTGTATAAAGCTAGAGGTAGATGCCATCTGGGCAGATTTTATTATCGTTGTAATGTGTTCCTGAGAAAGTGGCTCATCTTTAAATTCTCTAATTGAACGGTGGTTAAGCAATGTTTTTAGAGTGTCGTTCATATGCTCATCTCCTTAATTATCACGATTACTGACAGTGTATCATATTGCCAGGAAGGAAGCGGTTATGATCTTTTGAGCCTATGATGGTACATATTGATTAAGAAAGGAGCCTGTTAATGGCTTTTTTCAATCCCGAAAAGTATGAGCTGTGACATGCATTAGAAGATGTTATGGTTAGGGGAAAGTAAGTAGTTGTGACTTACGATAGCAGTGAATCATGACTCAAATATTAAAAAGATACATGGCTAGTTTGAGTTAAGTAGCATGAAAAACGTAACAGAGATTTAAATTCTCTCTGTTACGTTTTTGTTGTAAAGAAGCTACCAACTTGTTTAACGAGCGGGCTAACTTGGTTAGCTGTTTTTACGACTTGATCCATCGTTGTCATTGCTTTTTGGAAATCAAATTTTCCGTCACTGGTTTGAAAGGCACTCATAAGTTTTGCCCCTGGGTTTTGCTGTCCTCCTTGCTGCTGTTGGTTAGGCACAGCAGTGAACCCCTGAGTCGGAGGAGGGGACCATTGGTAAGGTCCTTGATGAGGCGGAGGATAGGGATGATGATACGGATGTTGAGGATGATAAGGGGGTTGCTTGGGTGGTTGAGAAAAGAACATCCTTACACCTCCTTCGTATCAATTGGAATACGTTTGCGTCTGTTTGGAATTCGGATAACTAATAACCCTTGGGACAAACTCGCTTTTACGTCTGATTGATTGACTGCAAACGGTAGCGTTACGAGACGATCAGCTCGTTGATAACGTAATGATTGCTCTGTCATTTTTTTTGTATCATCTTTTTTTTCGGTAAAAGATTCGTCTTCCACACTTATTTTAATGTAGTTTTGGAAAATATCGAGATTGATTTGCTTTTTTTGAATACCTGGTAATTCAGCTTCAATAATGTACTCATCAGCTGTTTCATATTGGTGCACAGGTATAGCTCTCGGTGTGTGGAAATGCTGTATAGCCTGGGTAAAAAAATGGTCCATTGAATGTAGAATGTCTCCGAAAGGTTTTTCATGAATTGGTTGAATTTCACGCTTTTTTTTATCACTCATTTTCTTCACCTCTTTGACCGTTCATCCAGTATTAATATATGTTGTGGTGTAAAAGGGTGAGTGGGCATTTGTCATAGTGAATAAAAGAAGGGCTTTTATGGAGGGAAGCAAGCGATCACATCTAATTTTAAAAAGAAATCCTAAGAGATGACTCAATTTCAATATACAAAGCGCACTAAAAATGGCTTATACATTGTCCGCTTCTGCCACAGACTGACGCTTTCCTGAGGGCTCACCTTCAGCTAAAGGAGAAGATAACCCGTTATCACCATTGGATTTTCAGACGTCACTGATGCTGTGAGAGTCACTGTCTTCGCTACAATCCTTTTTAAGAAGCGGATATGTGGATGTCATCATTGTTTAATTTTTCGTGTTGAAAATTTAATTATGAAAGTCGCTTAGTTGATAACCGTATAGTATTTTGATACTTTCTTTTTAAGTCTGCTCTTGCCATAATAGAAGCAATCATAATCTAAAGGTGTTGATAAACGTGGAGAAGGTTAAAAAAACAATAATCATCATTTTGTTAATCGGGGCAGGGAGTATTATTATTACTTACAGTATTATGACGGTATTAGCGATTATAAACAGTGGTGGATGAAAGAGGATTTTGTGCGATTTTCGAGAAGTAAAAAGCCCGCTTGTGCGGGCCTATATACAGGATCTTTCAATAGGGTACTCTACGAGGCGGTGGTTTTCTACAACAACATGGCGGTCGGCTTTTTTAATGATTGTTGAGTCGTTGGTGGCAATAATGACAGTTAGCCTGTGTTGCTGAGAGAACTGTAAGAGCTTAGTGAGTAGTTCCTCACTGTCTTCCCCTTTAAGTGCTTTAGCAGGTTCATCTGCTAGTATTAGTTTAGGCTGTGTCATAAAAATTCGTCCAATAGTTGCTAATAATTGCTGTTTATCATCGAGTGCTTCAATTGATTCATCCATCGTTTCTTCTGAGAAGCCAAGATCACTTAATATGTCTGTAGCTTGAGCTTGTTTAGACTCATAGCAAGTATCTTCTTTTTTAAAGCCAATGAGCAAGTTCTGTCGTGCTGATAAATAGGGAATAAGGCAGCTGTCAGAGTTAATAAACCCGATATTATTTAAGCGCCATTCTGTCCGTTTATGAACTGAGAGTAGATCTTCACCAAAAACATGAACCGTTCCTTTATTGGCAGGTGTCATTGCTGCTATCATCTGTAGCAGTGTTGACTTGCCGGATCCTTGATTTCCTGAAATAACAACTAGCTCCCCTTCACGAACAGAGAAATCCATATTTTCAAATAGAACCGTCATGTCAGATCCGTATCCATTTGAAAAACGTTTTAAAACGTTCGTTAGTTCCACGGCATTCATTGTTCAGCACCCCCAAATGTATTTTCGCCACCACGATCGGACTGGCATAATATAGAAATACCTTCTATCCATATTAAACCACGAAAACACCTTGAAAGAAACCGTATCCATGAGAAAAGATTGACAATTTTGTTATACAATCTATGAATATCCCCTTTTTTCTTATCCAAAGAGATATATACGTTCTCTAATGTGAATAAAAGCGTTAGAGTCTCTTGTGAAATGGTTATAACGGCCGCTGATGTCCTGATTAACTCAACGGCCAATCAGTGGAAAAAGAACGAAAACGTCCCCTGAGTGAAGGTTCGTGTATATTACATAAGGGAGAAATCTGACATTTAGACCTCTCCATAAATGGAGAGGAGGTACTCACCAACATAGATTTGTATAGAAAAGGAGCTAGGGGCAACCCTAGCTCCTTACATTCTAATCTTTTGAAGACTACTGAGGCATCTAAATGTTTTTGTTACAAAGCTTCCTCTTGAAATCGACGTAAATCTTGTTTGCTGCCAATCATAGTAAAGACATCACCGGCGCTAAGAGGAATGTCTGGCTCAGGTGTAATATTGACTTTTCCATTTTGCTTAATAGCGAGTATGGTGCATCCGAAGCGAGCGCGAACATTGAGTTCAATCAGTGTTTTTCCATTAATTTTTGGCGTAGCAAGAATTTCAACAATACTGTAGTCAGCAGACAAATCAATATAGTCAATTACTTTTTCGGAAGTTAAAAATTGGGCAATACGATTTCCCATATCGTGTTCAGGATGAAAAATTTTATCGGCTCCGATCTTTTCTAACACTTTATGATGGTAGTGGTTTTGAGCTTTCACCCACACTTTCGGAATTCCCATATCCTTTAGATGTAATGTACAAAGAATACTAGCTTGAATATCCTCAGCAATGGCTACAATGACATGATTAAAATTTCGTATGCCTATTTTAGTTAATGCAGCTTCATCTGTCCCATCTGCTAGTAGGGTGTGGGTGGAAAAATCCGCTATTCGTTCAATCTTTTTTTCATCTTTATCAATTGCTAGAACTTCATGTCCCATATGATAAAGTTCTCGGCAAATACTTGAACCGAATCGGCCGAGTCCGATGATGGCAAACTGTTTTTTCATATAATTCCCTCTTTGCGTGTAATAATGTCAAAGTATAACATTTACACAAGATTTTTTTCAAGTTAATATTAAGAGAGTAGCTATCATTATAAAAGGAAGAAGGGATCACAATGATTATTGTACCTATCGACGGTTCATCCCATTCATTAAAAGCACTGGACTATGCAATATCTATGGCAAACCATTATGAAGCTTCTCTACTATTATTAAACGTGCAACGAGAGAAAGAATCAACCCTTTCTTTTGAAAATACGGACAAACAATCAGAAAAAGAAATTCTCATAAAAGAAGGAAATGATCAGTTACAAGAAGCCATTGCCTTTGTAGCGGATAAAGTGCCATATGAAACAAAAGTAAGAATTGGTGTCCCAACTATTGAAATTGCTGAAGAAGCAAAGGAAAAAGAGGCTGTGAGTATTGTGATGGGATCGCGTGGAAATGGCCCCGTTATCAGTGCTATATTGGGAAGTGTCAGTTACGGGGTACTACATTTGGCTCCTTGTCCTGTCACTGTTGTCCCAGATCATTCCTATAAACACGTGTAAATCACTATAACTCTAGTCTCATGACATCGTATTGCTTTTTGGTATAATAAAAAAGCTGACCAACTCTCTTTTATTTAAGAGAGTTTTTATTTACTTTGTTAGAAGTAGTGTCTTGCACGATCGCTTACTAGCAACAACACCAATGTATAATGGAACAGGAAACATGACGGAAGAGATTAAAGGAGACGGACGATGAATGAGCTTATAGCCAATGTGACATGGGAACAGGCAGCAATAGCTGCATGTATCTTTTTCGTTGTATTACTGTTAAGGAAAGTGATGACAACGTATGTGTTTAAATTAATTTTAGCATTATCTCGAAAAGCACCAACAGATCTTATGACAACTATTTTGCTGGCCTTTGAAAAACCAATTAGACTATTGTTTGTCTTTATCGGTCTTTATGCTGCTCTAAGGTACTTACCATTTTCAGCTGATTACAACCACATTTTTTTACAACTCATACGAACTTTAATTATTGTACATTTATCTTGGGGACTCTTTAATTTATCTGCCAGTAGTTCACATGTTTTTACGAAAATTGGAGAAAAATTGAATGTTGAAGTGGATGATATTTTACTTCCTTTTTTATCGAAACTTGTTCGTTTTGCTATCGTTGCTATGACGTTAAGTATTATTGCAGATGAGTGGGGGTACAATGTCAGTGGTTTTGTGGCAGGTCTAGGTTTAGGTGGATTAGCATTTGCTTTAGCAGCACAAGATTCTATCGGAAATTTTTTCGGTGGTGTGGTCATCATAACTGAAAAGCCGTTCACACTTGGTGATTGGGTCAAAACTCCGTCTGTTGAAGGTGTGGTGGAAGATATTTCGTTCCGTAGCACGAAAATCCGCACATTTGCTGATTCTGTTGTTATCGTACCTAATTCAACGTTAGCTAATGAGCCTATTGAAAATTGGGCTAAAATGCGCAAAAGACAAATTTCATTTAATCTAGGTGTTATGTACTCGACGCCAAAAGAGAAGTTAGAACGGTGTGTTGAGCGACTAGAATCCTATTTGCGTAGCAGAGAAGACATTGATCAGGAAATTCTTATCGTTAAATTTAATGAATTTAATGATAGTAGCTTAGATATTATGCTTTATTTTTTTACAGTTCCTACTGCATGGCTGGATTATATGGAGATAAAGCAAGAGGTGAATTTGAAAGTATTAGATATTTTAAACGAGGAAGAGGTGACAGTTGCCTTTCCGAGCAGAAGTATCTATATGGAACAGTCTGCTGCTGAGACAGAAATAATGCAGGACATGGAGTCACGAAATAACTAGGCTAGATAATGATAAAAAGGTTCCGCATCACAAGAACGATGTTCGGAACCTTTTTTGTTGCTAGAACAACATGTTGGCATTGGCTCTGTACTATCATTCTTTGAAGTGTAACTTTTCACATTTAACGAGGAATGGACCAACGGTTGCTATTTTAAACATAGGATATCTTTTCGTTTAGACTAGCAGGGTCCCTTTTTGGGGACGTTTTTTAAAACTTGAAGGAGTAACGGGGGGATTGTCAGATTATGAGATGTTTAAGAGACACGACGTGTATGCCCGCCCGAAGCGGCAATCGAGTCAGAATGTTCACTTGGGTGATGAGTCGTCATGAGAAGGGATCACAGTCCTTTTGTCTCAGATTCTCCTAGTAGTTTAAGGACATTGATTATTCCTAGACTGATAAAGGGTGACTTATAGCCTAGTTTTTTTGAATAAATGACTATAGCTGTTTTTAGTACATCGTGTAGAATTTATAAATATAGAGTATGAAACCTCCTATCTTTGAAGCAATTGTATATTTCGCAGACAAAGATATAGTTCTAATCCCCTATATCCCCCAACTTTAATATGAAGTTGAGAATAAAAACAGATAATGTTTTGGATTAATATAAGATGAATGACGTTACGGTTATGAATACGATTTATACCTAATACTTTTTATCACAGATAAGCGTCTGTAAACCTCCCGACTCAATAATAGAGAGGAGAGGTAACTCTATTTAGGTGGTACATAACGGGCGCTAATGTCCTGATTTGAAGGTTCGTTTTATCACATGAAATTGAAATGAGGGAGCAGCATGAGATACGTAGCTATCGACAAGGTTGAACAAGGGGAAAAATTGGGGAAGCATATTTTTTCGAGTGATGGAAGAATATTATTAAGTGAAGGGATTACCTTGACTGTAGGACTTATATCTAAATTAAGACATATGGGAGTTACTACTATTTTTGTGAAAGATGATAGATTACCTGACCTAGAAGTGGAAGAACCAATATCTGAAGAGACAAAGCGAAAAGCTATGACTGCATTAGCGCAGTCCATACAGTATATTCAAGAGGATCGACCGATCGATGGAAAGGCTATTAGTGAGTCAGTGGAAGATATCCTTAATGACGTGATGGCCAATTCTGATATACTTATTCATTTAACAGAAATACGAACGGAAGATAACGCCTTATTTGTCCATTCAGTTAATGTATGTATGATGGCGTGCATAGTAGGTGTTCAGCTAGGTCTCAATAGAATACGTATTCAAGAGCTTGCTGTTGGTGCATTGCTTCATGATATTGGAAAACTCGTAGGAGAAGTTAAGGCGACTGATATTCCTACAGGGTATGAAAATGAAGAAGAACTTATGAACCATCACGCATGGAAAGGGTTTAATGTTTTAAGAAAATCTCAAGAAGTGAGTACACTTTCAGCCCACATTGCTTTGACACACCATGAAAATGTGGATGGTAGTGGTGAACCAAGGGGGATGATTGAGGATGACATTCACTTTTTAGCTAAAATTGTGGCTGTAGTTAATGACTATGATCATCTCATTTCAAATGTTAAAAAAAATGGCGGGTTATTCCCTCATGAAGCTTGTGAGAGAATAATGAGTTTAACAGAATCTCGCTACGATCATAAAGTCGTTGTGAAATTTTTACGTTGTGTTGCGTTTTTCCCTACTGGAACACAAGTCAAGTTAAGCAACGGAGCCATTGGTATTGTGACCGAACAACATAAAGGTTTGCCGCAACGTCCTAAAGTAAGGACTTTCCAAAAGGAAGGGGAGCATTTTACATTTAATGAAGTTGATTTGGCAAAGGAAACGACTACTTTTATAACGAAAGTCTATTCATAAAGGAAACCGTAAGACAGTATCTTTGTAGTGATTAAAATCATAAAGCCTTTCATCATTAAATTCACTATCGTGTAATAATTTGATCTTTGTGACCTAAACATGCAGAGATCTTATATATAACCCACTATCTTCTCAAAACTTGTTGCTTTTTTAGTAACAAGTTTTTTAGTAGTATCGTGTAGCTACAGAAAATGGAGAGTGGTGTTTCTAAAAAACGTTTAATAGGAATAAGATGTTTAGTGAATTAAGGAGGTGTGAGAAAAAAATGAAGCACCGGAATAGGCCGATTTATATCATGATTAGTTTGACACTTGTCACAATAATAGCCGCGGGATATTTTATTTTTTCGAGTTACGTAAACTCATCAGTTACACTGCTATCAGGAGAGGCAGGACGAGGCTCACAGCTGCAGTTTATGAGTGATGGCTTAGGGAAACATCTCGAGGAAATCGAGGAGGAGCGAGGTTCTTTCAAGGATTCAGGGCCGTATGAAGGAGGAACATTTTATCGTTATCCAGACGTCACCTATTTTACTGCCTATGCAAGAGGGCCTGTTATAGCAGTTGCCACTCGTGCTGAAAATTTAACTAAGAAAGATGTGGCTACTCTAGATAAGTTACGTCATAAATCAGCTATCCTCACTTATCATAATGAAGCTGAAAATACATGGGTAGAAATTTATGAAGATAGTCACTATGAAGTGGTTATTGAATATAGTGATGTTCATGATAACATAGAGCTTGTATGGCTCACTGAACATCACTTATTTTCCCGTTAATAGTGTGAGATAATGTTTTAAATATGATCTTAAGTGTGCGAACGGCTTAAATTAGACCGTATTTTTGGAAACTTTTATAAATACCATCATTATCAGGTGTATCAGTAACATCATCAGCAGCCTTTTTTAGTGTTTCTTTAGCATTCCCCATTGCAATACCATATTGAACGAATTCAATCATTTCTAAATCATTTAACCCGTCTCCATATGCAAAAGTATCCTCTTTCCTTATTTTTAAATGTGTTATTAATTTTTCAATAGCTGTTGCCTTATGGATGCCTGAAAGTGATAATTC
Source organism: Bacillus sp. A301a_S52 (assembly GCA_024701455.1). Classification (GTDB taxonomy): domain Bacteria; phylum Bacillota; class Bacilli; order Bacillales; family Salisediminibacteriaceae; genus Salipaludibacillus. The sequence continues at coordinate 2,811,556 of JABXYP010000001.1, read as the reverse complement.
GCCACTGTTACTACCGAACGCTGGTACTGTACTAGCAATAACGGTAAAGATGTCTCCAAATTCATGCCGAATCTTTTCTATCGGCACAGCAGAGCCTAGAAAGGAAATTTTATTTATATCATCTCTAATCAAGTCTTGATTTTCTATTAAACTATCATGAAAAGGCTGAATCCCCTTCTCGACATCTTCTCTCGCTTCTGGTTTCTCACGTAAAAGTTTTTCAATAATAAAGCGAATTTTCTGTTTGCAGTTTTTACTAGCGAACAAGCCACCATTGGATTCTAAATAGAAGTCAATGCCGTGGTTGTTAAAAAAGTCTACAGCATGTTTGACATCCTTTTCTTGTACTCGCTCATGTAATAATACTTCTTCACCTATTTCAATGTAGCCTCCCGCAGCCCCGATAATCCCACTAAATCCAATGTTTAGTATGTCAGGGAAGAGCTCAGCTTTAGAGCGACCTGTACAAATAAAGACAAGATGTCCATTCTCTCTAGCTTTTTTAATAGCAACCTTTGCCGAATTAGGAATGACGCCATGTTCGTTAACTAATGTACCATCTACATCGATAAAAATAATTTTTGTCATGCCACACCTCTACCATTGAGTTATTATAGCTATTGTCCTTTATAAAAACGACTCTCAAGGTTCGTCAGGATTAAGCCTAAGTGAACCCTTAGTTTAGACGACAGTGTAAATCGTGATTAGCTATGAAACAATAATACCAAAAAAATGATAACTATGTTTGCATGGTAAGAGGTCTTGATATTTCATTTTGCCATTCCTTACTTACAAGGTATTAATGAGAAAATTAATTAAGGCACATAAACAGTAAAATCCGATTAGGATACGAAAAAAGCAGTTAGCGAAACTTGCGAGAATCCTGGTTAGTATACATCACACTGAACCCCTTTTCGAATAAGCTTGACGTGTCGATATCACAGTGTTCCCTTGAGTAAAAGTGAGTTAATGTATTCTTGCATAATTTCAAGCAACAGAATGTTTAAGCGTTTGTCATCACAACGTTTAAAGATATATAATTATTATGACTTAAATGATAAGAGGACATGATTGCATTTTTTTTATGAAATGTCTATGATGTAATGGAGTTCGATCTTTTTTATAAGGAGGAAATAAATCATGAAACAAATGGATGCAAATGAAATTATCAGCTTTATCTCAAATAGTGAGAAATCAACACCAGTAAAAGTACATATTAAAGGTGACTTGGAAGGAATTGATTTTGGCGACGAGACAAAATCGTTTATTCAAGGTCATACAGGTGTCTTGTTTGGTGAATGGAAAGCAATTCAACAGGTGATTAAAGAGAATGAAGCAAAGGTAGAGGACTTCGTTGTGGAAAACGATCGTCGAAACTCAGCTATTCCTTTACTAGATATGAAAAATATTCATGCCCGTATTGAACCAGGTGCTTTCATTCGAGATCAGGTTGATATTGGAGATTCTGCTGTCATTATGATGGGAGCTTCCATAAATATTGGCTCAGTCATCGGCGAAGGAACGATGATTGACATGAATGCTGTTCTTGGTGGACGAGCAACAGTGGGGAAAAATTGCCACATTGGTGCCGGTGCTGTATTAGCAGGGGTTATCGAGCCGCCATCAGCTAAGCCGGTTATTATTGAAGACGATGTTGTTGTTGGTGCTAATGCTGTTATTTTAGAAGGTGTGACGGTTGGTAAAGGGGCAGTTGTTGCAGCTGGCGCTATCGTTACTGAAGATGTACCGTCTAATACTGTAGTGGCAGGAACACCGGCAAAAGTAATTAAAGAAATTGATGAGAAAACTAAAGGGAAAACAGAAATAAAGCAAGAGCTTAGAAAGCTAAGTGAGTGATGCCGTGATGTTACATCAAGATGATATGTCGTTACATGAGCGCCTGGTGACTCGTCGCCGGGCGCTTCACCAAATCCCTGAAAAGGGCTTTGAGGAGGTCAAGACGCAACAGTTTATTCTTGACATTGTTAAACAGTGTCCTGACGATTATTTATCATATAAAACATGGGAGACAGGCGTTCTCGTGTTTATAGCTGGAAGAGACGGCGGTAAAACGATCGGTTATCGGACTGATATGGACGGTTTACCAATTAGTGAAGAGACGGAGTGCTCTTTTTCCTCCGTCCATGACGATATGATGCATGCATGTGGACATGATATGCATATGGCCATAACACTAGCACTTGTTGAGCACTTCTCTGTTGAGCAACCTCAGCACAATATCGTATTTATATTTCAGCCTGCTGAAGAAGGGCCTGGGGGAGCTAAACCGATGCTCGCATCTGAGGCGTTTCAAGAATGGAAACCACAGGAAATATATGCTCTTCATATTGCACCTGAGCTTCCAGTGAAAACAATGGCGACAAAGCCAGGGATTTTATTTGCTAATACGAGCGAACTATTTATAGATTTACATGGTAAGGGAGGGCATGCAGCTTACCCTCATCTTACTGAAGATATGGTGGTGGCTGCCAGTCATTTAGTAACGCAATTACAGACGATTGTGGCACGGCATGTATCACCGCTTGACTCGGCAGTGGTGACGATTGGGAAAATCGAAGGTGGAACGAAACAAAACATTATTGCTGAGCATGCTCGTATTGAGGGAACAATCCGTACATTGTCACTTCCCGCGATGAAAGATATTAAAGAGCGTATTGAAGGTATGGCAAAAGGGATTGAGTCGAGCTTTAAGTGTGACGTAACAATTGATTATGGCTCTAATTACTGTCAAGTTTACAATGATGAGAATTTAACTCATGAGCTCATTGACTTTGCTCGCACGTCGGATCATCTGACATTCAAGTCGTGTGAAAAGGCAATGACTGGCGAAGATTTTGGTTACTTCCTTGAAGAAATTCCAGGGGCCATGTTCTGGCTTGGGGTAGAGAGCGAAGCTGGACTACATTCATCTAAATTAAACGCCAGCGAGGAAGCTTTACTACCCGCTGTTCAGTTTTTAAAAGAATGGTTAGGAGGACGCTAAGTTATCTTTTCTTTCTGCATACGATATTAATTGATGGATAAACTAAGTCTGTAGAAAAGAAAAGGAGGCGTTTAACATGCCAAGAATTGGTGTAGAACCATCTTTAAAGGACGTGGAGCAAGCTCTCCAAGCAAAAGGATACGATGTGGTAGCGTTGCAAAATCAAGAAGATGCAGCAAATTGTGATTGCTGTGTCGTGTCTGGGCAACAAGAAAACATGATGGGTATACAAGATACTAATACACAGTCAGCAGTTATTTCTGCCCAAGGGTTAACTGCAAATGAAGTGTGTGAACGAGTAGAGCAATCTATCAAGCACTAAAAAAAGCAGCCTTTTAAAAACCAGACTACGTATCATGACACGAGTCTGGTTTTTATCCTTTTTAGAAGGAAGTTGGTTTACCTCTAACTGTGCTTATTGGATATAACAAAAAGTAAATTTAGGGTTTGGCCTGAGAATATAGATTTAGTTCGCTTCTTTACGTAAGTTAACTTGGTGAGGGAACGGGATTTCAATACCTTGAGCTTCGAGCGCCTCTTTCATTTCTTTTCTTAGACGTCGTTCAATACCCCATTGCTCCATGTTAGCCGTTTGGGCAATAATTCGGATGACAACATCACTATCACCTAAATTTTGTACACCGACAACATGAGGGCCTTCTTTAATTAACTCTTCTTCTGCGGCTATCTTGTCACACACTTTTTGCATGACTTCCATTGCTTCATCGATGTTATCATCGTAACTAATACTCATATCGACTAGTGCTCTCATATTAGAGCGAGAATGGTTACTCAGACTGCTGATTTCTCGGTTTGGAATGTAATGAACAGTTCCGTCAAATCCTCTTAAACGTGTCGTACGTAAGCCCACTTCTTCTACAATACCATCGAGTCCAGCAACCGTCACATACTCATCTACTTCTAGCTGACGTTCTAAGAGAATAAAGAAGCCTGTGACCACATCACTAACTAAGCCCTGAGCACCAAAACCGATGGCTAAACCGACAATACCTGCACCGGCTATTAATGGGGCAATATCATATTCAAATACGCCAACTATGAGGGTAATGACGATAAAAAGTAAGATATATGAAAATACATTAGAGGCTAATTTTTCTAATGTGTGAACTCTTCCATGAGAAATATTACGCTGTTCACTGAATTTTTTAAAGCTCGTGGCAATAAATTTCTTGCCTATCGCACGAATGATGAGAAAAACAATAAGTATACCAATTAATTGAATTGAAACGGTTAACGCTTTTGTTCCTATTTCAGACCAATTAATTGATTGAATCCATGTCTGCATAACATGATCGCCTCTCTTTATTAATGTTATTGTGTTACTTAAAGAGTTTACCACAACAGGTATGTTAGTTAAACATAGTGATGGTAAAAGCATCTAAAGAAAAAAGGGTTTGGTTGACGAGCTGTAATTATTATCATATAATATTAATTGTTCATTTTTGCACAAACTATTATGGAGGGATTCAAAATGTCAGAAAAGCGTATGGTCGCTAAACAAGCACCACGATTTGAAATGGATGCTGTGATGGCCAATAAAGAATTTGGAAAAGTGAGTCTTGAAGACAATATGAAACAGGACAAATGGACTGTTCTTTTCTTCTATCCGATGGACTTTACTTTCGTATGCCCAACAGAAATTACCTCATTAAGTGACCGTTACGATGAATTTGAGGACTTAGATGCTGAGGTTATCGGGGTATCTACGGATACGATTCATACTCACTTAGCATGGATTAACACAGATCGTGATGATAATGGACTAGGGGATTTGAAGTATCCTTTAGCTGCAGATACGAATCATACCGTTTCTCGAGATTATGGGGTGCTTATTGAGGACGAGGGCGTTGCTCTTCGAGGTTTATTCATTATTAGCCCTGAAGGTGAATTAATGTACGCTGTTGTTAATCATAATAATATTGGCCGTGATGTGGACGAGACGTTACGCGTTCTTCAAGCCTTACAAACTGGCGGTTTATGCCCAGCTAACTGGAAGCCTGGTCAAGATACGCTTAAAGTTTAATCATACTTACAAATAAAGTCTGGTAGTGATAGCCACTGCCAGGCTTTTTGCTGTATTTTTTAGCGAATGGGCAAGGTTATTATTGTCGTATTCATAAATGTCTGAGCGGGAAGGAGAGTTTCTAATTGATCGATTATGATTTTCTAGGTATGATAAATAATAGTGACATAAAAAGAACCGGGGGATTAGAATGAAAAAACAATTTGCCGTTATAGGATTAGGACGTTTTGGCGGGAGTATTTGCAAAGCGTTAAGTGAGCAGGGGATGGAAGTACTGGCAATCGACACAAATGAAGACAAGGTAAATGAATTTGCATCCATTGCTACACATGCTGTAGTGGCTGATACCACAGAGGAAAATACGCTAAAAAGTCTTGGTATTCGAAATTTTGATCACGTCGTAGTCGCTATAGGGGACAACATACAATCAAGTATACTTACGACATTGATGCTTGTGGAACAAGGTGTGAACCATATTACAGTCAAGGCACAAAACGATTATCATGAGAAAGTGCTTAGCAAAATTGGCGCTCATAAAGTCGTTCACCCCGAACGGGATATGGGAGTGAGAATTGCTCATAATATTGTGTCGAAAAACGTCCTCGATTATTTGGAATTATCAGATGAATATAGCATTGTGGAATTAGAAGCTGGTCAAATAGTTAACAATCGTACATTGATTGGTTTAGATATTCGGGCGAAGTATGGATGTAATGTAATGGCAATAAAACGTGATGAGGAAATAAATGTGTCGCCGTCTGCCGATGAAGTATTAAGACAGGGTGATATTATTATTGTTATCGGGGCAGATAAAGACATTAGCAGAATGGAAAAAGATTTATTTGATGAAGAGGATTAAAAGAGCGAAAAAAGCTGGCTTTCTTTTAACAAGAATAGCTCAATTAAAGAGACAGGGGGTGCCCCTGTCTCTTGCTGTTTAAACTTCCATTATGATTGGTAAAATCATCGGTTTACGTTTAGTTTTTTCATATAAAAATGGACCTAACGTATCTGAAATTTCATTTTTAATTTCTGACCATTGTGATGTTTTGTTTTCCATCATATTGTTTAAATGGCCAGCTAGCTTCTTTTGTGCTTCATTGATTAAATCGCCAGACTCCCTCATATAAACAAATCCACGCGAAATAATATCCGGGCCTGAAGCCACTTTGAATTCTTTCATATTAAGGCTGACAACGACGACAACTAATCCTTCTTCAGATAGAATGCGGCGGTCACGTAAGACGATATTCCCTATATCTCCAATCCCGTTTCCATCTACGTAGATGGAGCCTGAAGGGATTTTACCAGCAAGTACCGCTTCATTTTTATCTAATGCCAGTACGTCGCCAATATCCATTACAAATGAATTTTCTTCTGGCACACCACAGTCTTCAGCGAGTTTAGTGTGCATCTTTAACATGCGATACTCTCCGTGAATTGGCATAAAATATTTTGGCTTCATAAGTCGAAGCATGAGTTTTTGCTCTTCTTGACCACCGTGTCCAGAAGTGTGAATGTCATTAAGTGAGCCATGAATGACTTCGGCTCCCGCTTTAAAGAGCTGGTTAATAATTTTGCTAACGCTTAACGTGTTTCCTGGGATAGGGGAAGAAGAAAATACGACAGTATCTCCAGGAATGATTTGAATTTGGCGGTGAGTACCATGAGCAATTCGAGATAAAGCGGCCATTGGTTCTCCTTGACTGCCTGTACATAGTATTAGAATTTGATCAGCCGGAATTTTATTTAACTGAGAAGCATCAATAAAGGTACTTTCAGGTGCTTTAATATAACCTAGCTCACGTCCAATCCTAATAGCGGACTCCATGCTTCGTCCAAACACTGCCACTTTCCTATGGTACTTGACTGCGGCTTCTACAGCTTGCTGAAGTCGATAGATATTTGATGCAAACGTAGCAAAAATAATACGTCCATCAACTTTTCTAAAAATAGCGTCAATGCTTTCCCCAACTTTACGTTCAGACATAGTGAATCCAGGGACTTCACTGTTCGTACTGTCTGAAAGGAGGCAAAGGACACCTTCTTCACCGATCTTCGCCATTTTTGATAAGTTAGCTGGTTCCCCTACAGGGGTAAAGTCGAATTTAAAATCGCCTGTTTGTACGATATTACCTGATGGTGTTTTAACGACGATACCGAATGAATCAGGAATACTGTGTGTTGTTCTAAAGAACGAGACAGCTGTTTTCTGAAACTTAATAATATCATCTTCATTTACTTCATGGAGCTTGGCTGTGCGAAGAAGACCATGCTCTTCAAGTTTGTTCCTGATTAAAGCAAGGGCAAGTTTACCTCCATAAATAGGGACATTAACCTCTCTCAATAAATAAGGAACTCCACCGATATGATCTTCATGTCCGTGCGTAATAAAAAGCCCTTTAATTTTATCAACATTTTTGACTAAATACGTATAATCCGGAATAACGTAGTCAATCCCTAACAGCTCATCCTCTGGGAACTTAATACCCGCATCAATGATAATAATCTCGTCTTGAAATTGGACAGCATACATGTTCTTTCCAATTTCGCCCAGACCCCCAAGGGCAAAGATCGCAACTTGATGATTTTTAGCTTTCATTTATTACAGACTCTCCACGTGAAAGTCTTCGTTATTATCTTTCTCATATTGAAGCGCTTCTTCTGATAATGGGGTCACAAATTCGATATTATAGCGGCGTTCAGCCAGCTTCTTACGTATTTCTTCCTCAGTTGATGCTTCCATGTACAAAGCATTAGTACGTTCTCTTACAGGTGTTTCATCTAGAGTGTCTTGGTAAAACACTTTAAAAATCATGTTATCCTCTCCTTTATCTGTGTAAACATTTTAATATTATAGGGCTCCTTTGGCGTTCCGGATCGTTCACCTAAAGAGCGAATACCTATGTAGTAAGTGTTAAAAACATTCATATAATCCTGTTAACATGGTAATACAAAGGACCATCCTTCTTTTTTGTTTTAAAGGAAGATGATAGAATGACGTACCAGCATTAAGTTTAGATTATACATTATTGTCGGGAATCTTTTAGTAAACGTTCTCTCCACCTTTTCAACATTTTAAACCCTCTATCCGTTCAATTCAAGGCTCATGTTTCCTACTGGCGACGATTTTAATAATAAATGGTGGTATCATCACTTAAAAATAGTCAGTTTACCAAGTAGTTTAATACATAACGGATAAGTCATAATTTAGTATGGCACAAACAGAACCCACCTATTATAAAGGTGATATTTACTAAAGCATAGTATTAACTAATTCATAGCTCATCACAAGTGTCATTGAAAAACCCCTCTGCATCAACTGATTCAGAGGGGGGTATCTGTATCATTGCGAATGACTATTTCCCCAGGTGGCAGGGGCTGTTTAAAAGGATCATCTTGCTCAATTCTATCATAAAACATGATCCCGTTTAAGTGATCTAATTCATGTTGAAATACAATAGCTAGGAAGCCACGTAACCGTTCAGTTACCTTCTTACCTTCTAGGTTGTATCCTTCAATTTTAATTCTTGCATATCGTGGTACAACCCCGTTAACTTCTCGGTCTACTGAAAGACATCCTTCACCGCTTTCTAAGTACGTTGTTTCAGCAGAATGACTAATGATTTTAGGGTTGAATAAGGCATATTCAACAATGTCGTCATTATGATCTGTAGAACGTATAGCCATCATTTGTTTGCTAATATTAATTTGAGGGGCTGCTAAACCAACACCAGGGCGAAGTTCGTGTTTTTCGGCCATTTCTGGGTTTTGGCTATGTACAAGAAAATCCAGCATTTTTTTTAAGGTTTCTTTATCTTCAGTGGATGGTGGTAACGAAACGGGAGTTGCTTTCTTTCTAAGGGTAGGGTGTCCTTCCCGGATAATATCGTTCATTGTCAACATAGTAGGTGCTCCTTTCACTGCCAAGATTGGCTAATCCTCCAATTTGCCTTACTTAGTCTATCATATACACTTTTTTAGCCGAAGAAAAGAGGAAGTATCCGTAGTTGGATACTTCCGACGTAAAAAAGGTGATTACCCGTGGAATTTTGAAGCGCCCACAATAATGAGCAATATGAAAAGTACCACGATTAACGCAAAACCTTTACCTGCACAAGTCCCTACACCGGCTACTTGTGTTGGGTAACCATAACTAGGGTATTGTTGTTGGCCGAAGCCACAAGGGTCACAACAAAATCCTCCACCATGTCCGTACATAAGATAAATGCCTCCTTTTAAGTTCTTTAATACCACACACAATGTGCGGCGTAATAACATGCTATGCAACTGCTCTTGTAAGGAATGGATGAATACCTATATTTCCAAAAAAGGCGTTTATCTAGCTAAAGTGACAACATTCTTGTATTCGTAAAAAAAATAAGGTAGTTTGTTAATTGTGGACAATTAAGTACAATTAAGGGGGATTTTACTTGAAGAATCTTGTTATAGGTATCACGTTCATATTACTATTAACAATTTTAAGTGGCTGTTTTGGTGATGACCCTACCGAATTAATGTATGAACAGCTAGAAACATCTGTTCAAATAGAAAATGAGATGGAGAGCCTTCAAGAACCTCTTGTTGAAGCGGAGAAAAAGGAAATACAATTGTATAATGATATGGCTGGTTTATCATCTATAGAAGAAATTGAACCACTATCTCAGAAAGCGATTGAGTCTGCAGAATCGAGAAGAAGTATAATGGAAGAAGAAAAAGACTTTTTTGATAATGCATTTGAGGCATTTCAAGCAGCTGAACAATACGTAGAGGATCTTGAAGAAGATCAGGCAAAAGAGGCAGGACGAACCTTAATTGATATTCAAAATGAGCGTAAAAGTGTGTATGAAGAGTTGTATACAGAATATGTAAGCTCGATTGATGAGGATATAAAACTTTTTGAAATGGTGGTGGATGAGGAGAGTCAAAATGATGAGTTAGAAGGGCAGCAAGAAAAGGTGAACGAGAGTTATGCCCGCATTACAGAACTCTCCGACCAATTTAACGCATTATTAAATGACTTTAACGAAGCAAAGGTCATTTTTTACGAATCGGTTGGATTTAATGTCACGACTAAATAAGTGCATAATATGAGGAGAGGAGCTACTCCTCTTTTTCTAGTGTCTATCAGACGTTATATATTGGGGAAGTAAGTAAGTACAAGCTCTTTCGTCTACTTTTGTTCATAAAATTGACTTAAATTATAACAGACAAAAAATAACTATATAACAGTTTTGAATTTCTTTGTGAAAGTATTAACAACAAAAAGTGATAAAAAAACGATTAAATCAAGAGCAAAAACGTTGACTAATAATTATTAGATCATGTAAACTTATAATCGTAAATAGGGGTTGTATTAGTCGATTGAAATGTAAAGTATTACAGTCTAGGGAGATAGTCATGAATAAATGGTTATTAGACAATTATGAGGGAATACAGCCACTATGCACTGACTAAACGTGTCGAATCACATTGTAAGAAGTTAATTTGGGTATTGTAACTAAATAGTGATTTTGACGAAGATAAAACAACGATAATAATATTTAGGGAGAAGAAAGGATGAGGTGACAAGTTTCATGGAAAAAACAAAAGAATTGCAACAAGTTGAAGAGCAGTTCCAAACGTTTCAGATTCTTGATGAAGAAGGAAACATTGTAAATGAAGATGCTGTGCCAGATCTATCTGATGAAGAATTAAAAGAGCTAATGACTCGCATGGTGTACACACGTATTTGGGATCAGCGGGCTATCTCGTTGAATCGACAAGGACGATTAGGATTCTACGCACCTGTAGCAGGTCAAGAAGCTTCAATGATCGGTTCACAATTTGCTTTAGAAAAACAAGACTGGATTTTACCAGGTTATCGTGATATTCCTCAAATCCACTATCATGGCGTGCCACTAGACCAGGCTTTCTTATGGTCAAGAGGTCATTTCAAAGGTGGACAAATGCCAGAGGGCGTGCGTGTTATGATGCCACAAATTATTATTGGGGCACAGATTACGCAAACGGCTGGTGTTGCTATGGGACTTCAAAAAAATAAAGAAGATGCTGTGGCGATTACTTACACTGGTGATGGAGGCGCTTCCCAAGGTGATTTCTATGAAGGGATGAACTTCGCAGGTGCTTTCAATTCTCCTGCCATTTTCATCGTTCAAAATAACCGATTTGCCATTTCTGTACCAGTTGAAAAGCAATCAGCTGCTAAAACTATTGCGCAAAAAGCCGTGGCTGCAGGTATTCACGGTGTTCAAGTAGATGGTATGGACTTATTAGCTGTTTATGTAGCAACAAAAGAAGCAAGACAACGTGGGCTAGAAGGCAATGGCCCAACGTTAATTGAGACATTAACTTATCGTTATGGTCCACACACAATGGCTGGAGACGATCCAACACGCTATCGTACTTCTGAGGAAGATAGCGAATGGGAGAAAAAAGATCCGCTTGTCCGTTTCCGTAAATATCTCGAAGCTAAAAAACTTTGGAGCGAGGAAGACGAAGATAAAGTTGTTGAACAAGCGAAAGAGGACATCAAAGCAGCGATCAAAAAAGCTGATGAAACACCAAAACAAAAAGTCACTGACCTGATCGAACTCATGGGTGAAGAACTTCCGGCTAACCTTCAGGAGCAGTACGAACAGTATAAAGAAAAGGAGTCGAAGTAAGCTATGGCACAAATGACAATGATTCAGGCAATTACTGATGCGATGCGAACAGAATTAAAAAATGATGAAAAAGTACTTGTGTTCGGTGAAGATGTAGGTCAAAATGGCGGAGTTTTCCGTGCTACTGAAGGACTTCAAAAAGAATTTGGAGAAGATCGGGTATTTGACACACCTCTTGCAGAATCTGGGATCGGTGGTCTGTCTGCAGGTTTGAGCGTGACAGGATATCGATCTGTTATGGAGATTCAGTTTTTCGGTTTCGTTTTTGAAACATTCGATGCTATTGCTGCACAAATGGCTCGTATGCGCTATCGTTCAGGTGGTGTCTATCATTCACCAGTGACGATTCGTTCTCCTTTTGGTGGTGGGGTAAAAACACCAGAACTTCATGCTGATAGCCTTGAAGGGCTTATGGCACAAACGCCCGGTGTAAAAGTTGTTATTCCTTCTACTCCGTACGATGCAAAAGGTCTGTTGATTTCTGCAATCCGTGATAATGATCCAGTTGTCTTTTTGGAACATATGAAACTTTATCGCTCATTCCGTGAAGAAGTACCGGAAGAAGAATATACGCTCCCATTAGGCGAAGCAGATATTAAGCGAGAAGGAACAGATATTACAATTGTGACTTATGGTGCGATGGTCCATACATCATTAAAAGCTGCTGAAGAGTTAGAGAAAGATGGTATTTCTGCAGAAGTTATTGACTTGCGCACTATCAGCCCACTAGATATTGATACCATCATTTCATCAGTTGAGAAAACAAATCGAGCTATCGTTGTTCAGGAAGCTCAAAAACAAGCTGGTATTGCAGCAAATGTCGTAGCTGAAATTAATGACCGTGCGATTTTAAGTTTAGAAGCACCGGTTTTACGAGTGACAGCTCCAGACACTATTTTCCCATTTGCAACTGCTGAAGATCTATGGCTCCCAAGCTCTAAGGATGTAGCAGCAAAAGCTAAAGAAGTCATGAACTTCTAATTTAACTCTTTCATAATGATAATGCTCAGTTGGTCCAATCAAGAGGATCGGACTGACTGGGCAGGTTTAACAAGAAGGAGCAGGTTATATAACCTCCTTTTTCTCTGTTAGTTACTTTGAGAGATACTTGGAAGCATCTTCTGTATTAAAAATGACAAAGAATTGGAGGCAATATCATGGCATATGAATTTAAACTCCCTGATATCGGTGAGGGAATCCATGAAGGCGAAATCGTAAAATGGGAAGTTAAAGAAGGCGATGAAATAAAAGAAGACGACGTTTTATGTGAAGTCCAAAATGATAAAGCTGTCGTAGAAATTCCTTCTCCTGTAGAAGGGACCGTTAAAGAAATCCTTGTTGAAGAAGGGGTTGTAACCGAGGTCGGAACGGTTATTATTACGTTTGAAACCGATGCTGAGCAACCTGAAGATGCACACGGTGGCGGAGAAGAAGACACGAAAGAAGACACAGACGCAAAAGAAGAAGCTCCGGTTGCTTCTGCTCCTGAAGCTGATGAGGAAGTGGATGAAAATTCCCGAATTATCGCAATGCCGTCTGTACGCAAATATGCCCGTGAAAAGAATGTCAATATCCGTAAAGTAAAAGGAACAGGTAAAAACAGCCGGGTCCTAAAAGGAGATATTGATGCCTATCTTTCAGGTGACGTTCAAGTTGAAGAAAGTGCCCCAGCCGCTTCGGAAGCGTCAGAGCAAGCACAAGAGAAAAAGCCTGTTGCAGCTTACCAGCCAGCTAATGAAGAGCTAGAAACAAGAGAAAAAATGTCTGGTATCCGTAAAGCTATTTCAAAAGCAATGGTGAACTCTAAACGTACTGCTCCTCACGTGACATTGATGGATGAGGTGGAAGTAGCAAACCTTGTTGCACACCGAAAGCAATTTAAGCCTGTTGCAGAAGAAAAAGGGGTTAAGTTAACGTATTTACCTTACGTTGTAAAAGCTCTAACATCCGCTATTCGTGAGTACCCTATGCTTAACACGTCTCTTGACGATTCAACTGAAGAAATCGTGCACAAGCATTACTATAATATTGGAATTGCAGCTGACACTGAAAAAGGACTTCTTGTTCCAGTCGTCAAAGATACAGACCGTAAATCGATTTTCCGTATTTCTGATGAGATTAACCAACTTGCTACAAAGGCTCGTGAAGGTTCACTCTCCTCTGAGGAGATGAAAGGGGCATCTACGACAATTACAAACATCGGTTCTGCTGGTGGGCAATGGTTTACTCCAGTTATTAACCACCCTGAAGTAGCTATCCTTGGACTTGGCCGTATCCAAGAGAAAGCGGTTGTGAAGGATGGGGAAGTCGTAGTGGCACCTGTATTAGCCTTGTCATTAAGCTTTGATCATCGTATGATTGATGGTGCGACAGCACAGCATGCGCTTAACCACATTAAGCGTTTGTTGAATGACCCACAATTATTAGTAATGGAGGGATAAATTATGGTTGTAGGAGATTTTCCAGAAGAAGTAGATACGCTCGTCATTGGTTCTGGTCCTGGAGGCTATGTTGCAGCTATTCGTGCAGCTCAATTAGGACAGAAAGTCACGATTGTTGAAAAGGGAAATATGGGTGGCGTATGTTTAAACGTCGGTTGTATTCCTTCTAAAGCACTTATTGAAGCAGGACATCGTTTCCATAACGCAGGAAACTCTGAAGATATGGGGATTTCTGTTGGAGATGTGAAACTTGACTTCTCAAAAGTCCAAGCGTGGAAGCAATCTGTCGTTGAGAAATTGACAGGTGGTGTAGAAGGGCTATTAAAAGGAAATAACGTGAACATTGTTAAAGGGGAAGCTTATTTTGTAGATAATTCAACCGTTAAAATTATGGATGAAAAATCGTCTCAAACATATAAATTTAACAATTGTATTGTCGCAACAGGATCAACTCCGATTGAATTGCCTAAATTCAAATGGAGCGACAAAGTTGTTTCTTCTACAGGAGCTCTTTCTCTTAAAGAAGTTCCAGAAAAGCTTGTTGTTATCGGTGGGGGATACATCGGGGTAGAATTAGGTTCAGCGTATGCTAACTTGGGTTCAGAAGTGACGATTCTTGAAGGTACGAAGCAAATTCTTCCTGGCTTCGAAAAACAAATGAGCCAACTCGTTGCCCGTCGTTTGAAAAAAGCTGGTGTTACGATTAAAACAGAAACTTTAGCTCAAGGAATGGAAGAAACAGAAAACGGTATTAAAGTAAAAGCAGAAGTTAAAGGGAAAGAAGAAGAGTTCGAAGGTAATGTTCTTCTTGTAACTGTAGGACGACGTGCTAATACAGATGAGCTTGGGCTTGAACAAGCAGGTGTGGAACTTGACGATAGAGGTCTTGTGAAGATTGACAAACAGTGTCGCACATCTTCAAGTAACATATATGCTATTGGTGACATCGTTGCTGGTCCTGCATTAGCTCATAAAGCGTCTTATGAAGGAAAAGTAGCTGCTGAAGCTATTTCAGGCGAGCCGGCTGAAATTGATTACACTGCGATCCCAGAAGTGGTGTTCTCAGGTCCAGAGCTAGCCAGTGTTGGATTAACAGAGAAAGAAGCGAAGGATCAAGGCTATGATGTTGTAGCAGCTAAATTCCCATTCCAAGCAAACGGGCGTGCTCTTTCTTTAAATGAGTCTGAAGGCTTTTTGAAAATGGTGACTCGTAAAGAAGATGGCCTCGTGTTAGGTGTACAAATTGCAGGACATAATGCCTCAGATATGATTTCTGAAGCGTGTGTCGCGATTGAAGCAGGAATGACTGCAGAAGATCTAGCTCTTACCATCCATGCTCACCCATCTTTAGGTGAAATTACGATGGAAACGGCTGAAGTAGCGTTAGGTATGCCTATTCATATCGTAAAGTAAGAGAGTTAAAACCACTGTACAGATGTACAGTGGTTTTCTAGTATCATAGGAATAAGTTATTTTAGCCAGAAGAATGTCTTGTTTTATCATGAAGCCTTTTCTGGTGGATTCAATAAAATGAATTCTACTTCCTCATAGATATTAGCTAACAATTGTGGTCCTTCAATTCTTAATTTTATGTTCAGACCATCTAGAAGAAGTAAAGTAGGGTATGTATCGATATTATAATAATCTATTAATTCGTCTTCTTCTTGAGATACTATGATTACATTTGATAACTTGTCAGGATATGACTGTTGGACATCAATTAAAGCATCATAATAAATGTGTTCTTCAGCTAGTTCAGACTCGTTGGAAAACAAAAGTGTTACAGGGGCTTTGTCTTCCGTATCTTTTAAAAAAGGATAGTTGTCACTAATATTTTTTGTATTTGAACAACTTGATAATATACAAAAAGATGAAATCAGTGAGATCATCATTAACCATCGATTAACCTTGCTTAGCATTAAACAACCCCCCTATGTCACTACGTTTTTACATAAGACTATTCCTCTGGAAAGACGGTCTAATTAAAGGAGAACCTTTCTCCAAAGTGCAAGAACGGATTAAGTAATTCCATTGTTTTCATACTATCATGTTTACTCAACTTTAAAGTAGAGCGTAATAGAAATGTTATGAAAATGAAAAATAGTGTGAATAATTGACAAAATAAATGATGATTCGTTATTTTTTACAACGTCATATGTCTAAAAAAGTTAGTTATTATATAGACGAATGAAACGGAATATTTGTTTTAAAGATCATTATTTAACAGGCAAATTTTAAAACTTCTAAGTAGTTGAATAGTGAGTCTATATGTAGGGGTATAAAGATAGAGTTAAACGTTGTGTATCTTAGTTTTATAAAAAATGTCAGTTGACAGCTGTTAAAGTGAGCATTCCTCTAGTGACTAGAACACTTTAATTGTTGGGTTAGATATGCGTGTAAAGAATTTAAAAAAGTAGTTCAGTTTGGGAATTATCCCAAATCAGAACTACTTTTTGAGTCTTAATCTTCTTTTTTAAATTTATGTCGCGGCGGTAATGCTTCTTGCCTTAATGATTTTACTAAGCTAATAATCATAAAGATCATAATTATAGCAAAAGGAAATGCTGCAATAATCGACGCAGTTTGTAATGCATCAAGCCCGCCAGAATAAAGAAGGATTGCAGCTGTAGATGATTGGACAATCCCCCACACTAATTTAATATTGTTAGGAGGATTTAAACTCCCGTTTGTTGTCTGCATCCCTAAAACAAAGGTGGCAGAGTCTGCGGAAGTTATAAAAAAGGATGCGATAAGGAAAATAGCAATAATGGATAAGAACCACCCGAAGTTAAATTGCTGTAAGACAAAAAATAAAGCGGATTCTTCTCCTGATTCACTCATAATTTCCATAACGCTAATACCTTGTAATGTTTCTAAATGTATTGCCGTACCCCCAAATATAGAAAACCAAAGAGCCCCGAAAATAGTAGGTACTGCAATAACGCCTAAGACGAATTCACGAATTGTACGCCCTTTAGATACGCGGGCAATAAATGTACCGACGAATGGTGCCCAAGCAATCCACCATGCCCAGTAAAAGATTGTCCATCCCTCTACCCAAGTGGACTCTATGTTAAATGTATCCAACTGAAAGCTCATTGATACGAGGTTTTGAAAGTAATTACCTAACGTTTGAGTAAAAGAATTCATAATAAAGTTTGTTGGTCCAGAGAATAAAAGAAATAACATTAAAGCCACAGCCAAATAAATATTTGCTTTACTTAAAATTCGTATTCCTTTATTTAAACCAGTTTGTGATGATAACATATAAAGAAAGGTTACAACAACAATAATAATTAATTGTAGGAAAAACGTGTTTTCAAACCCGAAGATGTTAGACAATCCCCCACCGATTTGGGCAGTTCCAAACCCTAATGAGGTAGCAACGCCAAAAATAGTAGCGAAGACAACGATAACGTTAATTGTTGTCCCAATTCCGCCATTAATTTTATCCCCTATTAACGGTTGGAAAGTAGCACTGAGGACACCAGGCGCTCCCTTTCTAAATTTAAAGTAAGCAAGTGCCAGGGCCACGATTGAATAAATTGCCCATGGATGAAGCCCCCAATGGAAAAAAGAATATCTTAGAGCGGACCCAGCAGCTCCGATTGTCCCGCCTTCAACGTCAGCAGCGGGAGAGGGATCGTATAAATGATAAATAGGTTCAGCGACGCCCCAAAAGACTAACCCTATCCCCATCCCAGCAGTAAATAAAAAAGAAAACCATGTCAAATAGTTATAATCCGGTTTGTCTTCATCTTTTCCAAGTTTAATTCGTCCGTAAGGGCTGAAAATTAAAAAGATAGCAAAGCCTAAAAAGCCTGTGGCAGCTAACAAATAAAACCACCCGAACTGATCTGTTATGAAGCTTTGGATTGATCCGGTGATGGACTCAAGGTTAGTTGGAGCAAAGGCTCCCCAAATGATAAACGCAAGTGCAATTGTTAATGAGATTATAAATACTGGTGTGAGTTTCTTCACCTTATCAACTGCCTTTCTTATTTTTTAAAGAAAATCTCGTCATAATAAAACACAACATCCTTCATTTTAACGTATTACGACAATAGGTCAATACTTAACGCATAATATCAAGCTTATAATTCCCCTGTTTTAGTGAGGATAAACGCCCTTAATAAAAGTGATTTGGTGTAAATGAAGATGATTTATTTCGAGTAATATTTTAATGTATTTCGACAAATACACTCAGCAGAATAGTAATGGGTTTTTGGCTGATGAATCCAATAAGTGTGATGACGTTAAAACTGGTAAAAGTTATTAAAATTATGAATGATTTAAAAGCTTTTTATAATATGTTAAGATGTGATATGTGTAAAATAGGTCGGCATGGAAAGAAGGGGTTAGATGTATAAAGCATTGTCTCTAAGTACATTACTCGGGAGTGCAATGATCCTAACAGCATGTGGAAACAGTGATGATTCCAACCAGGAAATGACAATGGACAATAATATAAACAATACCTATGAACAAAATGAACATGACGTTAATCATCAAGAGGAAGCGTTAGATTCCACACACAATGACGACGAAAATGCCTTTAATAATGAAGAAGGAAAAAGAGAAGAGATTGAACCTCTTTATAAGTTGGATAATAGTGAAATTCGTCCTATAGATGATGCTGAGAAACAGGTAGTACTATTAACAATTGATGATGCTCCCGATCATTACAGTGTGGAGATGGCTGAGAGTTTGAAGGAACTTGATGCGGGTGCTATTTTTTTCGTTAATGGTCATTTTTTGGAGTCTGAGCAAGGACGAGAAGACTTACAACATCTACATGATCTAGGATTTGAAATAGGCAACCACACAATGACACATCAAGATTTGAGCACTTTAAGTGAAGATGAGCAATACGAAGAAATTGTTCAGTTAAATGATCTCATTGAAGAAGTGATTGGTGAACGACCTCGTTTTTTCCGCGCTCCATTTGGAAAAAATACGTCGTATTCGACACAATTAGTGAAAGAAGAAAATATGCAATGGATGAACTGGACGTATGGGTATGATTTTGTTGAGGAATACATGGAAAAAGAGGCATTAACAGACGTGATGATAGATGCGCCTGAACTACGAAATGGTGCTAACTTATTAATGCATGATCGTGAATTTACGAAAGATGCTTTAGAAAACATTGTGAGAGGTTTGCGAGAAAAAGGCTATGATATCGTAGCACCTGAGACAATTGAATGATAAAGATTGGTAGGTATTTAAAATGAAAAAATATATGATATTACTTGGTTGTATGGGCTTAATAATGACGGGTTGTCAAGGGGGACAACAAAACGATTCTGAACAGGAAGAACGACGAGATAATAATGAAATGCCAAAGGAAAACGTGAATAATGCTAACGGGATGACTGATGAAGAAAATGACCATGTAGAGGAAGTAAATGAAGAAGAACTTTCGCTCTATACATTTCAAGAGGATGATGGGCATTATCTTGCCATAGATCAATTGACAGATTCCTTAGAAGGTAGTTATGAGTATGATGAGATAGATAAGACCTTAACGTTAACAATTGCCGATCGGGAGTTTAACTTTGTCTATGGGGTACCAGTAGTAGAAGTGAACGGTGACTATTTGGCTACTGAGGATGTCTTCATTGTTGAAGAAGATGGAGAGCCGTTTGTAACAGCAGCATTTATTGAAAAAGGCTTAGAAACAGACTACACAGTAGAAGAACCACGTGACATGATCACCGTAACGTGGGATGAAAAAGTAGTGGAAGCTTGGCAGCCTTCGGTTGAGGAAAAGGTAGATATTCATTCATTTTCTAAAGAAGACATGGTAGATTATCTCTCCTTTCTTGAACGCCCGATTGAAGAAGCATCCGTAAGTACGATTGAAAACCATTTACCTGGGGCTCCTCGAGAGTATCGAAATGGCTATCATGAAGGAATTGATTGGTATGACTACTCTACTGGAGCAGAAATTACAACTGACACTCCAGTTTACGGTATGGGTGAAGGAACAGTCGTAAGAGTTGATAGTGACTTTGAAGATTATTCCTCGGCCGATGTTCGAAATGAAGATTTAGATTACGCTGCTGAAATTGGCCACACACCTGAATATATTTTAGATCGACTACGCGGAAAACAGGTGTGGGTGCAGTACGATAATGGCGTGATGAACCGCTTTGCTCACCTCCATGCTGTGGCAGATGGTTTAGACGTTGGCCAAGTCATTGATGAAAATACGATAATAGGTTATGTAGGAAACTCTGGGACGAGCAGTGCGTTAGAAGATGGGGATGGCGACCTTCATTTACATCAAGACTTACTTATTTATGGTGAGCTTTTCTGGGAGCCATTTACATTAAACGAGACAACTGAAATTTTACAAGAATTATGGCCATAAACAGATATATAGACATAGCTGGTTTAGATAAGGTTTTTCGAGAAGCTCTCTGCTTTTAGTAAACAGAGAGTTTCTTTTATCACAAATAAGCGACCGTAAATCTTCCGTCTCAAAATAGGGAGGAGAGCTTACTCTATCTAGGCGAGAAATAAAAACGTCCGCTAATGCCCTAATTGAAGGTTCGTTTTATAAAAAAATATATTAGAGAACTTGTTATGTCATAAAGAAGATCCCAAACTACTTTATTCTCTCGTTAGGTGGTTTGCGGTCTTCTTTATATTTGGTGAAATGGCTCTCATCAACGTCTGTTCATTACCGTCTTGTAAACTGTGCATTCAGCAGTAGCGACCTTTATGTAGCTCGTGTGCGTCTCCGCGAAACTCCGCTCAACCGTTTCTTTTCTCTCATTTTGTTCAATAGAGTTAAGGCCATGATCTTAACAATCATAATAAAATGATTAAAAATGAACGAAGATCACTAGTCTTAGTAACAGTAATTTTAGTGTGAATAAAAGGGCGATTAACTTATAGCCTTAAAGTAGCCTCAGTCCCCCTGTTTTATCCTATTTCCTGAGCAAATAAATGGCCAAAAATGAGTAATAGATTTATGTTTCTAGTAATTCTTTTTTCTTTTTCCTTTAGACAAATGGCGACATTTTTTTTGATATAACTATGATAAAATAACGGTACCTTTGTAAGAAAAGGATTAATATCTACATCAAGGATATGGTGGTGAGGAGTTGTGAAAAAATCTGATTTTTTAGATGAGCTGAGATTGGAAGTAGGATTGGCTTATGATTATGCTAATAATCAGGATGACTTTATCGTACGTGTCTTAAAAACGATCCATGCTTATAAGAAAAAGAAATTAACGTTAACGGTGCATGCGTATGACAAGGGACAATTCAGGCTCACATATGCGCTAGGCATAAAGGGACTTTCGCGATTCGAAGAGAATTTTGGTCACGGTTTTTTGATGGTTGATCGTATTCATGCTCTTACTTATGTAAGGAAATTTCAAGACCATGCCATGTTTTTACCGATTCGTGAAAAGGGAAAGCTAGTATATATCATCACAATCCGATTATTTAATAGTAACTACCAAGTAACGAAGCAGGATATGATTTTCTCCGAAGAACTCATCCATTTTATAGAAGCCAAACGTTCGTCATTTTAATAGTATGCTATCTCAACTTAACAAATATCTTTGTTGGTAGTTCACCAGATTGTCAAAAACATGATATACCGATGACTCAGGTCATTGCCTAAAATACTGTTTTTTTATATAATCTTTAAAAAGGGAGGCGATTGCTATGACGCTTTTCGAACGATTATATGATGAATCGGAAAAGGTGAATGTCCAGTTTGTTGGTATGACAACAGATCAAAGCCGATATGATTTTGGTATTGTCTACACGAGCCTGTTTTTTGGAAAGCCATTAATTAACTGTTTGCAATCAGGGAAATGTCTCCTTTTAGGGAGAGAAGATGTAGAAGACCTAGATATGATTAAAAGTAGCTTCCAAGTAACAGATGATACCGAAGCCTTAGCCCTTTCAGAGTTTTTCAAATCTGTTTTACCTCCGTTAGGTATGGAAGCACAATATTAACTATATGTGGTGCTCATTATGTGTGTCTCAGAAAAGGAGATAATACTATTTTGGCCGATTGTTTAGTTTTAGTAAGAAAAAAAGCCGTTGTTATATTAAAAAGAGAGAAAAGCTGTATCTAACACAGTTTTCTCTCTTTTTAATGCGTGTGTGCATACTTAAATGTCTGTTTATTACAGATAAGCGTCCGTAAAACTCCCAGCTCAAACTAGATAAGAGAGGTAACTTTGGAGATAACGGCCGCTACTGACCTTGATTGAAGGTTCGTTTTATAGGATTGCCGTACGCTCTTTTATAACACGAATATGTTGTAACGAGGGATCTTCAGGTCCTTGTACAGGTAAGCCTGCTGCTAAGTTTTCATGAATATAATCAAGGTTCTCTTGTTCAATGATCTCACCGGGGATAAAAATTGGAATACCTGGCGGATAGATCATTAAGAACTCTGCACTAATTCTACCTGCTGCATCTTTTAGACGCACAATTTCTGTTTCAGAGTAAAAGGCATCTCTTGGTGATAAAGCTAAGTTAGGCATTTGCGGAACTTGAGCATCGACGTGACTGGATAGTGGCAATTCCCCTTTATAAAAGGTATCTGATAACTGTTTTAATGCCTTTACTAAAAGAGAGACTTCTTCACGACTATCCCCACTTGTTAGGATACACAGGATGTTGTACAAATCAGATAACTCTACTTCAATATTGGCATGCTCTCTTAGCCATTTTTCCACTTCATAGCCGCTAATATTAAGTTGCTTCACTGAAATGATAAGTTTTGTTGGATCATAATCATAGATGGCGTTATCATCAAGGATTTCTTCGCCTGGGCAAGAGAGGCCTAAAATATGATTAATCTCTTTACGTGCTGTCAAGGCAAGTTCAATCGTTTGATCAATGAGCTGCTTTCCTTCTAATACAAGGTGCCGTCTTGCCGTATCAAGGGAGGCTAGGAGTATATAAGATGTAGACGTCGTCGTTAACATGCTGATAATACTTTGAACACGTAACGGGGAAATACGGGTACCTTGAATATTTAATACCGAGCTTTGCGTAAGAGAGCCTCCTAACTTATGGACACTTGTGGCAGCCATATCAGCTCCAGCCTGCATAGCGGATAAAGGTAAGTTATCATTAAAATGTATATGCGCGCCGTGTGCTTCATCTACTAAAACAGGAATATCATAACTGTGAGCTAACCGTACGATTTCTTTTAAATTGGCTGAAATTCCAAAATAAGTAGGGTTAATCACTAATAGCCCTTTTGCTTCTGGGTGCTCCTTAAGGGCTTTTTTAACGGATGTAACTGTAATACCATGAGCAATCCCTAGTTGTTCATCCAATTCAGGATGAATAAAAATAGGTGTGGCTCCTGAAAAAATAATGGCGGACATAATTGATTTATGTACATTCCGCGGCACTAAAATTTTCTCGCCTGGACTACATACAGTCATAATCATAGTCATTATAGCACCGCTTGTCCCTTGAATAGAAAAAAAAGTATGATCAGCGCCAAAAGCTTCCGCTGCTAATTCTTGTGCTTCCTTGATGATACCATCTGGATGGTGGAGATCATCTAATGGCTCAATATTAATCAAGTCTATTGCTAACGCATTTGGGCCGATAAAATGTTTAAATTCTGGGTCCATACCATTCCCATGCTTATGTCCTGGAATATGAAATTGAACAGGATGCCCTTTTATATGTTGGCGCAAGCCATCAAATAATGGTGTTTTTTGTTGACGTAACTTAAATGACAATTTTTCTTCACCTCTTAGTATTATGGCAAGGTGTCAGACCGACGACCGCTGCTACTTTTAATCGCAAACAAAATGTAGTATAACAGAAAGGACTTAACTTTGAAAGCCAACGAGAAAGGATGAGGCGAGTGGCCAGCGAAGTAAATATTCCAATTTCAATGGATTGGTCGAAAGATGAAGTGGTATATGCTGTTAATTTTTATGAAGCCATCGATCAGGCATATGGGAAGGGGATCAAACGAGAACGATTATTATCCCTCTATAACCAGTTTAAGCAGATTGTCCCTTCAAAATCGGAGGAAAAGCAACATTTTAAGAACTATGAAAAACAGACTGGACAGTCTGCTTATCATGTTGTCAAGAAAGCAAAAGACTACGAGAGCGGGGATATGATCGTGATGAAATAAGCATATATAAATTAAAAAGCAGCTCTTAGCTAGGTGGATGCACTAAAAAGACATACTGTAAAGTCAATCAAGGACATCCTATCCCCCTAAAGTGAGTCTGCTTTTTGTTAAATTTTTATCACAAATAAGCGTCCATAAAACTCCCGCCTCAAAATAGAGAAGGGAGCTAACGGCCGCTAATGTCCTGATATATGATATACTAAACGACCAATCAGTGGGAGAAGAACGAAAACTTCCACTGGTTGAAGGTTCGTTTTATGGTGTTTAGTGTGGTCTGAAAATGTTGAAACAGTTAGTTAGGCTTCTTGTAAATAAATTTTATGCGCCGTTTCGTATAAAGGGAGTAAGGTCGTAAATGTTTCTTCCACTTTGTTAATAAACGCTTGTCCATTTTGAACAGTTTTATCATCAGAGGATAAGCAAACTCCACACAATAGTTCTGCCTTTTTGACATTAGACAGACGGTCAAACATCTTTTTAAGGTCTTCTTTAGATAGATTATTATGTTGTAGTGTTTCTGGTTTAGTGTGGTCAACTGACCAATGAAAGGAACCAGGGATTTTACTGTAAATGTCCTCAATCTCACTTTTAAATGTTTTTCCTAGCTCTTCTTTAACAGGTGATTCATAAATGACGGCAAACCAAACGAATACGTGAGTGCCAAATAAGCCTATTTGGAAATGAGGGAGTTTTTTATAGCCACGCTTACTGTTTGCAAAAGCCACCCATGTATCTGCAGGCGGATTAACTTTTCTTCTTGCATGCTTTGCTACGTGATAGTATATTTCTTCATTTGTTTTTTCGGCTAAATAGGCGGAAAAGTGTTCTCCCAGTTCTTCGAATTTAGGGCGTATCGTCGCTTTGATGGCAGACATTCTTTCATCTAGCCCGTCAACAGCAAAGACATCAAAATCTTCATTAGTAAATCCGTTAAATGCCATAGTACCAACTCCTCTTACTGTTATCATACATGTGCTTATACCTCTTTTAATTCTAGTGATCTTCTAGGTTTCCCTTAATGTTATAAGAGTATTTTACCAAAACGCAGGCTACAAAAAAAGAAAGTTGCCTCACTTGTTCTCAATTACGTTTTAAAATATGAGAATGAGGGAAGAAAATAAATACCAATAAAAAATAGTTGCAAAATTTCGATAAATAACATAGTGTAGTGGTAACTATATTTTTTCAATTAACATTGTTGGTCTGTTCAGGAATAAAAGAGATTTGAAGAAAAGGGGTGCGAATTATGGAGAAGGTCATTCAAACATTAAAAAGACGAGATGGAGAGAAACGTATCCCAGTCCTTAAATTGGAGATTGACTACGAACTCCTGACGTTATTCGACGCAATTCAAGGTAACGAACATGACCAAGTGACTAAAAGTAAACAAAAATTAGAGAAGCTCCGTAGTGAGTGGCTACGTCTCGAGGCATAAAATTTAACGATTATGTGAACCTAACTTAGGTTCACTTTTTTTGCAAAGAAGAGCTGAATAAATGAAAAATATCATAAAATACTGAGACAAATGACAGTTGGAATAAAGAATATATATTTGCACGTGTTGAGTTAAATATGATATATGTTAGAAAATACATATTAAGGTGATTGAGGAGATGGTAAATAATGACGAAAAGTGTTGATTTTGAAAATGTTAAAAAAACGGCTGAGACATGGACGAGAGAAGCTGGCGAGTACATAAAAGATCAAATGACGTCTTCCTCATTCGCAATAAGCACGAAAGCTAATCAGCATGACTTAGTGACAGATGTAGATAAAAACGTCGAGGCTTTCTTTTTAGATAAGATTAGAGAGACGTACCCAGATCATCGACTTATGGGAGAAGAGGGCTCTTTTGAAGAGATAAAAGATCTCAATGGAACTGTTTGGATTTTAGACCCTATTGACGGTACGATAAATTTTGTTCATCAGTCTAGTCATTTTGCCATTTCTATTGGCATATACCAGGATGGGCACCCAATTATAGGCATCGTTTACGATGTTATGAATAATGAGATGTACAGTTCATTGAAAGGGGAAGGTGCTACTCTTAACGGGAAAAGGGTAGCTCCCATTGTCAATAATCCACTCAATGAATCGATTCTTAGTTTTAATTCAGGGTGGATGTTACAAGATCGACGGCTTGAAAGGCTTGTTAAGGAAGTTAGAGGTGTTCGCTCTTATGGGGTAGCTGCATTAGAAATAGCCTATGTTGCTGTTGGGAAGTTAGATGCTTATATAAGCTTTAATTTAGCTCCATGGGATATAGCAGGAGGGTATGCACTACTTGTTGAAGTAGGCGGTAAAGCGACAAATTATGAAGGTGAACCATTAGATTTCCTAAAAAAAGATACGCTTATTGCAGCCAGTCCGTCTATTCATAAGGATATTTTCAATACACTTTCTAAATAATTGATTTAAAGAGAAGGCGCGAGTTAGACGTGAATATCGACTTATGAGTGTTTAATCTAGAAGAGATGTGAAAGAGTTACTTAGATAATTGTTTTTTTAAAAGGGGACGCTACTAGCTGTTGCGTGCCCCTTTTTAAGGTAATTGGATAACGCAAGGTGGATCTGGTCATTAGTCGGTAGTTGACTGTAACTGTTTTTTACGTCTAAAACCGACATAAATGGACCCAAGTGTAAGAACAAGAAAGCTGAGAAACATTGAGAGACTTAATTGAGCGAACGAAATTCCAATTCCAATTAAGCCAATTGTTCCCAAAATAGCACAAATGAAATGATAGATATCAAATTTCTTAAACATACGATCGTCCTCCTTTATAATAAGTGTAACGGAAAACGCTTTATAAAAAAAGTAACGGGTTGCTTTTGCCCCTTTTATCACAGATAAGCGTCCGTAAAACTCCCGTCTCAAAGAGAGCTAACGTTCGGTAATGTCCTAATTGACTCAACGACCAATCAGTAGGAGAAGAGTGATAACTCCCATTGCTGAAGGTTCGTTTTATATCTTTCTTTTTCTATGCTATAATCGGTTTGCTACAAGAATTGTGTTGTATAGATAGGGAGTGACCACATGGTAACTGTTTTAGCAGCGAATACAGTATCTCCGGACCTGACACCGATTGCTGAGTGGCTTGGTGCTCAAGATCCAGACAATGTTGTTTTCGCTTTTTGGATAATGTATATTATTGTGAATGCATTAAGTGTGATTGTGTTTAATTTAGGGTTTGCCCGTAAACTACCTCTTTTAAAAAATGTGATCATATATGGACTTATGTTTTTCGGTAATATATTTATGACGTTTTTAGCGCTTGCACTACCCATTATCGAATCATTATTTATTGCAGCACTTGTACTTGGTATTTATAAACTACAGTTGCGTAGGCACCAACGTACTGATGCGACAGAGCAAAGTGAGTCTCATTAATAGTGTGGATGAATGTTACCACAGATAAGCGTCCGTAAAACTCCTGTATCAAAGGGAGCTAACATCCGGTAATGTCCTGATTGACTCAACGACTAATCAATGCGAGAAGAACGAAACCTCTTACTAATTGAGGTTCGTTTTATAGTGCGGGTTTTTAGACACACTAAAACACACCTGACTTCAGGTGTGTTTTAGTGTGTCTAAATATACTCGTCTTTTTCTTCTGCTGGTGTGAATTCTTGGAAAAGTCCGGTGTTCTTACGCTCGATTGTCTTTAATTCAATGCGATTATAGCATGATTTACACATGTAGGTATGAATAGGTCTGTTTCTAAGTTTTTTTGCCAGAGGCAGCTGGCTATCTATTGTTTCTACAACATCACATATGACGCACTTTACTCTCATAAGGCACCTCTCTGACTATCAGGGTCTGTTCTTCTTACAATTAGTATAACACGTGTGTCATAATTAAGACATGAAGAAGCAGGAACAGATAAATGTCGAGGTACGCTGAAAGAGATGAGGACAGAATTTACCTCAAAGAGGAAAAAAATAGTTTTAGATATCTGTCGGTTTCCAACCTCTATTACCATATCCCTAAAAATAGTAACAAACCATGAGAAGTATGAAAAGGTCTTCTTGGCACCATACTATTGTAGTAAGTCTTAAATAAAAAAACTTAATACTTTCTCATTTGGCTACCGAATTATTATTTTTTGTAGAGAGTGGTTTAAATCATAATAAAATATAGGTATAGTATTAGTGTAAGAAGATAAAGGAGGCGGATGAATGGCTAATCAAGTTGAGACAGCACTAACGGAAGAGTTATTGCCATTGCTAAGAGAAGAGCGTTATGTTACTTTAGCAACTGTTGATTATGAATCAGGAGGAACTAATGTGAATGCCATGTCGTGGGTTTATGCGATTGACGAGCACCACATTAGATTTTCGGTAGACAACCGCTCTAGAATTGTAGAGAATGTGAAGAATCAGCCTTTGGTCACGTTAACAGTCATTGGTAATGGTTCTACGTATGCTATTGCAGGAGAAGCCAGAGTAATTCAAGAAAATATAGAGGATGTTCCGTTGAAGTTAGCACTTATTGAAATCACTGTGAAAGAAGTAAGAGATGTCATGTTTTATGGCTCACGTATTACATCAGAGCCTAAATTTGAAAAAACGTACGATAAAGAAGCTGCCGATAAGTTAGATCGTCAAGTTATGGCAGCTATGAAAGTATAAAAAACGATGCCGGTTGAATAACTGGCATCGTTTTTTGCTCTGCACATATAAACTAACCATGTTTACATGGACATCTTTGGTAGGATTTTTAATGGGAGTCTATCCGTCCTTTACTTTGTTTGTTTTGAATATCTTTAATCTCATTTTCGTTATTAGTTTGATCTTTAGGCTTTTCTAATGGTTCATCATCTCGATGCTCTTCTGTTGGAACGATTGGGACAAGTCGACCGAAAATACCAGC
This sequence comes from Bacillus sp. A301a_S52, assembly GCA_024701455.1. Lineage (GTDB taxonomy): Bacteria > Bacillota > Bacilli > Bacillales > Salisediminibacteriaceae > Salipaludibacillus. The sequence continues at coordinate 2,782,383 of JABXYP010000001.1, read as the reverse complement.
AATTTCATCTCCAATCGCAGTAAATGGTCGGCCATCAGCCATCTCATTACGCATATCTTCTAATCGTTGGAGAATGTCAGGGTCAGCTGTAATGGCAGCATTAGCTCCATAAGGATCATCAGCTAATGCTTCAGCTACTTGATACTTAACCGTGCCGACGTGCGATTGATCTAATTCAGCTTCTACGTCTAGTGCTACGATAGCGTATGGGCCAAAAACGATAGCAGTTGACCTGTTCACTTCTGGAACTTGAACGGCAATTTCAGCTAAATGATCAGCTGCGTCATTAAACGTCACTATCTCAGATTCCGTTACTTGATAGTGTTGACCTTCTATTGATTCATTAGTATTGGTGTTCTCTCCATCCGTTTGACACCCTACTGTTATGAATATCAAACCAACAAGAGGTACTATAAACAATTGTCTCATCCTATCACCTCCTTAAGAATAGTTATCACAGATAACCGTCCGTCAACATCTCGACACAAACTAGAGAGTAGTGCTAAATCTATTTAGCCGGGGTATGGCGGGTACTAATATCCTGATTCACTCCATGACCAATCAGTGGGAGAAGAACGAAAATTTCCACTGATTGAAGGTTCGTTTTATGTTGTAGTCTTTGTAAAGGTCTACATGAATATACTATTTTGAGTAGAATAGCGACTCAGGTTAGGGAGGGAATCGATTGACTAAACTATATATTTTGGACACAAATGTGTTACTGCAAGACCCGTTGGCTATCTTTTCGTTTGAAGATAATAACGTTATTATTCCAGCGGTTGTACTGGAAGAGATTGATTCGAAAAAACGTTATATGGATGAAATTGGGAGAAACGCCCGTGAAGTGGCTCGGCTACTTGATGAATTAAGAGAGACTGGCAAACTTCATGAAGGAGTGGAGCTCGAAAACGGAGGAACATTAACTGTTGAATTGAATCATCGCTGTTTTGATCAATTAAAAAAACATTTCTTTGAAATGACAAATGATAATAGAATATTAGCTGTAGCGTTAAATTTAGCAGAAGAGAAAAAGAAGCAACATATGTCTTTAGAAGTAGTATTGGTTAGTAAAGATGCGTTATTAAGAGTAAAGGCTGATGCATTAGGGTTAAAGGCAGAAGATTTCTTGACTGATAGGATTGTCCAATTTGACAGAATATATAAAGGCTATGAGGAGAGTTGGATGGAACCAGAAGTTATGAATACATTTTTTGAGGAAAAACAGCTGCCTATAGATAAATGTCAGGTTTCACAAGCATTTGCCAATCATTTTTATATTTTTAAAGATACATCTAATGGTACTCGTTCGGCGTTAGGGATGGTTGACAATAAAAAGGATCATATCCAATTGTTTTATAACAGACATGAAGCTGTATGGGGAATAAAAGCAAGGAACGTTCAACAAAAAATGGCATTAGAGCTTCTTACTAGGAAAGACATTCCTCTGGTGACACTTGTAGGAAAAGCCGGAACAGGTAAGACCCTTTTATCTTTAGCGGCAGGCTTATATCAAACGGAAGATTTGCAATTGTATAAAAAACTGCTTGTAGCCAGACCAGTTGTACCAATGGGGAAAGATATCGGATATTTACCTGGTGAAAAAGAGGAAAAGCTTAGGCCTTGGATGCAACCTATTTATGATAATTTAGAGTATTTATTTAATACCAATAGAAAAGGCGAATTGGAACAAATTTTAGCAGGTATGTCTTCTATTCAAGTAGAAGCTTTAACCTATATAAGAGGAAGAAGTATTCCTGAGCAGTTTATTGTGATCGACGAGGCTCAGAATTTAACTAAGCATGAAGTTAAAACCATTTTGACGCGAGTTGGGGAAGGCAGTAAGATCGTTTTAATGGGTGATCCTAAGCAAATAGACCACCCCTATCTAGATGAGTATACTAATGGTCTTACTTACGTAACGGAGCGATTGAAGCATCGGCCTGAAGCTGGTCATATTAAGCTTGAAAAAGGTGAAAGGTCAGGGTTGGCACACTTATCAGCAGATTTATTATAAATTTCAAGTTTAAAAGCCTGACCTCTTGTAATATCAAAACCGGAGGAGAGGTCAGGTTGTTAGTCGTTATAACGCATTTTTCTGCAATCTGTATTACGACAAAGAAGGGGAGATAACGAGAAATCTTCCCAGCTCCATACCACAATACAATTTATTCAATGACGAGGACTGTTTAGGAGATCGTAATTGTATCAATACCTTTAACGGGAGTTAGGTGATTGGACCCGTCGTTCAAGTAAAAGTGAACTGGTCCCGTTTCTTCCAATGGGTGCCCTTTATGAGAAAAACCTAAAATGCCATTTTCTGCTTCTTCCAATGAACAGATAAAATGTGTGTTTGTCGTTGTACTTGAAAATGTGACCTTAGTTGCTTTAGAAGAAGGCTGCGCGTTTGTTATAAAAGGACCGAGTGGCATTCCGTAAGAACTTTTTGTTAATGCCTTTTTATCCACAGACAACTTATTGTCATTCGATTGTGGTCTTGCTCCTTTTAAACGCTGTTCGTCCCATGAGCGCCCTAATTGCTCATATAACGCTGTGGATGCATCAAGACGTTCCTCGGTAAAATATGTAGTTAAGTCAACTTTGCGTTCGTCAAAAATCCATACCCCAGGATCGATAATTATGGTATGTTTAACAGCTCCTTTTATGGAAACAATCATAGAAGACATTCATTTTCCACCATCCTTTCCCCTACAGTATAAAACTGATAAACGCGTTTGTCATCAAGTAAATAAACGACTAATGGAGGTCAAGCTAATGAAAATATGTGAGGATTGTGAAGCATTACATGTTATGGTACAGGAGGCTGTTCAAATAGCTCCGAAAGGAAAAGTAGCAGATTATATTCCGGCTTTGAGTGATAAGAATCCTCATACTTTATCTTTAGCTGTTTTTGAAGGTGATGGACCATGTGTTACAGCGGGGGATACGTCAGAGATGTTTACACTTCAAAGTGTCTCAAAAGTGATTTCATTAGCTCTCGCTCTAATGGATAATGGGGAAGCTGGTGTATTTGACAAAGTAGGTATGGAACCAACTGGCGACCCATTTAATTCAATTATTAAGCTTGAAACACATAGCCCGTCAAAACCGCTTAATCCGATGATAAACGCTGGAGCTTTAGCAGTAACATCTATGATTAGTGGTCACTCAGTTGACGAAAAACTAGGTCGTCTTCTTTCATTTATCCATGACATGACCGGAGATACTTCAATTTCGTACAATGAGGAAGTTGCTAAATCTGAATACGACACGGCACATTTAAACCGCTCTTTAGCCTATTTTCTAAAACAACATCACGTGTTAAATGATAAAGTAGAAGATTTACTAGAACTTTATACGAAACAGTGTGCTATAGAGGTTGATGCTACAGCCTTGGCGAAAATTGGTTATATTATTGCTAATGAAGGGAGGCACACTGAATCATCACGACCAATTATTCCGTTGCATATTGCTCGAATTCTTAAGACATTTATGGTCACATGTGGCATGTATAATGCATCAGGGGAATTTGCTATTAAAGTGGGTTTTCCGGCTAAAAGTGGGGTTTCAGGGGCTATTATGGCTGCAATTCCACATGGAGCAGGTATCGGTATTTATGGCCCGGCACTTGATGAAAGAGGAAATAGCTTAGCAGGGATGAAATTGTTAGAAGCGTTATCGCAAAGATACAGGTTAAGCATTTTTTGACAAAAACTTTAGAGTTCCTTCTGTTGCAATTTTCTTTAATAACCGATAATATAAGAGAAAGAATGGAATTCGTTCGTATAAAACCGATTATTCTCATATATTTTATTGAGCGATGTTCAGAAAAACAGGAGGGATTCGGATGTCCATTGAAACCCTATCGGGCCAGAGTGAAAAAGCATATGCCCTTCTAAAAGAAGACGCAGATAAGATACTGAAACTAATAGAAGTTCAAATGACAAACTTAACGATGCCTCAGTGTCCTTTGTATGAAGAGGTATTAGATACACAAATGTTTGGATTGTCACGAGAAATCGATTTTGCCATTCGTTTGAATTTAGTAAACGAAGAAGAAGGCAAAGCGCTATTAGATCAGTTAGAAAAACAGCTGACGTCGCTCCATGAAGCGTCAATGAACAGAAAATGAATGGAGATATTTAAGCCCGTGTATTTAACCTTACACTGGGTTTTTTTGTGTTCTATATAATAGTCATTCTTTTTAGTGTTTGTTAGTGAAGTAGTAAAGTAAATGGTTGTGACTAAATGAGATTTCTAGTGTTAAAATCACTGTGCTTGACGGTAATAGAGAATTTTTACTAGCTGCAAAGCTATTATAAAGCAATTAAAATAGTAACATCTCTTGGCTCTAGCACGATAATTCTGTATAATTTGAGAAGGAAGGAAATGGGGAGTCCTTCTTGTACTTAATGATTCAGTACACTGATAGTAACTAATGTATGAGGGAGTTGGTCAAGTTGACAAATGAAAAAACAGTTGAAATTCTTAATCGGCACATTGCAAACTGGAACACGTTGTTTGTAAAATTACACAACTATCATTGGTTTGTAAAAGGTCCACATTTTTTTATGCTTCATGAGAAGTTTGAAGAACTTTACAATGAAGCGGCTGGACACATTGATGAAATTGCAGAGCGTCTATTGACATTAAAAGGGACACCTGTAGCCACTATGAAGGAATATTTAGAATTGGCGACTATCAAAGAAGCCACGGGGGAAAAATCAGCTGATGACATGGTTCAAACGTTATCCAGTGATTTTGAGAAAATGGCTACTGAGTTAGAGCAGGATATTGAAACTATTGAGAATGTGGATGATGAAACGACTGCTGATATGCTCATCGGCATACGTCAATCTGTTGAAAAGCATAATTGGATGTTCCGTTCATTTCTTGAGAAATAATTAGGCTAGAAGCTTCAAGATTTATTCATCTATTATCAAAAAGCTAGGAGCTAGTGCTTCTAGCTTTTTAGTGATGTTTCGAGAATAGTATTGTGTCTCAAAATCGGTTTTTTCAGCAAAACTAAAAGGAGTGCCATCTAGAGGCACTCCTTTTGATGCTTTTAGATTATTATAAAGCATTCCTTTAATAAATTCGTGATCTGTCAACGAGGAGCGTTGTATAACTGACAGCCCCAAACAGTAAACTGACTAAAACAGCATGAACCATTGTGGCATATAATGATAGTCCTGAAAAGACAACGATAGCACCACTAATGACTTGCAATGTTATGAGTATAAAGCTGATGACCGTTGTGAGAAAGAAGGCTTTCTCTGTTCTATAATGTTTATAGACTATAATAAGAGCTGCTAAAATAGTGAAAAATAATAACGCCGCAGCCACTCGGTGGCCAAATTGAATACCCGTTCGACCTTCAAGAATAGGGATAAATTGACCGTTACATAATGGCCACCCATTACAACCTATACCTGCTTCGGTATGCTTAACATACGCTCCTGTATAGACAACTATATAAACAAATACGACTAGAAAATAATAGTAATTCCTCACTCTACGGGTGACAGGTGGAACAAGTGCCCGAATGTGTTTGCCGTTCTCAAAAGCAAGAATTGTTAATAACAGGACACTTGCGAAAGATACTAATGAAAAACCAAAATGGAGTGCCATCACGGCATCAGACTGGCCCCATACGACAGCCGCCGCTCCCAGTAGTCCTTGGAATATAATGAAAAGGACAGCCAAGATAGCAAAAAACTTTGTTTCCCTAAGATGTTTAAGGACAAGCCAACTCCAAACTGAATGAATTAACACCATTATGCCTAAAATAGCTGAGACAAGTCGATGAGTATATTCAATTAATGTTTCAATGGTTGGGTTTTCGGGTATTAATCGCCCATGACAAAGCGGCCATTCTGCTCCACAGGCATCCCCGGATCCGGTCTGAGTGACTAACGCTCCTTGAATGATGACAATGAGCATTCCAAAACTAGTAAGTATTCCAAAGACTTTCAATAAGCGATGCATGTGTCCACCGACTTTCTCTTTGTATAATTAGATTTTCTAAACACAAATGTTTAGAAAGTTATTTTAAAAAAATGAACTATTCACTAATAAAATAAAATAAGCCCGAATTCATTTTATGTATTGTAGCTGTAAAAGTCAACGAAACGCTCACTGTATTAATTTCCAAAAAAAGCTCTTTCATTCGAGGAAGTTTATAATATATAATATTATCATAGTGGATAAGTCGTTTGCTTATTTTAGTTAGAAGGTTTGTTCACTATAAAAAGTCTGACAGAAAAAAATGTGATGAAAATCACTGAATGTTGCTTTATAATGTGTATGGATAATCAAATTTTCTAACATGTCATTTACGATTCCATTTCACTTAAGTTTTCAAAGAATAATAATTTGTTTACAGTTATCCATTGACATTTTAAAAACAAATTATTTTAGTTCTTTTTTGGAAAAAACCTTTTGAATTGGAAAGATGACGAATCGGGAGGTGATTCGATTGGGAAAATCAAGTACATTGGCTTCGGCAGAATCCTTAGATGGTGTTCATCAGCCTGTTGAAACTGAGCAAAGTGATAAGGCAGGATTTCGTGAGTATTTGGCAATATCAAAGACTGGCATTGTTATGTCCAATCTCATAACCACTTTTGCTGGGTTATATCTGGCGGCTTATTATACAGGAACCTCATTAGGGAGTGATCCCTTAACGGCAATGTTGACATTAGTCGGAGCTGCTCTGATTATGGCAGGCGGTTGTGCACTTAATAATTATATCGATCGTGATATTGATTATAAAATGGAACGCACGAGAGAAAGACCGAGTGTGAATGGACAGCTTACAGGGCGCCAAACGTTAACATATGGCCTTTCAGTATCACTTATTGGAGCAGCATTTTTAGCTATGACGACACCAATGTCTGCAGTGATTGGTGTTGCGGGTTTAATTATTTACGTCGTGTTATATTCGATGTGGACGAAACGTACGACAACGTTAAATACGATAGTAGGGAGCTTTGCGGGAGCAGTACCACCACTTATTGGGTGGGCAGCGATTGACCCGGGTTTACATCCTTATGCTTGGTCCATGTTCCTAATTATGTTTATTTGGCAGCCTCCTCATTTCTTAGCGCTTGCCATGAAGCGAGCCGATGAGTACAAGGCAGCAGGTATTCCAATGCTTCCAGTAGTTGCAGGTTTTGCTGTGACTAAGAGACAAATTGTATGGTATGTAGCAGCATTGATTCCTGTGTCATTATTAGTATCAGATTTTGGGGTTATTTATACGATTGCAGCGTGTGTGCTAGGGGGCGGCTGGCTTATTTTGGGGCTAGCTGGATTTAGAATGAATGACGATTTAAAGTGGGCAAGGCAAATGTTTGTATTTTCACTTAATTATTTAACGATTTTGTTTGTCCTCATGGTAATCGTTCACATGTTCTAAAAATTCAAGACAAAGAAAGAGGGGTTTGTGACGAGATGAAGTATTTGTGGCGACTGCTTCCTATATCTTTCATCGTACTGCTGAGTGGTTGTGGAGTGGAGAACTTGTCTGCTCTGGATCCACAGGGACCTGTTGCAGAAATGCAATTTTCCTTAATACAGCTCAGCTTGTATATTATGATTTTCGTACTTGTTGTCGTGTTTGCTATTTACATTTTTGTCATTTTTAAATTCCGGGAGCGTCCGGGGGATACACATATTCCGAAACAAGTCCATGGGAATCGAACATTAGAATTTATTTGGACAACGATTCCAATTTTACTTCTGCTCATGCTTGCTATTCCTAACGTGATGGATACATTCACGCTTGCGAACGTGGAAGTTGAGCAGCTGGAAGCGACTGAAGAAGGGGAAGAAGGCATTGATTATGTACGGGTGCAAGTGACAGCTCATCAATTCTGGTGGGAATTTGATTACCCAGATTATGAGATCACCGCAGGTCAGGATATGTACATTCCGACAGATACACGAATTATTATTGAATTGCTAGCATCGGACGTACAGCATTCATTCTGGGTTCCGGCTTTAGCAGGGAAACAGGATAACGTGCCTGGTATTCAAAACGACATGTGGTTTGAAGCCCCTAATGAAGGCGTTTATATGGGGAAGTGTACAGAACTTTGCGGACCATCACATTGGTTGATGGATTTTAAAGTTATTGCGGTTGACCCTGACACTTTCGACACTTGGGCTACTAACATGGCAGAACCACCATCACATGTCACTGAACCTGAAGAAACGGTTGCCGCTGATGGTAGAACAGTGTTCGAACAATCCTGTATAAGTTGTCACGCGGTTGGAGCAGAGGGTGGAAATATCGGCCCTGACTTAACTAACTTCGGTGAAAGAGAAGTTATCGCAGGTTATCTTGAGTATGATATGGATAATTTAGAAGCGTGGTTACGGGATACCCAAGAGTATAAACCAGGCAATGAAATGCCTAGCTTTAATGCGGAAGCAATAAATGATGAAGAAATGGAAGCACTTCTCGACTATCTAGATAGCTTAAAAGTACTGGAAGAATAGGGTGCAAAAGGGGGTAACTAAACGTGTCTTATGCAAGTGCGCAGTCTAAAAATGTAATCTGGGACTGGCTGACGACGGTTGACCATAAGAAAATCGGCATTATGTATTTAGCCGGTGGCGCATTTTTCTTTGCTCTTGGTGGATTGGAAGCCATTCTTATGCGTATACAGCTCATGTTTCCTGAGTTTACGTTTGTGCAGGCTCAGACATTTAATGAATTATTGACGATGCATGGTACTACGATGATATTTTTAGCAGCCATGCCTCTCTTATTCGGATTTATGAACTTTATTATCCCGTTACAAATTGGCGCACGGGATGTAGCATTTCCTTTTTTAAATGCGTTAGGTTTCTGGTTATTTTTATTTGGAGGGCTGCTACTGAATGTCAGTTGGTTCGCCACAGGGGCGCCTGATGCAGGATGGACAGCATATGTACCATTATCCAGTATGTCACCAGGCCAAGGCCTTGACTACTATGTATTAGGTCTTCAAGTAAGTGGGTTAGGAACATTGATCGGGGGAATCAATTTTCTTGTAACGATCATCAATATGCGTGCTCCTGGTATGAGTATGATGAGAATGCCTTTGTTTACGTGGAGCTCTTTCGTCGCTTCAATGCTAATTTTATTTGCTTTTCCTGCATTGACGATAGGCCTATTACTATTGATGCTTGAAAGGTTGTTTGGGGCAACCTATTTCGCCGTAGACTTTGGCGGCAACGTTATTATCTGGCAGCATTTATTTTGGATTTTCGGGCACCCTGAAGTTTATATTTTAATTTTACCGGCGTTCGGAATTTTTTCTGAAGTGCTTGCTACATTTTCTAAAAAAAGATTGTTCGGTTACTCAGCAATGGTCTTTGCCACATTAATTATCGGTTTTCTTGGTTTTATGGTATGGGCTCACCATATGTTTACAGTAGGAATGGGTCCAGTAGCAAATGCAATCTTTGCTGTGGCGACGATGGCTATTGCTGTACCGACGGGAATTAAAATCTTTAACTGGCTTCTGACCTTGTGGGGAGGTCGAATCCAATTTACGACAGCTAACTTATTTGCATTGGGCTTTATCCCATCCTTCGTTATGGGAGGGGTCACTGGGGTTATGCTTGCAACAAGTGCAGCGAATTATCAATTTCACGATACGTACTTTGTCGTAGCCCATTTCCATTATGTCATTATTGGTGGGGTCGTGTTTGGCTTATTTTCAGGTGCTTTCTATTGGTGGCCTAAGATGTTTGGTTATCGATTAAGTGAAACGCTTGGTAAATGGTTTTTCTGGCTATTCCTTATTGGTTTTCACTTAACGTTCTTCGTTCAGCACTTCCTAGGATTGATTGGTATGCCACGAAGAGTTGCATCATATTTAGGTGGTCAAGGGTTAGATGAAATGAACTTTATTAGTACGATAGGTGCATTCCTCATGACGATTGCGTTTATTCTCTTGTTAGTAAATATTTTCATATCAACTAAAAATCGAGAAAATGTATCTGATCCTTGGGATGGTAGAACACTTGAATGGACGACGCCTACGCCTGTTCCTGAGTATAACTTTGCTCAGACACCACTCGTACGTGAATTAGATCCTTTCTGGCATGAAAAATATGAAGGTGATGGTAAGATGAAAGCTGCAGAGCCGCTTGGTGATATACACATGCCTAATGGCACTATTTTGCCAATAATTATGGCAGCGGGCTTAACTGTTGCAAGCTTCGGTTTTATCTATCACATTCATCCATTAACAATTACAGGATTAGCTATTACATTTGGAGCTATGTTTGTTCGATCTGTTAAGGAAGATCATGGTCATCATATTCCTGTCGAAGATATTAAACGAGATTTGGAGGGAGGTTAAACAATGGCTGAACAACATGTAGTAGAAAACCAAACCCTTCCTCCCAATCCGGAGAAGGCGACCCTTGATGGACGAAATAAATATCTTGGTTTCTGGTTTTTCCTAGGTGGAGAAACTGTTTTATTCGCCAGTTTGTTTGGAACCTATCTAGGATTAAGGGGCGGGACGCTAGATGGCCCTGGCCCGTCCGAATTATTCCATCTAAACCTCGTATTTATTATGACAATGATTCTACTAACAAGCAGTTTGACAAGTGTGTTCGCTATTATTAATATGAAGCGAGGCAACTACAAAAAGCTATTAATGTGGATGTGGTTAACTGTTTTACTAGGTCTTGGCTTTTTAGGATTTGAAATTTATGAGTTTTATGAGTATTATCATCAAGGGCTAGGCTTCAGTACAAGTGCGTTTGCATCATCATTTTACACACTTGTTGGTACTCACGGTGCTCACGTGGCATTCGGCATATGCTGGATTTCAACTCTATTAATTCGCTATCGAAAGACAGGCCTCACACTGACAAATGCTCCTAAATTTTATACAGCTGTTCTCTATTGGCACTTTATTGATGTTGTATGGGTGTTCATCTTTACGGTTGTCTATTTATTAGGAATAGGAGGGTGATCGAATGAGTTCACATAGTGATCCCAGCGCCCCTTTACAAGGTGGGCCTACTAAAAGCACTGAACGTAAATTAAAAAGGGAAAGCCGTACACAGCTTATTGCTTTTGTTTTAATGATTTTTATGACGTCCATGGCATTTGTATCAATTGGAAGTGATGCCATTCCTAATGGTTTTGCTATTCCGTTTATTCTAATGCTTGCAGGTATACAAGTCGTTCTTCAGCTATATTTTTTCATGCATATGAATGAAAAAGGTACAGCCTGGATAAATATCATGATTTGGTCTGGAATGTTTGTAGCCGCTTTAACGGTAGGAGCTTTAATGTTTCTTCTGGGAATTGTAAAGTACTAAAACTCATAGTGCCTCCATTTGTGGAGGCACTTTTTATCACAGATAAGTGTCCGTAAACCTCCCTGCTCAAAATAGAGACTTTGTTTAGTCGGGAGATAACGGACTCTAATCTCCTGATTCACTCAACGATCAATCAGTGGTAGAGGAGTTGAAACCTCCCACTGATTGAAGGTTTGTTTTATGAGAGAATGAAAAGAGCATTGTGATATAAGATGTGTTTATTAACGAGATATGATAAAATTATTGAGTATTAATTTTATTTTTTGGTAAGCTTTATAGGGAAAGAGGGGAGAACAATGGCGGAATTTTTGCCGTTTATCAGCACTGTCTTTATTGGCTTAAGTGCAGTATTTGTAGCGATTGGCTGGTATTTAATAGCTAAGCGAAATATCGAGGCTCATAAAAAAGTTATGTTTTGGGCAGCTGTGCTTGCTGTCATCTTTTTTGCTACGTATTTGGCTAAAACATTTTTTATCGGAAGCACGTCATTCGGTGGCCCTGATGATGTGGCATTTTACTATCAAATTTTCTTAGTGTTTCATATCACGATGGCTACTATTGCAGCAGTTTTAGGAATTATTCAACTTACCACAGGGTATAAAAATAAATTAAACTCTCACCGTAGATTAGGACCGCTCACATCAATTATATGGTTTATATCAGCAACGACAGGTATTGCCGTTTATTTACTCCTGTATGTCATTTATGACCCTGGTGAGACAACTAATTTATTTCGTGCTATTATTGGTTAACTTAATACATAGTAGCGTTTATAAATTTTAAAGGAAATCGTGTCTTTATCACTGAAAAGCTTTGCTACCGATCTACGCATCAGTAGCAAAGCTTTTTTGATGATTTAAACTGTGCTTATAATATAGTCTGAAGTTAAAATAGGTCTCACAGAAACATTATCGCTACACTTTAAAATTGACTTTTATAATCCCAGCTTCTTTAGCACTCGTAAATAAAATCACCACAAGTGGACCAAGAACGAATCCCACTGCTCCGAATAACATTAAGCCTATATAAAGAGAAATGAGTGTAGCAAGTGGTGATAAGCCGATATGGTGTCCCATTACTTTAGGTTCCACAGTTCTTCTAATTGTGAGAAGAATGGCGGCTAACACGAGTAATTGGATCGCTAAAACATTATTTCCAGCAATTAAATGATAACCAGCCCATGGAGCTAATACGGCTATAGAGCCGATGATTGGAATAAAATCAATCATCCAGATAAAAATCGACATTATTAACGCCACTTCAGGTGCAATAAATAACAACCCGATTAGTGTCACGATAAATATAATAATACTGACGAGAAACTGTGCTTTAAAGAAGCCGAAAATGACATATGATAATCTAGCAGACATAAAACTAACTTTTTCAGCTGTTTTATCAGACATGTAGCTAAATACTTTTAATTTTAGTCGAGGTATATCTAATAGAAATAAGTAGAGAGCAATTAAATAAACTAAAAAGGATACAATATAGGATGGGATTTTAACTAAAATGCTTGTTGCGTAACCGACGATGTTGATTTCTTGCAGCGTATCTCTCATAGTAAGTAACTGAGAGGTAACAGCTGCGTCAATTTCATTCACGATATCTTGAGATAAATGATCAAATTGCATGCGAAGGTTTTCTAATAAAGACATCCATGTAATATTTATCTCATTAATAATTGACGGTAAATTTTCCACAAACTGATTTAATTGGCTTAGCGCACGGGTAAAAGTAAAATACCCGAGCATAACAATGAAAAGTAAAAAAAGCACAAATACGATAAAAACGGCGATGTTACGTGATAACTTTGCTCTCTTCACTAGGGTTTTTACAGTGGGTGATAAAAAAAGTGCTGTAATTAATGCCAAGATAATGGGTAAAGAGACCGGCAAAATAAAGTAAAATAGCAATATCGCAATGATGACACCAATTGCTATATAAATGTACTTTTTAATATTATGTGACGACAAATCGATACTCCTTTCTCTCTACTGTCGGAGATCGCCAATGAGAAGTATTATGTACGTTCGTAATGGGCGATGGTTATTCTGTTAAAGCGACATTATCATAGGATGCTGAAAAGAGCATAATATGTAAAAAATTGCTTTCGATAATTCAATGGCTGGTTAGCTCCAGGCAGAATAGATCGAAAGCAAGAGGATTGACTATCAGGTTATGTAGAACACAGATCACAATGCTTCATTTTTCACTTTGTCTAAAATACCCTGAATCTTCTTTTGACATTTATCGGTTACAAATTGTGGGAATTCTTCATCGTACTCAACACCGTGAGGATAATAATGCTTTCCTACGTATGGTGTCATCAACCGGATCATGCTATGTGGAGAAGGTATTTCTCCTTCTTCTACGTGTGAAGGGATCCGAAAATAATAAACATCGTTGTGAACTTGATCGATGATTTTATAATCAAACGTGGCACGTTCATAATCATATTGATAAGCAAATCCTGCAGATTCCATTATTTCTTCAAGTGATTGGAACTCAATGAGCATTCCATCTAATCCAGTATCTTGAAATTTCATTATAATTACCTCCTTATATCTTTCAAATAGCTCTTTCTTAATGATATTACGAATTACGTTTCGTTGCAACGATACGGCGTTGATTAATTAATATTTTAAATTCAATTGGGAAAGATAAACACTGTAATTTAAAAAAGGAGGAATATATGATGACAATGTTAAGAGATATTATGACAAGCAATGTTGATACGTGTACACCTAATGATAATGTTTATGAGGTAGCCATGAAAATGAAACAAGATCATGTAGGTGCGATTCCTATATGTGAAAATGATAAGCTCATAGGGATGATCACTGATCGAGATATCGTTGTAAGAGGTGTGGCAGAAAAACGACCTATTTCTACGTCAGTACAAGAGGTTATGAGTGATCACTTATTTACTGCTACACCAGACATGGATGTTCAAGAAGCAGCTAAACTAATGGCAGAAAAACAAATTCGCCGATTACCAATTATTGAAGGCCAAAAGCTTATAGGTATCGTGTCCTTAGGTGACTTGGCTGTTCACACTTCTACAGAGCATCAAGCTGCGATCGCCCTTACAGAAATATCTGAACAGCCTCAATATCATCATTAAATAGTGATAATAGTGAGGGTGAATTAGTTAGGAGGATTTTGAGATCCTCCTTTTAATTATGTCACGATTATTTTTTCTGACTAATTGAAAATATCTGGATTTGAAATAGTAAGATGACGTGTTAGATGATATGGTACTATCTGTATTTTCATGGGCAAATTCGTTGCATATAACGAGGCAAAGATAGTAAAGTTATGTAGCGGAATATACTTTGTGATGAAAAGAGATGGGTAAATGAAAGTTTTAAAAATCTTTGTTTTTACGTTTGTAATGGTTTCTATAGCAGTGTTTTACTTGGCTGAGAATCCCTTACTAGTGGAAAAATTGCCATTTCTTAAAGACACTGAAGACATGACTAATTCCTCAAAAGAACATGAGTCTCTTACACCTCCTCCAACAGATGAATCACTCCTCTATGAATGGATAAATGTAGAAGAAGAAATATTGTTAGAAAGTTTTGGAGAACCGAAGCGAATTGATGTTACACCTTACGGTTACGAATGGTACATTTACGATTTTGAAAACTATTATGTACAGTTTGGTATCAAGGAGGCTACCATTGTCACAGCATTTAGTAATAGTGAGGAAGCCCCTTTAGGCAAGGAGGAAATTGGAGATAGTTACGAGCAACTTGATGACTATTATTCCTTTGAACCCAGTGAGTCATTGAAAGAAGCTACAGGGAGGTATACGTTTGAGTTAACTGAAAGAGATTTAAGAAGACGTCCTCTTTTACATATTGAAAATGATGTATGGGGGCAGTTTTATTTCGATGAGGTTAAAAATAAACTTTCATCAGTACGCTACTCGACTGAAGACGTGTTACTTGTTCATAGGCCATATTCACTTACGTATAGTGGTGAGTTACCTGATGTTGAGGATCTTACTAATGATGACAACAGGGCATGGGAAGAAGGGCTGACACTGCAAGTTTTTGATTTAACTAATCATATAAGGAAGCGCCACGATTTAAACGTCCTTGAATGGCATGAAGACACAGCAGATACTGCTTATGGGCATAGTCGTGAGATGTCGGAAGAGGACTACTTTTCGCATACATCTCCAGTGACAGGCTCACTAGGCGATCGGTTAAATCAATATGAGATTGCTTATGCATTGGCAGCAGAAAATATTGCTGCTAACCATTTTGATAGCATTGAAGCGGTAGAAGCCTGGATGAATAGTGAAGGCCATCGGCTTAACATTTTAAATGAGGAATTTACACACCTAGGGGTAGGTGTTTACAACCAATACTATACGCAAAACTTTATTTTACTGCAGTAAAATTAGGCGCACGTCTCGCTCTCACGATACTATGATGTAGTATATACTTATGTGTGAGAGGTGAAGGAAGGTGAGCCAATCCTTACATCCAGATGTGAAGCGATTTAAAACGTTTGTGAAAAAAAACCCATATGTACTTCGAGATGTGAAGTCAGGAGAAAAGACGTTGCAAGATATTTTTGAGGAATGGATGCTCTTTGGCGAAGAGGATGATATTTGGGAATCTTATTTAAACGATGATGAGGAGAAAGGTGAAACAAAAAAAAGTAATGAAGAAGATGAAGAGGATTCGACTATTGACGTACTCAATATGCTAAAAAACATGAATCTAAACGATATTCAGCACCACCTTGGTCAATTCAGCACCGTTGTCCAATCTGTTCAAGAGCTTGTCAGTCAATTTAGACAACAACAAACACCAGATCCATCACAAGGCCCTCCAGAGCAGCAATCGCCCTTCTCATTTACAGAAGATTAATAATGGAAGGGGAAATTATCAATGCGACAAGACGTGTTGGAAAAAATTAAGTTGGATCCCCAGTTACATTATTTTTTAAGGCTGAATCCAATATGGTATCGACGGCTCGGACGGCATCCAGAAAGCTTACCTGAGATGATTAAACAAGCAAAAATCTTTTATGGTAAAACGTTTCCTCAGAGGGTGGATCAAATTAATAAAAATATGCAAATGGCTATGATGATGATTGAAATGATGAAACAGGTTCAAGACCAGTGACATTGATCTTGAACCTGTTTTTCTTTTTAGTACAGATAACCGTCCGTAAACCTCCTCGCTCAAAATAGAGAGAGGGAACTTTATTTAGGCGGAAAATAATCGACACTAATAACTTGATTCACTCAACGACCAATCAGTGGGGGAAGAACGAATACTCCTACTGAGTTCGCTTTATAGTCTTTCTCTTGGACGCTTGTATTTTAAAAGGAACGACAAGGTAGCTTACTTTTATGATCTTTCCGCTTTTTATGATATACTAGCGAAGTGGAGGTGTTCATATGGCGACGATATTGACAGACGTAAATATTCTCCAAGAAGCAGATCAATTTAGTGAGATGATAGTGTCTTCGGATGTTTTCCAACACTATGTTCAAATAAAGCAAGAGGTACAACTCGATAAGGAAGCTCAAGTTATGCTTAAAGATTTCAAAGCACTTAAAGAGAAGTATGAAGAGGTGCAGAGGTTTGGTAAATACCACCCTGATTTTCGTGGAATTTCGAGTGAAGTAAGGGAATGTAAACGTAAATTGGACACGCACCCGCTTATTTCAGCCTATAAGACTGCGGAGAAAGAGCTGGAAAATTTGCTTAATGAAATAAGCCAGACGATTGCTTTTTCTGTATCAAAGGATATTAAAGTTCCTACCGG
Organism: Bacillus sp. A301a_S52; assembly: GCA_024701455.1. Taxonomy (GTDB): domain Bacteria; phylum Bacillota; class Bacilli; order Bacillales; family Salisediminibacteriaceae; genus Salipaludibacillus. Next base: position 2,765,256 of record JABXYP010000001.1, on the reverse strand, counting down.
AAATCCGTTCTTTGACCAAGCTTCTAGCTGCAGTGGTGGCTGTGGTTCTGGTGGAAGTTGCGGTTGTAATTGACACGACTTAGGGAAATTTAACTGGCAGAAAAGGAGATAGTTTTATGGTAGCTAATCGCGTTGGCCTTGCAATTTGGATTCATTCTTTAAAACAGGTAAAGCAGTTGAAACGTTTTGGGAATGTTCATTACGTTTCCAAAAGAATGAAGTACGTGATTTTATACTGTGATGAAGAAAAATCAGATGAGACGATACAGAGATTGCAGTCCTTACATTTTGTGAAAGATGTTTCTAAATCAATGAGACCTTGGCTAAAGACAGAATACCAAAGTTCTACATCGGATAAAGCTAAAAAAGACGATTACAAAATGGGAATATAACTATCTGTTTGCGTTAAATACCATTTCTTTTGAAAAAATAGGATGAATTGAGATGACGCTGTATAAGTGTAGTGATTCTTTTTTTTGATTTTAAGGCTCGCCTTTGGCGAGTCTTCTTTGCTTGTCTTGTTACACTTATAGATGGAGCTTGTGGATAATGAGCTTCTGTTAATCTTGAAATTGGGTTTAGCTGTTTTAAATAATTTTCTCAAAATTAACAAGGTAAGCCTTCATTAATGAATAAAAAAACCTGTAGCAAATAAACTACAGGCTGCCTTATTTAGCCAACGTCCATTGGCTATAGGCTATGGGAGAGGAGAAACCGGAGGAAGAACTTATGGGGAAAAGTAAGTCTTCTCCGCGGTTGTCCGCAACATGATATGTCATGCTGCTAGTTATATTATGGTCGAAACAATGAGCTTTATACGAAACACTATACAAAATTTTCAATGAAGCTTAGATTTGTGGTAGGATATGATTAAAAATCTGTGTGAGACAGGTGAATAATATGAGAGTGATTAGTGGAAAACAAAAAGGGATCTCGTTAAAAAGTGTCCCAGGGCATTCAACAAGACCTACAACTGATAAAGTTAAAGAAGCTATATTTAATATGGTCGGCCCATACTTCGATGGAGGTATTATGCTAGATCTTTATGCTGGCAGCGGTGCCATGGGAATTGAAGCCCTAAGTAGAGGCATGTCAAAGGCTGTTTTTGTAGACAGAGATCGAAAAGCGATCGAAACAATTTATTCGAATTTAAAGACGGTTAGGTGTTTAGAAGAAGCAGAAGTCTTCAAAATTGAAGCAAAACGAGCATTAAATGCGATCAACAAAAATGAAAGGCAGTTCGACTTAATTTTTCTAGATCCTCCTTATGCAAAACAAACGTTATTTGACGAACTAACATTCATAGATAAACATAACATTTTACTACAAGATGGTTACATAGTTGCAGAGCATAGTTCAAAAGTGTTATTAGATGATCATTATAAAACGTTTACTCGAACAAAAGAAGAACGTTATGGGGATACTAGTGTCACCATATTTAAATCTCTAGCATCGGAGGAGAGTATATAATGCGAACAGCTGTGGTTCCAGGGAGTTTTGATCCCGTTACATTAGGGCATCTTGATGTCATCACTCGAAGTTCTAAGATTTTTGATCGTGTGATTGTAGCGGTTTTACATAATCAGCAGAAAAAACCGTTATTTTCAGTAGAGGAGCGAATGGCATTAATTGAAGAATCAACTAATAAGCTCACAAATGTAGAGGTAGCTAACTTCAATGGTTTATTAATTGATTTTGTATGTGAGCATAAAGCTAGTGTAATTATTAAAGGACTCAGAACGGTGGCTGACTTTGAGTACGAGTTACAAATGGCAACGGTTAACCGTCATCTGAATGAAAATATTGACACTTTTTTTATCATGACAAATTCTGATTATGCCCATTTAAGTTCAAGTATCGTAAAAGAAGTGGCTAAATATAAAGCAGATTTAAAGAGTATGGTGTCACTTCCTGTTGAGCGAGCATTAAAAGAGAAATTTAACTAACATATTAAATCAACTTCTTTTCAAACTAACTGGTTTAAATGTGTACCAACAAAGCCAACCAATTAAGCATAACGCGGTCAGAAGACTTCCATGTTGGAGAAGCCATTGAAAATAGGTTATTAGGACTTCATATCCCCAGGCCCACTTATTAACACTTGGGTCTTGCCACAAAGAAAAAGTGGGTTGTGAAAGCCTATCTACATATAATGGTGTAAAAAGTAGAAAGGCTAGAAGCGCTGAAATACATCCATGAATACATCTTGCTATAAAGAAAGGTAAGAAGCGTATATCTGTTTCTGAAAGAATACTTGCGACCTGAGCCTGAACGCTAAAGCCATTAAAAGCTAAAATGAAACTGGTAACGACAGCTTGTTGCAGCAAAGTAGCTTGTGAAACATCACTGATACGTTGACTGCCAAGGGTAATTTCAAAAAGGCCGGCAATGATACTAGGGCTCAACTCATTTGGCATGTTGACTAATGCTAAGATAAAGGAAATGACTATGGCAAAAAGATCAGTAAGTCTGATAATTTCAAGAATTTCATTTAACACTGCAAAAAAAATCATGAAACCACCAATCATAAGTAATGTTTGCACTGAAGAGTTAACGGCTTCACCTAATATTTTCCCAAGGGGTTCTTGATGCTTTAGGCGGTCATAGTGCATATTTTTAATAGCTTGCTTTAGAGAAATAGTGGGTTGTTTATAATGTGTATGTGATGGAACGGCTAATTTGTGAAATCTCATGATAACCCCTACGAGTAGATTGCCCAAGTAGTGGGAGGCCGCTAAGAGAAAGCCTAATGCAACATTTTGAAAGAAGCCTACTGCGACAGCTCCAAAAATAAATAATGGATTTGATGCATTACTAAAGGAGACGAGACGTTCGCCTTCTTCTTTTGTTAAGTGTCCTTCCTGCCACAATCGGGCAGTTAATTTAGCTCCTGAAGGGAAGCCTGAAGCCAAACCCATGGCCCAAACGAATCCCCCTGAACCTGGCACTCGAAATAGAGGACGCATAAATGGTTCTAATAGGACTCCAATGAAGGTAACTACCCCGAAGCGAATTAAGAATTCAGATAAAATAAAAAAGGGTAAGAGAGAAGGAAAAACGATATCCCACCAAACTGTCATGCCTCTTAAGGAAGCTGCTGATGCTTCCTTTGGGAACATAATAAAACACACTGCTAAAAAACTTGCAGTTACCCCATAAATAACGGTTTTAATAAACTGAAGGCGAGCCATGCGAAGCCTCCTTTGCCATCTGAGAGCTCTGATTAGATGTTCAACCTTATCGCAGAAAAATACTTGTCCATCTATAACTATACGCATGACACTCGTTTTAGACCTTAAAATACTTAAAGAAAGAGGTAGCCTGCCTCTCGTGAATGGAACATAGGCATAGTTTTGAGGCTGGCTCGTATACATGAAATTGACAGGCTATAGTTTTCTGATAAACCGAGTAGAAAGAGGGGTTTTATTAGCGGTTTATGAGAATCGAGGTTATAATAACATGGCATAAAAAAGACAAATAAAGCATCGATAACTATCTTACATAAGATTTACAGTAAATGGAGGGCTCATCAATGAGAGAAGCAACATATACATCAAATAAATCTTGGCTTAGATGGCTCGTTTTGTTTGGTATTTTGATCATTATTAATTTCGTCCAATTGCCTTATTATTTTTCGGTTCCTGGGGAAGCCAAAATATTAACGGAAGTAATTGAGGTAGAAGATGGAAACCCTTATGAAGGGACGTTTATGTTAACGACCATCCGAATGGGAAAAGCGAATATTGTTAATTATGTATGGGCACTTGTAAGTGATAAAAGAGAACTTATTCCGGAAGATCAAGTTCGTCCTGAAGGAGAAACGGATGAAGAGTATCATCATAGACAGTTAATGATGATGACAGGCTCACAAGAGTTAGCCGTCATAGTAGCTTATAATTATGCAGGTGAAGAAGCCTATTTTGAAAATCACGGGGTGCTAGTTACCTCAGTCATTCCGGGTATGGCTGCTGAAGGGAATCTTGAGGTGGGAGATAGAATAGTCGCTATTGAAGGGGAAGAGGTCCTGGAAATAGATACATTATTTGATCGTCTTGGTGTGTATAGTATTGGTGATGACGTTTCGGTAACGTTTGAACGGGAAAATGAGACACAATCTGTTCAATTACTAGTAGAACCGTTTCCGGAAGAAGTTGATCCTGAAGGTGAAAGGGGAGGTATAGGCATCGTAAATCCGGTGACTGATAGAGAATTAGTTAACACCCCGGAAATTGAGATTGATACGGATCAAATCGGAGGTCCTTCAGCAGGATTGATGTTTTCTTTAGAGATTTATAATCAATTGCTTGACGAAGATATTACGAAAGGGTACCAGATTGCAGGTACTGGCTCTATTGATGAACAAGGTAACGTGGGACGTATTGGTGGTGTGAAGCAAAAAGTTTATGCATCACACGAAGCTGGGGCTGACATATTTTTTGCGCCGGTAGAACAAGGCGAGGCAGGATCAAACTATGAAATAGCTGTAGAAACAGCTGAATCTATTGGTACAGATATGGAAATCGTCCCTGTTAATACTTTTGAGGATGCTTTGCAGTACCTCGAATCGATTTCCTAACTTAACACCTCAGAGTAGCGTTTTAAAACGATGCTCTGAGGTGTTTTATTCCGCACAGTAGGAAAGGGGAGCATAGGCTAGTTTAATAACCATAAACTACTGTAATGAGAATTAAAACAGCATGCAACTCACGACCTGAGGCTAAACAGTGATTTTTACCAACAGGGCGAGGTCCCTTTTACATAAAACGAATCGTTAATCAGTGGGAGTTTTCGCTCTTCTCCCACTGAGTGGTCGTTGAGTCAATTAGAATATTAGCGCCAGTTAATGCTCACCAAATAGAGTTACCGTTCCTCTCTATTTTGAGCAGGGGGGTTACGGACGCCTATCTGTGATAAATGTGTCACTATTTATATGATAACGGAGGGGGACTGTTTGATATTCCTCCATAAAAGACATCCCTGTTCGGTGATTTGGGAGGCCGTGAAGGCGACTAGCGAGAATGTCTTTTTGAAAAACTGGATGCTGAGATTTACTTGCTGTTGTCAGAATTGATAACGTTGTTTGCTTTTTAAGTTTAGATAAATGATGTTGTCCTTTATCAGACATGCCGAGTACCCGAATATATGCTGGATGTTGTTCGCCTAAATGTTTTTTTACAAACCATTTATTAGTTTTTAAATAGAGGTGAACGAGTAGTCGTTGTAATCGTGTTCGTGTGTACCGTTTAGCTTTAATTTTAGAAATGAAGTCATCGAATCCTACACTTGTAATTATCGCTTTCCTAAGTCGGTTCTCAAGACCTTCTTCACATTCATAAATTTGATTAAGTGAACAGTTATCCTGAGAAATAAGGCTATGCTGGATAAATGGGAAATAATCGTCCCAAGTATGAAACTTATTAAAGATTGAAAAATAGGTTGACAACTGTTCCAACGCATAAGAGGGAACATAAGGTTTGAGAAAGTCGATCGGTCGTTTATCTTTGATAAGCATGTGTCGCAAAGCAGTCGCACTGGCGATGGAAGCATGGCTTAAATGACGATCGTTGTACTCCGAACCGCTTCGTTTGATTGTATGCATACGGATAGATGTTCGTTGATTAAACGAAGACTTTACGTATTGATAGCCTAAGATGTTATTAGGTTTTGATAAATCAAGTACCGTATCTGGTGGCTGGAGAGTCGCCACAGCATCAGAAAAAGCTTTAGGATAACTTTTTCCTTTAGACATCTCATTTTTTAATTGTTCGTCAATTAAGGATTGGCGATTATTCATCCAGGAAAATGTATCGAAAAATGAAGAAATATCGCCTTCTTCACTGCCGAAGCAAATATCTGTTACACCTAATTCGACTAGACGTGATACAGCTCCTTCAGCAAAAATATCTGCTTTTTGAACGGCGTAAAGGTAAGGAAGCTCGACTACTAAATCTACACCTGCTCGTAAAGCCATGTTTGTTCGGGACCATTTATTCACGAGGGCAGGTTCACCGCGTTGTAAAAAATCACCACTCATAATAGCGATAATGAGGTCAGGGGTGGTTTTTTTAATGGATTGCTGTAAATGATATAAATGACCGTTATGAAAGGGATTATATTCAACAATAAGCCCAAGAATATTCATGTTTACCACCGACTTTCAAAGTATGTTTCTATTTGATACAATGACAGGAACATATAGTAATGAATTGAGTACTTTGTCGCTGAAGCCACTCTATAAGAAAAATACCATATTTTTCAGATGTTTTCATCTTCATGATTATTCGCTCTATTTGTCGGAAAAAAACGGGGAGATAATACTGTCCTATCTATAATGTTACGAAAGTGGTTTAAGGGAGAAAGAATTCAGTTAAAAACGCCTTCATTCTTTAATCGTAAAGGAATTATCTTGACAAACGATTTTTTGAAAGATATAATAAATTTTGTTGTCTTGAGGTGAATAGATATGAAATGGTCGGTACAGCAATTGCACGCTTTTAAACAGAAAGGGATGCAAATTGACGAATTGGTCGATGCGAGTAAAGTGAAAGAAATTGACCGTGAAATTCGTGATATTAGTCCAGTCCATGTAAAGGGAGAGGCACTCATTAATCATAGTACTGCTACCTTTAATTTGGAGATTAGTGGATCCATGACATTACCATGTGCACGAACTCTTAATGATGTAGAGTTTCCTTTTTCCATCCAAGCTACTGAGATTTTTCAGTTGGATGAATGGTCCACCTACGATGGGGATGAAGATGTTCATGAATTGATTGATAATACGGTTGATTTGATGCCTTATGTTCGAGAACGAATTTTGTTGGAAAAGCCGATGCGGGTGTTCAGTGAGAAAAAAGAAGGTCCTGCTCCTGAAGAAGGAGAAGGCTGGGAATTAACTTCGAAAGAGGACCAGAATGAACCACAGGACAAGGTAGATCCTCGATTGAAAGAGCTTGAAAAATTTTTTGACAAAAAATAGCAACCCTAACTAGGTTGTATATTGAAGTATCATCAAGGAGGTGGGACTCATGGCAGTACCATTTAGACGAACAAGTAAAACTAAAAAAAGACAGCGTCGTACGCATATCAAATTGCGTGTGCCTGGAATGGTAGAATGTCCTGATTGTGGAGAAATGAAGCTTTCACACCGTGTATGTAAAGCGTGTGGTTCTTATAAAGGACGAGAAGTAGCAAAATAAGTAGTGAATGATAGGGAGTTGTCCAGCTGAGAGTGGTTGGACAGCTTCCTTTTTATATGTATGATCTATTTCTACTAAAAAAATCGTTATGATGAGTCTCTAATTACGCTCTACATGTCAGTAGTAATTTCAGTTCAAGAAAGTATCAAATCACCCACTATGAAGCTTGCTGAACATTTATTTTTCACCCTTTACTTCTTTATCTGATTCGCAAAAAAGTACCCCCTCTGTTAATTTTATACGTCTATCTCCTCTACTAACTGCATACATATAACATGAAAATGTAAGAGTTTTTAGAGAGGAGGAAAAGGACTATTGATTAGACAAGATGCATGGAATCATGACGAAGATCTACTGCTGGCAGAGACGGTGCTTCGTCATATAAGAGAAGGGGGAACCCAGCTCGCAGCATTTGATGAAGTGGCAGAAAAGCTTTCACGAACACCAGCAGCATGTGGGTTCAGATGGAATTCTACAGTTAGAAAGCAATATGATTCTGCCATACAATTAGCTAAGAAGGCACGAAAGGAAGCAAAATTACACCATGTATTAAACCGACACACCTCTCATACTGTAAAAGATGAGGTAATCACTACTGAAGAAAAGAAACGTACTTTAACAGGGAAAGAGATAACTAGTTGGTATGATGAATTAATTACATTTTTAAAAGAGGAAAAAGAGAAGGTTTACCAACAAGGGATAGATGATGACAGATTAACTGATTTGCGTGACGAAAACGCCCAATTGAAAAAGCAGTTAGCGGAGATGAGAGCAGAGTACCTTGAAATAAAAGAAGATTACCAGTTAATGATACATGCAGTGCAACGGGCAGCAAAAAAAGAAAGCAGAAGTCCAGCATTATAAAAAATAAACAGGCAGACCTTGAAGCTGCTGCTTTTCAATCTGCCTGTTTTACGAATTAATTACGATGATTCCTTTTTTTCGGACACGCCTGTCGGGAACCACACATATGGATTTTCTCCTCTATCTCTCTCCGTTTTATAAGTGAGTGCTTCAAAACCTTGTTTATGCCAGAAATCATCTGAACGCTGACGGGCATTTGTTTTTACGGGAAGTCCTAAACTTTTAGCGAAATCTACAAGCGCTTTCCCAATGCCTTTTCCTTGATAACCTGGCAGCACTTCTAATTTCCATAGCTCATAATAATCTTGAGGAGGATCAAAATAACGATCATACTTTTTGTCTATTTGATAAAGGCTCATTCGTGCCACTAACTTATTGCCGTAATAGACACCGTAAAAAGGTGAGTCACTATCATTTTCTACAATATTATCTTCTAAGTCTTCTTTCATTGATAATTCTTGCTGACCATATTCTCTGAAATTTTCAAACTCTTCTAACGTTTTAAAGTTTACTTTCAGTTTAACTACTTGATATGAAACCATACGTATCCCTCCGGAACGAAAGTCATTAAAATTCTTTAACAAGGTTTAAGTCATTACTTCCTTGTAACAATTATTATAATTGAAAAAAAATAAAATGAAAACGCATTCTTAATTATTTTTCACAAATTATGAGATACAATATGTGCTAAAATGTTGGCAAGTGTGTATAAAATTAAGGAGCTTATATAATGAATATCGCAATTATAGGTGGCGGTTCCGTAGGTTTGCTAACTGCTAGTTGTTTAAATAACAATTCACATAATTTAACAATTGTAACGAGGACCTCTCAACAAGCTGAAGCTATTTTAAACGAAGGTTTATTATATGTGAGTGAGAAAGAAAAGAAAACGGTGATGCCTAAAGCGGTGCCTCAGTCTGACATTAATAAATTAGAAGCAGACTTGGTAATAGTTACTCTCAAACAAACGGCCCTAGATAGGTGGTTTACTTGGGCAAGAGAGAAAATTGTGTTAGAGACGCCATTGTTATTTTTACAAAATGGCATGGGACACATAGAAAAAGCAAATAAAGTGTTACCTCATTCGATTATCACTGGTGTTGTAACGCATGGTGCAGAGAAAGTATCTGGAACGCATGTTATTCATCACGGCTTAGGCAAATTATATACGGGCGGCCCCTTTTCTTTAAAATCCATTATTCGTAAATTAGAGATCAAAGCCCCCTCGCATTTTCCTATAGTATGGGAGGAGTGTATTGAGATAACAGTTAAGAAAAAATTGTTAACCAATGCGATTATCAACCCCCTTACTGCTATTTATAATGTTAAAAATGGAGGATTATTAGAAGATTCAGATTTGAAAAAGCAAGTTAAGTTATTATTTAACGAGGTTATTCAAATTCTTGGATTGTCAGAACATGATTGGGCGCTCGTAAAAAATGTTATTCAAGAAACCTCAGAAAATACGTCCTCAATGAGAGCGGACCTTAAGGAAGGTAGAAAAACAGAGATTGATGCAATAGTCGGTTATCTTTTGAAGAAAGGGCATGAACAAAATAAAAAAATTGATCATTTAGAAGTCGTTTATAGCAAAATTAAATCATTGGAAAAGGGGATCATCCATGGCTGAAGTTACTGCTGTTATAACAGCGACACTTGTAACGGCGCCTTTGTTAGGCTTATATATTTTTTATTTAATTATGGTAAAATTGTCTCGGAATAAGCAACGTTCCTTTAAACTTGCGGTTGATGTGACGGTATTACTGTTCATTGTATCGGTGTATTTTATGGTGTATGAAATATGGGGCCTTCGAATGGGATGGCTAATAGCGATGTTTTTTTTACTAACAGCTATTATTTTTACATTTGTTCACTGGAAAAACTATGAAGAAATTGATATAAAACGGGTATTTAAAGGTGTTTGGCGATTTCAATTCGTCGTTTTCTTTCTGCTCTACTTTATTATCATAATTTACGGATTGTTTAATTCAGTTATGACATAAGGTGAATGCCCACAATCTAATTTTTAAATCGAACAAGGGGAATGGTCAGGCATATGGTCGCTTTTAAAAGGCCTGGAGTGAAAGACGGTTACTTCCGGAACGCTTGCGGCGTCTGAAGGTTAAATGATGTAAAAGGGGAAATGTAGTTGACACCCTGATCTGTAGCGGAAGGGTCATATATAAGCCGTTTTTGCAAAATGGATTTTGTATGATGAAATTGATGTCAGATTATCAAAGTCTGTTTTATTGGTTAGAAGGCGTTATTCTGTTATACTAAAACAGAATTTTAGACTGACGAAATGTTTGTTTTCTTTTTAAATAATGTAAGAAGTGGTTTTCTTTATCGCTAAACGAGTTTAATGGTCGTAAAGTGATACAGGTTTTTTGGCTAGAAATGAGATATCCATAAAATGGTTATCATACGTGATATAATAATGATTTGCTATGCTATAAAACAGTCTAGTCATCTTTATATATAAAAAGAAGGCGTTCATGTCTAAAGGGAAGGTTGAATGCAATGGAGTTACATTTTTCTAAACTAAATGATCACACATCTTTCATACATAAGTATATAAACGATGATCAGAAGATAATGGAGTTTTTTGATTATCGATTAAATAAAGCCGATCGAGCTGCAAGGTATAATGAATTGATGACCTTGAACTTCCCACGTTTAGAGCTTGCTGAGGTACTAATGAAATTTAACAGGAAGCTCAATGCCTCAGAGGCTGCTTTACGCCAAATTGAACGCTTGAAGAGAGTTGATAGTGTCGTTGTCGTCGGTGGACAACAAGCAGGACTGCTTTCCGGCCCTCTGTATACAATCAATAAGATGATAACCATTTTAGTAGAGGCTGCTAAACTAGAAGAAGAATTATCTGTGCCGGTTATCCCTATTTTTTGGATTGCTGGAGAGGATCACGATATTGACGAAGTAAACCATACTTTTTTTCATGAAGGAGAGGAAGTACGACGTGTTAGTATTCCAGAGCGTAATGAGCTAAAGCAATCTGTGTCGGAACGATTGATTGAGTTAGATATGACGCGTGAAAAAATAGTTGATGCATTTAGTTTTCTTAGAGAGACAGCCTTTACTGAAACGTTATATGAAGAATTAATGGATGATTTATCTCAGGATCTCACATATACACAGTGGTTTGCAAAAATCGTTCAGCGTCTTTTTAGTCATACAGATTTAGTTTTATTAGACGCCGCAGACCCAGAAATTCGTCGAATCGAGCGTTCTTTTTTTGCGAAAATGGTAGCGCACAGTGACGCTATAAGTCAAGCGTTTAGTGAACAAGCAGCCCGCTTTAAAGAGATGGATTTAGGAGAGCCTATCTCAACAGACAAAAGTAATGCGCATCTCTTTTTTCATGAAGGTGGCCAACGCTTCCTACTTGAAAGAACAGAAAAGGGGTTTAGAGAAAAAGCCGGTTCCCGAACTTGGACATATGACTCGTTGCTTCGAGAAGTTGAAGAAGGGACATTACAATTGAGTAATAACGTGGTCACCCGTCCAATTATGCAAGATTTATTATTACCTGTACATACCTTTATTGGAGGCCCAGGAGAAGTGAAATACTGGGGGGTGTTAAAAGATGTTTTTCACTGCTTTGATAGGAAGATGCCCCTCGTTTTTCCGAGATATCACCTTACATTTTTATCTCGACGGTCTCAAAAAAATTTAAAAAGATATGATCTATCCGTAGATGACGTACTAACCTCTGGTGTAGCTGATACGATAGAGAGGATCATCCACTCTAATAAGCGAGTGAGTAAAGAGAAAGTGATGAAGAAAGCGAAAAGAGAATTAAAGCAATGGATGAATGAATTAGCAGAGAGTTTGGGGCCTATTGATCATGATATTGAAACAGTAAATAATCAATTTCAAACGCGAGTGTTTCAGCAATTGGCCACCTATGAACGGAAAATCGAGGACTTGGAATTATTGCGTCATGCCACCCATATTAAAAGATTAAACCAGTTAGAGGCTGAAATAAGGCCCAACGCAATATGGCAAGAGCGTTATTTGAATATCTATCCATTTCTTAACACTTTCGGGCCAGATCTCGTAAGTAGATTATTTAATAAGTTAACAAACCAAAAAAAGAATCTTAATGAAGGAACTCATATTTTTGTTGATTTATAAGGCGTTGTGGCATTTGCCACAATGTTTTTTTTATTTTTTTTAAAATCTAAGTGGTTTAAAGTGGGGGGATGTGGTAAATTAGTGTTATAAAGTGGGGAGGAGGTGGATCCTTATGTTCATGGGTGAATACCATCATAATATTGATGATAAAGGGCGCATGATTGTTCCAGCTAAATTCCGTGATGAACTTGGGTCCACCTTCGTAGTGACAAGAGGAATGGATAAATGCTTATTTGTTTATCCTGAAAAAGAATGGCAACAATTAGAGCAAAAATTAAAAACCCTTCCGTTCACTAAAAAAGATGCTCGTGCATTCACGAGGTTTTTTTTCTCAGGAGCGACTGAATGTGAATTGGATAAACAAGGGAGAGTAAATATTGCATCAACTTTACGTTCATTTGCCATGCTCGAAAAAGAGTGTGTCGTTATCGGAGTCTCTAATCGAGTTGAGATATGGAGTAAAGACGTGTGGGAGGATTACTTTGCGGAGTCTGAGGATTCCTTTGCTGAAATTGCAGAAGGCATCGTAGACTTTGAACTGTAGATAAGATTGAAAGGGGGGGCTTCTATTTGTTTGAGCATGTAACAGTATTAAAAGAGGAAACAGTTGAAGGTCTAGCTGTTCAACCCAATGGTATCTATGTGGACTGCACATTAGGTGGTGGAGGGCATAGCGAACGACTTATTCAAGAGTTATCTGCGGAAGGACGACTGGTGGCTTTTGATCAAGATCAAAACGCTTTGTCGTTTGCAAAAGAAAGGTTGAAAGAATCTTCGGTTCATGTGGAATATGTACATAAAAACTTTCGGTTTTTAAGGGAAGAACTGATGAAAAGAGAAATTGAGCAAGTAGACGGCTTTGTCTTCGATCTCGGCGTATCTTCTCCACAATTCGATGAACCAGAACGAGGATTTAGTTACAGGTTTGATGCACCTCTTGACATGAGAATGAACCAAGAGCAAGAGCTTACCGCCTATCATGTGGTAAACGAGTGGAGCTTCAAAGCGTTGACAGAAATACTTGCCCGTTATGGAGAAGAAAAGTTTGCCAAACAAATCGCTAGAAAAATTGAGAAACAGAGAGAAGTTTCTCCTATTGAGACGACATTTCAATTGGTCGACATTATAAAAGAAGGGATTCCTGCACCTGCAAGAAGAAAAGGTGGGCATCCTGCCAAAAAGACATTCCAAGCAATCCGTATTGCAGTGAATGACGAATTAAATGTGTTTAAAGAAGCTCTTGAAGATGCCATAGCCATGACAAAACCTGGTGGAAGGATTGCTGTTATAACGTTTCATTCACTTGAGGATCGGATTTGCAAACAAGTGTTTAAAAGTAAAAGCAGCTATCCAGAGCTTCCAAAAGGGCTTCCTGTTCTCCCTGATGAATTCGAACCTGAATTGAAGCTGATTAATAAAAAACCTATTTTAGCTAATGAAGAAGAGTTAGAAGCTAATCACCGTGCTCATTCAGCTAAATTAAGAATTGCAGAAAAAAACAAATAAGGAGGATTGGATATGAGCCCGTTAGTAGAAAAGAAAGTTCAACAAACCTATGTGCCACATCGTGAAAAAGAAACGAAAAAGGTAAGAGAGCGTGTTTTTAAAGGTGGAATCACTAAAGGAGAAAAAGTTATTTATGCGATGGCATTAATTGCTGTTGTATGTATTACTTACCTGATTGTGTCGAATTATGCCACAATGTACTCGCTAAATCATGATATGCAACAAGTGGAATCCCAAATAAGTAGTCAAGAAAATGTTAATTCGGGTCTTACACTCCAAGTGAAGGAACTGTCTGATCCTGAAAGAATTTTAGATATCGCTCAAAATGAACTTGGGATGAAATTGAATGATGAGAGCGTCAAAGTTATTCATAGCAATGATTGACTATTATGATACGATGGATTATTCTTTCACGACACCGCTAACGTCTCTTTTAGCAGAGATAATAGACGGTGATTTTTCTTATTTATCACAGATAAGCGTCCGTAAACCTCCCAGTTCAAAATAGGTAACGCTATTTGGTGAGAGCTAACGGACGCTAATGTCCTGATTGAAGTTTCGTTTTATAAAAGAGAATATAAGTGTCATCTTGGGAGGGAACATAGTGGAACAAATGAAGAGCAGCCGATTGACGAAAAGAGCACTTTGGTTCCTATTTATTCTGCTTCTGGCGGTTGCTGCCTTATTTTCCCGATTTATTTATATACAAGCAGCTAAAGAAGTACAGGGAACCGATCTTAAGGCGTTATTGGAGCAACGGTGGTCACAAACTGAAACACTGGAAGGTAAGAGAGGTTCTATCCTCGATACAAATGGGGAAGTGCTTGCTGAGGAAATTCCGTCATACACAATTATAGCTGTATTAGACGAGCGGTTTGATAGTTATGTAAGTGATCCCCAAGCGACAGCTGAAGCATTAAGTCAGGTTTTAGATATAAATCAAGAGACATTGGAAGAGCAACTGACACGTGATGCCGTTCAGGTTGAATTAGGAGCACGTGCGAAAAATATTAGCTATGAGAAAAAACAAGAAGTAGCAGAACTAGAATTGGATGGTATTTTATTTAGGGAGGACCCCCGTCGCTATTACCCTAAACAGACTTTTGCGTCTCACATATTAGGATATACTGAGAGAGATATGTCTGTTGCAAGAATGGGGCTTGAGAGTAGCCTTAATGAGTACTTACAAGAAACTGATGGGTATATTACTTATCAGAAGGACGGTAGGAATCGTCGATTATTGAATGCTGACGAAGTGATTGAAGAACCTATCAATGGCCAAGACGTGTATTTAACGATCGATTCCCGTATTCAAATGGCAATCGAACAAACGATGAATCAAGTTGATGAAGAATTTGAGCCCGAACGAATGATAGCGATTGTAGCAAATGCAAGTACAGGTGAAATTCTTGGGATGTCCAATAGACCAAGTTTTAATCCTAATCAGTATGAAAACATTGAAAACTATACTAACTTTGCTGTAACGTCAAGCTTTGAACCTGGATCTACAATGAAAGTGTTTTCGTTGGCTGCTGCAATTGAAGAAGGCGTATTTGATCCAGAGGAAACTTATCAATCTGGTAGTTACGAAGTAACAGATCGAACAATTCGAGATCACAATCAAGGACGTGGCTGGGGAGAAATCTCATACCTGGAAGGTGTTCAACGTTCTTCCAATGTGGCATTCTCGAAACTTGCTTTAGAGAAACTCGGGGCAGAGACACTTTATGACTATGTCGATGCTTTTGGTTTTCGCCAAGTAACAGGCATTGATCTTCCGAATGAGAGTCCTGGTTTGATTGCAGATCAGTATACAATTGATGCGGCTACGACGGCTTTCGGTCAGGCGACAGCCATAACGCCGATACAGCAAGTACAAGCAGCGACAGCCATTGCAAATGAGGGGAACATGATGACCCCTTATATTGTGGAGCGTATTGTTGATCCCGTAAACAAAGAAGTGGTTTATCAAAGTGAGCCAGAAGTAAAGAGTCAACCTATTTCAGAAGAAACAGCTGAACGGGTTTTAGAAATTCTTGAGACTGTTGTAACCGCTGAAGAGGGTACTGGTAGGCCTTTTGCCATTGATGGTTTTGATGTAGCTGGTAAAACGGGAACAGCGCAAATTCCGAGTGAGGATGGCGGTTACTTGACAGGACATGGGAATAATATTTTCTCATTCATCGGAATGGCTCCGGCAGATGACCCTGAAGTCATCGTATATGTGGCTGTTGACCGACCAAATCTAGAGGCTGATGAGGCGGGCTCTGAGCCAGTGTCAATGATCTTTAAACAAGTGATGGAACAAAGCCTTCAGTATTTGAATATTGCTCCAACAGAAGATGAAGAGGTGTCCTCTGTCCAAGCTACGATCGAAATGGGGAACTATGAAGACAAAGAGACAGAGGAAGCTTATAATAATCTATCTGAACAAGGTCTTGATGTGACCTTAATAGGAGATGGAGAAACGATCATTAAACAGTCACACGTAGAAGGTACGGAATTAATACATGGAGAAAAGATTATTCTACTAACGGATGATGATGATCCTCTCGTACCGGATTTGACAGGCTGGTCATTAAGAAATGTTTACTTACTTGAAGAAGTGACAGACATCGAGATGGAAGTGGAAGGGTCTGGTTTTGTTAATGGACAAACACCATCTCCTGGAAGTAGTATGGAAGGTGTCAATCGTATGATGATTGATCTGTCTAGCAACAATGACTCCGATCAGGATGAAACAAATATGGAAGAAGATGAAGAAACAGTAGAGTCAGAAGAAAATGACTTTTTTATGGATTAAAGTGTTTTCATAGTAATGGATAGGTTCTAACCTGTCCATTTTTTTCATATGTCTGAACCAAGCCAAATTGTCTGCCAATCAGGAGGTTCCGTATGAAAAGAGTATCATATGTTACAGTGCGAAAAAGATTAATGTTAACGCTTGTTGTAGGAGTGCTTATTTTTACCGTGATGATAGGGAGACTGTGGTATGTACAGGTGGTGCTTGGAGACGATATATCTAATAAAGCGGAGGATCTGTGGGGACGTAATATCCCGTTTGAAGCTAAACGTGGAGAAATAGTGGATCGCCATGGAGAAGTACTTGCTACGAATGTGACTGCCCCTTCGATTTTAGTTGTACCACGGCAGTTGGAAGATCCTGCGTCAGCTGCAGAAGAATTAGCCTCTTTGCTGAACATGTCTATGGAAAAAGCTTATGAAAAAATGACACAAAATGAATCGATTGTGCGAATAAATCCCGAGGGAAGAAAAATCACAAATAAATTAGCAGCTAAAGTTCGGCAACTTAACATTGCAGGGGTTTATGTAGCAGAGGATTATTTAAGACATTATCCAAAAGGGAATTATTTATCTCATGTACTTGGTTTTGCTGGGATCGATAATCAAGGTTTAACAGGGCTAGAGTTGTATTATGATGACATGTTAAGTGGAGAACCTGGTTTTGTATCATTTTATTCCGATGCGAAAGGGAGACGTATGCCCGACTTGGCAGATCGTTACACGGCACCTGACGATGGAAGGCATCTACAGTTAACGATAGATAATAAAATTCAAACGATTATTGAGCGCGAACTTGATGAAGCAGAAGCTATTTATAATCCTGATGGTGCAATGGCTATTGCCATGAACCCGAAAACTGGGGAAATTCTAGGAATGTCTTCTCGTCCTGATTTTGATCCAGAGAAGTATCAAGAGGTTGCACCGGAAATCTACAATCAAAATAAACCGATTTGGAGTCAGTATGAACCAGGCTCGACATTTAAAATAATTACATTGGCGGCTGCTTTAGAAGAAGGACAGGTTAATTTGCAAGAAGATCAATTTAATGATCCGGGATTTATCGAAGTGTCTGGCCATAAGCTCCGTTGTTGGAAAAAAGGGGGGCATGGCATGCAGACATTTTTGGAAGTCGTTCAAAACTCATGCAACCCTGGTTTTGTGAAATTGGGAGAGAAACTAGGAACAGAGAAATTATTTAATTACATCCATGACTTTGGCTTTGGCGAGAAGACTGGAATTGATCTTCAAGGAGAAGGGACAGGAATTCTATTTAATGAAGAAGCTGTGGGACCTTTAGAGTTAGCTACCACATCGTTTGGGCAAGGTGTCTCTGTCACACCAATTCAACAAGTCGCGGCAGTCGCCGCTGCCGTCAATGGTGGACATTTATATCAACCTTATTTAGCAAAAGCGTGGTTAGACCCTTTAAGTGAGGAGATATTAGTAGAGAATGACCCCGTCATGAAAAAGCAAGTGATATCAGAGGAGACCTCTGCTGAAATACGAATGGCACTAGAACACGTTGTTGCTAAAGGGACAGGCCGAGGTGCTTTCGTCGATGGTTATCGTGTTGGAGGAAAAACGGGAACCGCTCAAAAAGCAAAAGATGGTAAATATTTAGAGAATAACCATATTGTGTCCTTCATTGGCTTTGCGCCAGCGGACGATCCTGAGATTGTTGTCTACGTTGCTATTGATAATCCAAAAGATACGGTGCAATTCGGTGGCGTAGTAGCAGCTCCGATCGTCGGAAAAATAATTGAAGATGGACTTAGAGCGATGGGGGTCCCTAAACGTGAAGGACAAATTGAAAAAGAACAAACTTGGAGTGACATACCATTAATAGAAGTCCCAGATTTAATCGGTCGTACTGTAAGAGAGATTAATGAATCTTATTATCAATTAAAGCTTGAGGTAGATGGAAAAGGGGAGGAAGTTATTTTGCAATCACCTGAGCCAGGTATAAGAGTTGAAGAAGGTTCAACAATTCGCATATATATGGGTGACAAACAGGGTGAGGACCAGTAAAATAAACAGAGACGGTCTGAGGGGAAGGTAAAAGGAAACTGAACATATCAATAAACTAATATGTGCTTTAACAAGAACAGTTTAACTTTTGTGTTAGGGTGTTTTAACCGCATGTTTATGTGTTAGCTAGTTTGTTTTAAGCTTGAAAAGAAATGAAAGAGGGAATCATGATGATTTTATTGCACGAGTTAATAGATGTACTACCAGCTTATAAGGCTGTAGGTGAAAGTAATCCACCTATCTCTCACTTAGCAATGGACAATAGAAAAGTTGAAAAAGGGAGTCTGTTCTTCTGTATACGAGGTTATACAGTTGACGGACACACGTTTGCTAAGCAAGCAGAGGAAGCAGGAGCAGCAGCTATTGTTGCAGAAGAGGATTTGAATGTTAGTATACCAGTTATCAAAGTGAGAGACAGCAAACGGGCAATGGCTCTCATATCTGCTAGTTATTATCATTTTCCAAGCACCCGTATGCATATGATTGGCGTTACTGGTACAAACGGTAAGACAACAACGACACATCTCATCCAGCAAATCTTAACTGACCATCAAATAGAAACGGGTATAATCGGCACGATGTATATGAAATATAAAGGCAAGCAAGTAGAGGTTAAGAATACGACACCTGACGCTCTCTCACTTCAACACGGCTTTGCTGACATGTGTGAGATGGGTGTTGAAGCTGTCACGATGGAAGTCTCTTCCCATGCTCTTGAAATGGGGCGGGTACACGGCGTAGATTTTAACATAGGTGTTTTCACAAATTTAACACAGGATCATCTAGATTTTCATAAAACGATGGAAAACTACGGGAGAGCTAAAGGGTTGTTATTTGCCCAGCTGGGTAATGGCTATGGAAATGATAAACAAAATATCGCTGTTTTAAATTGTGACGATGCCCATTTCGACCAAATAGCAACGATGACAGCCGTTCCTATATTGACATACGGACTTAGTGAACACGCTGACTATCGTGCTATCAATGTTCATATTCATGAGTCAGGAACAGATTTCCAGCTTGTAAAAGGAAATGATATTTATGATATTAGCTTAAAGCTCCCTGGCAGATTCTCAGTTTATAATGCGTTAGCCGCCATTACAGCTGCAGCAGCGTCAGGGGTCCCTATAACTTCTATCATCAATAGCATAAGCAATGTGCAAGGTATTTCTGGCAGATTCGAAAAAGTTGATGTAGATAGCCCGGTGCATGTGATTGTAGATTATGCTCATACACCTGATAGTTTGAAGAATGCCTTAGAAACGATCAAAGAATTTGCGAAGAAGAAAATAGCTGTTGTTGTTGGCTGTGGGGGAGACCGGGATCGTACAAAACGTCCTGAGATGGCCCGCATTGCAGAAGAACTAGCTGATTATGTTTATTTGACCTCTGATAATCCACGATCTGAAGATCCGCAGGCCATCTTAGAAGATATGGAAAAAGGATTGTCCAAAAACACATACTCTGTCATTGAAAATCGAAAGGAAGCTATTTATACAGCTGTTCGCCAAGCCAAGAAAGATGATATTATTCTAATTGCAGGTAAAGGGCATGAAACATATCAAATTATTGGAAATACAACGTATGATTTTGATGACAGGCTTGTTGCTAAAGAAGCATTGGAGGAGTGCTTTTAAATGATGGGTCACCTAGATTATCAGCTTATCAAACATGTTTGTTCAGAAATTCATGGAGCTTTTCCTATCACGTTCTCTGCCAAGGGAATCGCGTTTGATGTGAAAACGATTGAATCAGGAGACATCTATGTGCCAATTGAGGAACCAGGGTTTGATGGTCATCAATTAATTGAAGCAGCTGTTGAATCAGGTGCTTGTGCTACCTTTTGGAAAAAATCAGTCCCTTTGTCTCCTTCATTGTTTGATAATATAACAGTATTTGTAGTAGAGGATCCTATGGAAGCTGTTAGACAATTGGCAAAAATATATTTAGTTGAGGTTGATCCCGTTAGAATTGCTGTAGTGGGAGATGAAACACGCATTGCCGCAAAAAAAATTCTTGTGAAGCTCTTAACGGACCCCTATAATGTTCATGGGATAGATCGGTTAGCAGCTGACGAGAAAAGTATGCTTGAAACGATTTTGAAGATGCCTCTTGAAACAGATGCTTTAATATGTGAAGTGGATGCTAGGGAATCGAACAAAGTAAGAACTCTAGGCAACTTACTAACCCCTTCAATTAGTTTGATTGCCGTTGATAAAGAGGAGGAAGCTCTTCTGCGACATGCCGTTCTCATTGAAGACACAATGAAAGCAAGCGGATCTATCATTGTTGACGGAGATCACTCCTATTTTCGTTCACGAGAATGGAAAACAGATGTATTTTTTTACGGAAAAAGTCCAGAAAACATGTTCAACATCGATGAAAAAATGTGTCATGAAGATACGTGTACATTTAGTATTAAAGGTATTCGACTGACTTTTCAGCTGCCAAGCATATTCAGCAAGCACATAACACTTATCACGTCTACTATTGCCGCGTGTGTTCATCTAGGTATCGATGCAGAACACATTAAAAGATCTCTCAGTCAGCTGGATTTAGGTGATTTAGAATTTATCGAAATTGGTAAAGTACGTGGGACAATCATCGTATATGAAGCGTTGGCAGAGAAGCAGTTTAATAATGAATACGGTATTAAATTGCTCAAACAGTTAGGTTCTTTCAAGCGAAGAGTTCTAATTATTGACGATGGTTTCCAAGGAGAAAAAAATGAGAAGGCGCTTCATGAGAGCGCTGCTTCCTCAATATTTTCACCTATTACAGATGTGCTGACAATAGGGGACAAAGCTTTTTGGGTTGCAGAGGCATTAAAGAGAGTGGACAACGATAAACTAAATTATAAGCATTATGTGACCCACTCAGAAGCTATCATTCCTTTAAAAGAAATCATTGAAAATACGAGCCTCGTGTTATATAGAGGTGCAAACCGCGATTTAATAAAGCAACTCATCAAAGAATTGAATAGGCACTAGAAAGGAGTTCCTTTCATGTTGGAACAAGGATTGTTATTTACATTATTACTATCATTTTTATTGACTGTTTTTTTCTCACCATTTTTCATCCCTTTTTTAAGACGCTTGAAATTTGGTCAGAGTATAAGAGATGAAGGCCCTAAGTCCCATCAGAAAAAAACTGGCACCCCTACGATGGGTGGCTTAATGATCATACTTTCAATTGTATTATCGTCTGTCGTTATGGCGAGTCAGTTCCAATCTATTGATATGGAGATTTGGCTGTTACTTCTAGTGACCGTTGGTTTCGGTTTGCTTGGTTTTCTCGATGATTATATCAAAGTTGTAAAAAAGCGAAATCTGGGCTTAACGTCCAAGCAGAAATTTTTAGGACAGGTAGCTATAGCTGCATTAGTGTATATTGTGCTGCATCAGGCTAATATTTCGACAGCCATTCATTTACCTGGCACAGAGTGGTCAGTTGACATCGGGTGGTTCTATTTTCCATTAATAATTATTATGCTTGTAGGGGCTAGTAATGCTGTTAACCTTACAGATGGGTTGGACGGATTAGTCGCTGGCACGAGTGCTGTTGCATTTGGCGCTTTTTCAATTATTGCCTTTTCCCTCGATATGATGACTGTGTCATTATTTTCAGTCGCTATTGTCGGTGCGGTACTCGGTTTTCTTGTCTTCAATGCTCACCCTGCTAAAGTGTTTATGGGTGATACAGGCTCTCTCGCTTTAGGTGGCGCGTTAGCGATGATTGCAATTTTAACGAAAATGGAATTATTACTTGTGATTATAGGTGGTGTTTTCGTTATTGAAACGTTGTCTGTTATCATTCAAGTAATTTCATTTAAATCCACGGGGAAGCGAGTATTTAAAATGAGTCCTCTTCACCACCATTATGAACTTTCTGGCTGGAGTGAATGGCGTGTTGTCGTGACGTTTTGGATTGTGGGTATTTTATTTGCTGTAGCAGGTGTTTACTTAGAGGTGTGGATGGTATGAAAATGATTAATGATTTTAAAGGGAAAAGAGTGCTTGTGCTAGGGCTCGCTAAAAGTGGTACAGAAGCAGCGAGACTTTTAAAACGTTTAGGTGCGTCTGTTATTGTAAATGACCGTAAGTCATATGAAGACAATGTTGAAGCTAAACAACTGGAAGCAGAAGGGATAGAGGTTGTCTGTGGCTCACATCCTCAATCACTTGTGACAGACGCATTAGATTATCTAATTAAAAATCCTGGAGTGCGTTATGATCAACCGCTTGTGGCAAAGGCATTAGCACTTGGTATTCCCGTTTATACAGAAGTGGAGTTAGCGTATCGAATAGCTGAATCAGATATGATAGGAATTACAGGATCTAATGGAAAAACAACAACGACGACGTATATTGGTGACATGCTGCGAGGTGGACAGAAATCCCCTCTACTTGCGGGAAATATCGGGAAAGTAGCTTGTAAAGTAGCACAAGAAGCAACATCTGATCATGAAATGGTGGTTGAACTTTCTAGTTTCCAATTAATGGGTACGGAAAAATTCGCTCCTCATATTGCCATCTTATTAAATTTTGTAGAAGCTCATCTTGACTATCACGGATCTATGAACGACTATGTCACTGCTAAAATGAATGTATTTCTAAAGCAAACACCCGAAGATTATCTCATTTACAACGCTGATGATCGATTAGTTTCAGAAGTCGTAAAAAAAGGACAGGCCCGTCTTGTGCCATTTTCTACGAAAAAAGACCTTCCGGAAGGTGCTTGTATTAAGGAAGGGTGGTTAACTGTATTTGGAGATAAACTTTTGCCAGTAGAAGATATGTCTTTACCTGGAGAGCATAACTTATCAAACGGATTAGCCGCCGCCACTGCCGCCCTGTTAGCTGGCGCTGATCGTGAGCAAGTATGTCATGTCCTCAAAACATTTGAAGGAGTAGAACACAGACTTCAATATATTGGCGAAGCTGACAAAAGGAAATTTTACAATAACTCAAAAGCAACGAATGTTCCTGCTACAATTACAGCATTAAAAGCATTTCTACAGCCAATCGTTCTCATTGCTGGAGGGCTTGACAGAGGGCTATCTTTTGACGACCTTATCCCCTTTTTATCAGAGAATGTCCGTGGTGTAGTGGCCTATGGTGAGACGAGTGATAAACTAGCTGAGGTAGCTCAGCGGGCAAATGTTTCTCATGTTGCATTAACAGATACATTAAGAGAAGCAACAGATAAGGCCTATAAACTATCTCAAGCAGGAGATGTGATATTGCTATCTCCAGCATGTGCCTCATGGGATCAATTTAAAACATTTGAAGAACGTGGGGATGTGTTTACACAACAAGCTTTGGAGATTATTCAAAGTAAATAATGGTCATGTTTGTACAAGTTGTACATATGAATAGGTAATAGACCCCCTCAAGGGTAGCGAAGAATCGAGGTGTATTCTATTGCCTAAAGTTAGGACGACCCCTGATCTGATCTTACTTGCAGTGACACTCATTTTAGTGATGATCGGTAGTTTAATGGTTTTCAGTGCAAGTGCAGTGTGGGCAGATTATCGTTTTGACGACTCATATTTCTTTTTGAAACGACAGTTGATTTTTGTAAGTATCGGGTTAATCTCTATGTTTTTAATGATCCAGGTTGATTATTGGCGTCTGAAAAACTTAGCCAACATTGCGCTTATGATCTGTTTCGCATTGTTAATTATCGTATTGATTCCCGGTGTTGGTTTAGTAAGAGGCGGTGCTCAAAGCTGGCTTGGTATTGGGGCCTTTTCTATCCAGCCTTCGGAATTTATGAAGTTAGCTATGATTTTATTTTTAGCTAAATATGTGTCTAATAATCAGAAGTACATCACGACATGGAAAAGAGGCTTGTTCCCAATACTAGGCCTCATTTTCGCCGCTTTCGGTTTAATTATGTTACAGCCGGACCTTGGTACTGGAGCCGTTATGGTGGTTACATGTATGGTGCTCATTTTTGTGGCAGGGGCTAGAGTGTCTCACTTTTTTCTACTGGGTGGTATAGGTCTTGCTGGTTTGGTAGGTTTAATTATTTCGGCTCCTTATCGTTTACAAAGAATAACGTCTTTTCTAAACCCTTGGGAAGATCCTCTTGGAAGTGGTTTTCAAATCATTCAATCTTTATATGCGATTGCCCCTGGAGGATTGCTCGGGTTAGGATTTGGACATAGCCGTCAAAAATACTTTTACTTACCGGAACCTCAAACAGATTTTATATTTGCTATTCTTGCAGAAGAGTTAGGCTTCATAGGTGGTACATTTGTGCTGCTTTGTTTTGCAGTGCTATTATGGCGAGGGTTAAGAATAGCTATTCATGCCCCTGATTTATATGGCACTTTGTTTGCTACAGGTATTATTGGCATGATAGCCATCCAAGTGATGATTAATATTGGGGTAGTTATTGGTCTTATCCCAGTCACCGGCATCACGCTCCCCCTATTGAGTTATGGTGGCTCATCTTTAACTCTTATGCTAACGACAATCGGAGTGCTTTTAAATATTAGTCGACATATTCGTTAAATAACTGTTTTGATGTAAAGTCGAGTCATATATTAATAGCTAAATATAGTAAAAAAGATTTCACTTATCAAGTGTATGCCTTTGATAAGTGAAATCTTTTTATGATTTAAGAACTAAGATCACGACAGTGTGATGTCTAACCTAATCTTGCATGTCTAAAATGCGAGCCCTCTCTTATGAAAAATTATCTCGTCGCTCGTTCTTCATTACAGTGGGTGTTTTCGTTCTTTCATCACTGATTGATCGTTGAGTGAATCAAGTTATTAGTGTCGATTATTTTCCGCCTAAATAAAGTTCCCTCTCTCTATTTTGAGCGAGGAGGTTTACGGATGCTTATCTGTGATAATAAGTGAAGAGCACTTTCATGATTCGAATGGTTGACATCTTACTTTGCATAAAATAACTTGATTGAAGGTTGTGAGTATTTTAATAGTTAAACTAAATTAATGCAACCTAGTGAACAAATAGTTATAGAAAAACAACTGCTGACTAAAAAAAGTATTCTTGAATTTCGTTTTTGTACCTTAACTATTAGCCGCATCATCATGCAATATTGTCTGATGATTGGTAAAAATGTCGAGCCACTTGGGGAAGAAAGAACTGAATATGTCCTAGTAACATGTCAGTTTTTGATAGACAGTTAGATGAACTTGCCGTAAAATAAATATTGCTTTAGCACAGAGACTGATTAAAATATTTCACATCCTAAAGTACCTTTTTTTGGAAGAAAAGACTATTCTGCTGGAATAGTGAGACACCACTCTCCTAAAGAAAGAACAAACTCTTCTACAAAAAAATTTCTAGCTTCTTATTTATCAAATTTCAAAATGTCCGAAGCATATAACATTATTTATCATCATTCGATTTTCTTTGAACTGAATGAAATTTGTTTACTTCAATCTCTTTTTCTAGTAGTAAATTTTCATTAAAACGAAAAAGATGAAATAATTACTTAAAATACGTGTTATATTCAGTTAGAATAAGGGTAATAGCAGTCATTGGGCGGTTATACTTAAAAGGAAAGTTTCAAGGAGGAAATATATGAAGGTTTTAGTATCAGGGGGAGGAACAGGTGGACATATATACCCTGCTGTAGCACTTATCCGCCATCTGAAAAAACATAATGAAAACGTTGAGTGTCTCTATATCGGGACAGAAAATGGCCTTGAAGCGAGAATTATACGTGATGAAGGAATTCCATTTAAAACGGTCACAATAACAGGATTTAAACGAAAACTATCTTTAGAAAATGTGAAAACAATTTTGCGTTTCTTGCAAGCAGTTCGACTATCCAAAAAATATATTAAAGAATTTCAGCCGGATGTAGTAATTGGAACAGGCGGTTATGTTTGTGGACCTGTAGTTTACGCTGCTGCTAAGCAAAATATACCGACACTAATTCATGAACAAAATAGTGTTCCTGGCTTAACAAATAAATTTTTAGCTAAATATGTCTCGAAAATTGCTTTATCATTTCCTGACTCAGCGACTTTTTTTCCGAAAGAAAAAGTCCACATTACTGGAAACCCTAGAGCAAGTGAAGTGGTTACAACTGAGGTAACAACGGGGAAGATAAAACTAAGAGAGCTCGGATTAAGTGGTCAAAAAAAGACGGTTCTTGTAGTAGGTGGAAGTCGAGGGGCGAAGCCTATTAACGATGCTGTTATGGAAACGTTACAGCAGTGGCAAACAAAGGATTATCAATGTTTATACGTTACTGGTGAAGCTCACTATGAACAAGTAAAAGCTACTGTGGATAAGGAAAGTCAACTTAAGCAGCTTGTGATCGTCCCATATATAAGTGACATGCCATCACTTTTACATGAAGTCGACTTACTCATTGCGAGGGCGGGGGCGACTACACTGGCTGAAATCACAGCCCTTGGACTCCCTTCAATTCTTATTCCTAGTCCTTATGTGACAAATAATCACCAGGAGAAAAATGCTAGATCACTTGAAAAAGCCGGTGCTGCTACAATTATATTAGAAAAAGAGATGTCACCTGACCGGCTGATGACTGAAATTGATAATATTCTGACCGACCCATTAACTTTGGAAAGTATGAAAAAGCACGCTCTTACTTTAGGGAAGCCTCATGCTTCAGCTGAATTAGAAACACTTATTAAAGATTTATTTAAAGGCGGCGCATGACTTATGGAGAAATCCTTCTCGACTCTTCTAGGCGAAATTAATCAGTTACAAAGTGGTGAAGCTACGCTTAATAGACCTCTGAAACCTCATACTACATGGCGAGTTGGTGGGCCTGCAAAGCTTTTTTATGAACCAGAATCTATTGAAGGATTAGTTGAGACTTTGAAGCTAATTAATAAGCGAGAGATTCCATGGTTTATTTTAGGTAAGGGGTCTAACGTTCTTATCCCTGATCATGGAATAAATGGCGTCGTTATTAAATTAGGAGACCATCTCTCAACATTAAAACAGGAAGATGAATTAGTAACGGTTGAAGCCGGTTTTTCCCTTATTAAGCTTGCGGGAATAATGTGCAAGAAAGGCTATGCAGGATTAGAATTTGCCGGGGGGATACCAGGAACTGTCGGTGGTGCTGTTTTTATGAATGCTGGCGCACACAAAAGTGATATGGCATCTATTGTAACGAAGGCACTCGTATTATTTAAGGATGGCAGCGTAACTTGGCTTGACCATTCAGAGCTTGGGTTTGCTTATCGAACGTCAATCTTACAGTCATCAGGGGGAATTTGTCTTGCAGCACATATGAAGCTGAGAAAAGATGATCCTGTTAAGTTAAAAGAGTCTTTACAACGACATAAAGCGTATCGCAAAAAAACTCAGCCATGGAAGGACCCGTGTTGTGGGAGTGTTTTTCGTAATCCTTTACCACATTATGCTGGACAACTGATCGAACAAACCGGACTAAGAGGCTTTTCTATTGGTGGAGCAAAGATATCAGAAAAACATGGTAATTTCATTGTAAACACAGGTCATGCTTCTGCGAATGATATACTTGAGCTGATTACTTACGTTCAAAAAGAAATAAAAAATCGCTATGGTATTACATTAGAGACTGAAGTGGAATATATTGATGAGAGTCAATTGCAAAAGATATAGTTACAATGTATATAAAAGCAACGATTGCTTATTTATGTATGATTTTTTCATAAACTGTGCTGCTTTTTGTTACTAAAGGCCGTTTAATAACGCCCTTCTTTTTTTACTTTAAAGTGAATACAGCAAATAAACAGTTAGTTTACGTGAAATTCCGTATAAAGAAGTTAACTGTTTTAAAGTTACGTGTCTTTGGAGTATAACTATTTTGCCTTAAGTTCAGAACGGATCGGATAAAGGGTCTACTAAAGTAGGCGGTTTTCTCATTCAATTCCCTGCAGTCCAATGGAGGATAAGTTTATGAAAGAAAAGAAAGTTGTCAAAATTGAAGAGAGAATACCTAAGCTTAAAGAGCGGAGAAAACAACGATCCAATAGACGATTAATCATGTATGTCTCTGTCTTTTTTACTTTAATGCTATTCATTGTTTATTTTCAGAGCTCTTTTAGTCAAGTTCAAAACATAGAGGTAAATGGTCATTATTTTGCCTCTTCGGAATGGATTATATCAGAATCACGACTTGAAGAGAATGTAAGCATGTGGAACCTCAGGGTTTCCGGAATTGTAGAAAGATTGACCGCACATGAGGCAATTAAATCAGTGGAAGTCAGTAGGGAATGGCTTACGACAGTTCACCTTAACATAGAAGAGTATGAACGAATAGCATACATTTATAATGGGGAGGGTTATGATCCTGTTTTAACAACTGGTGATGTCTATATGAATGGGGCTGAGTCTAATCAAAACTTTGTACCTTATGATGCACCAGTTTTAAGAGGGTTTGAAGATGACGATATCCGGGGAGAAATGGTTAATGAACTAGCTGAAACACCTGCGGCACTCCTACAACGAATGTCTGACATTATTCTTGATCCTACAGAAAACGACTCTTACCGTTTAACTATTTTAATGAATGATGGCTTTACTGTAAGTTCAACGGTTAGACACTTTGCGCAAAGAATCGCTCCTTATCCTTCAGTTGTGGAACAACTAGACCCTAATGTAGAGGGGATTGTTCATATGCGAATGAACCCTTATTTTGAACGTTTTGATGTTGATGAGGAGGATGAGGATAGTGGAAGTGAAGAAGAGTAAGTACGTACTTTTCACATTTGTATTGCTTATTAGCGGATTTTTAGTCGCTTTAAGCTTTCAACTTGATGCAGACTTTGGCAAGAATAGTTTTGTGGAAACGAGTTCGCAATGGGAAACTGAGCATGATTTAAGAAATGACGTGTTATTAGAACAAGAGACAAATCGGGAATTAGCTGAACAATTAAGAGAGATTCAAAGTGAAATAAAACAGATTGAAGAAACGGTGTCTGACCAAGAACAACTCTACTTTAACCTTGTAGAAGATATAGATAAGTTAAGAATGGTGACAGGGGAAATTGGTGTGAAGGGTGAAGGAATTCTTGTAACTCTTACTGATGCACAGTACATTCCAGGGGAAGACAATCCGAATAGCTATATTGTACATGAACAACATATTCAGCAAGTAGTTGATGAATTACTCGTTTCAGGAGCAGAAGCTCTCGCAATAAATGGCCACAGAGTAACTCATCAAACGTATATTCAGTGTATCGGACCTGTTATTGAAGTAGATGGGGAAATTGCGTTTGCTCCATTTGAGGTAATGGCCATTGGTGATCGTGATACATTAGATGAAGCTCTAAACCTGACAGGTGGAGTTAAAGATCAACTCGTTAATGAAAATATACAAGTTCGAATCGAGAAGAAAACAGATATACAGATTGATCCCTATTTTTCCGAAAGTGGGGAAGGCACATGAGAATTAAAATGCTTATATTTACATGTGTCACATTTGTCATTGGGTTTATGATAGCCGTTCAACTTCAATCTATTAACGAGCCTTCTCAGAGAGATACACGAAATATGGCTGATTTAAGGCAAGCATTAATGGCAGAAAAAGAAAGACAGCAAGAGCTGAATGAAGAGATTCATCGCCAAAGTAATATTTTATACCAGTTAGATGAAAATGAAGATGTGGAAGAAGTGATGGAGGATGTCTTTCATGATTTGCAAATGAAAGCAGGTTTAACAGAGGTAGACGGAGCGGGCATAATCATCGAAGTTAATGTTTATTTTGACGAAAATTACAGTGGGGGAGCCATTCGCACTGTTCCTCCATACTTGCTTAGATTACTGATTAATGAATTAAACATTCAAGGTGCAGAGCATATCGCTATTGGAAACGAACGAATTGTTTCTACGACGGCCATTCGAGAAGCAAACGGACGTACACTAATCAACGGGAATTGGATGACATCTTTTCCACTAGAAATAAAAGTTATTACTGATGACCCTGAGTCAATGCATCATGCTATTATGTCTTCACAGTCAAGGGAAATCTTTTCTTATGAGAATTTAGATTTCTCGGTGGAAGCAGCTGACGACTTAACCTTACCTGCTTATGACCATACGTATCGTGTAAGATACATGGAACCAGTACTGGAGGATTCATAAAATGTGGTTGCCAATTTTTGGGCTTTTACTTGGATTACTTTTAGGTTTTTTTACAGATTTTCAAATTTCACAACAATACGCTAGCTATTTTTCTATCGCTGTACTAGCAGCCCTTGACACACTTGTAGGAGGTATACGAGCCAACTTAGAAAAGCAATTTGATGAGAGGGTGTTTATCTCGGGATTCTTGACGAATATTTTTTTAGCAGCCGGTTTGGCTTTTCTCGGTGTTCATCTTGGTGTAGACTTATATTTAGCTGCAATTGTTGCTTTTGGCGTTAGGTTATTTAATAACATTGCGATCATCAGACGTATTTTTCTTAACAGATGGATTGATAAGCAAAATAAAATATCTACACCCCGTTCAGAATAAGGGTTTTACATTTTATAATTTTTACCGATAAAAAAAGGGAATGGCAAACAGATGTTGAATACAATTCTTATCAGGAAACAGGAGATAAGAGGTCAACACGAGTCAGAAAGGGAGGTGCCAGCCATGAATAATCATGATACATATGTGACGCTTGATATCGGGACCTCATCCGTTAGGGTGATCATCGGTGAAATGACAAATGCGTCGTTAAATATTATCGGAGTAGGCGAATCGGAATCAGAAGGAATCAAAAAAGGATCAATTGTTGATATAGATGAGACAGTCCAATCGATCCAAAACGCTGTTGATAAAGCAGAAAGAATGATAGGGTTAAGTATAAAGCATGTTGTTGTCGGGATAACTGGGAACCACATTCAATTGCAATCCTGTCACGGTGTAGTTGCTGTTTCTAGTGAAGACAGAGAAATAGGTGATGAAGACATTACGAGAGTTATTGATGCAGCGCAAGTGGTGTCTATCCCCCCTGAAAGGGAAATTATAGATGTTATCCCTCGCCAGTTTATTGTGGATGGATTAGATGAAATTAACGATCCACGTGGCATGATTGGTGTGCGTCTAGAGATGGAAGGGACGATCATTACAGGTGCGAAAACAATGCTACATAATCTTCTGCGCTGTGTAGAAAAAGCTGGGCTTGAAGTTGCCGATATTGTGTTACAGCCACTAGCAGCTGGTTCAATTGCATTGTCAAAAGATGAAAAAAGCCTCGGTGTCGCATTAATAGACCTTGGTGGAGGCTCCACGACCGTTTCGGTTTTTGAAGACGGCTTGTTACAAGGGACGAGACAGATTCCTATTGGTGGCGATCATATATCTAATGATATTTCAGTTGGCTTAAGAACATCAACTGAAGAAGCTGAAAATGTGAAAAAAATGCATGGACATGCCTTCGTCAGTCACGCCTCCGATGATGAAACGTTTGAGGTTTCGGAGATTGGCAGTGATCAAAGGCAAGAATTTTCGCAATGGCAGTTAGCGAATATTATTGAACCACGTTTAGAAGAAATGTTTAACCTTGTTATGAAAGAAATCTATCGGATGGGTTATCAAGATTTGTCCGGAGGCTATGTTATAACCGGTGGTGTAGCCAAAATGCCTGGCGTTTTGGAGTTAGCACGCGACGTTATGCAAAAGAATGTGAGGGTAGCTATTCCTGATTATATCGGCGTCAGAGAGCCTCAGTATACGAACGGCGTGGGCTTAATTACATTTGCCCATCGAAATCTCCGTATACAAGGCAAAGAGGCCAAGAAAGGATTAGAATCCGGGCATGAAGTAAATCATAATGTTGACAAAAGAGAACGGAAAGAGAATACTCGTCAAGGAAAAGTGAAGGAGCCTAAAGAAGGACCTGGTGTTAAGAAGAAAGTGTCAAATATGTTTAAAATGTTCTTTGAGTAGAACCACACAACTAGAAGCGAATGGAACGAACTCGGATTGGGGGATCGAAAATGTTAGATTTTGAAATGGATATGGAACAATTAGCGAAAATAAAAGTAATAGGCGTTGGTGGTGGCGGTAGTAATGCTGTTAACAGGATGATTGAGAATGGTTTACAAGGTGTAGACTTCATTGCTGTAAATACTGATGCGCAAGCTCTACATTTATCAAAAGCAGAGGAAAAACTGCAACTGGGTGGGAAGTTAACTCGTGGTTTAGGAGCGGGAGCCAACCCAGAAATAGGAAAGAAGGCTGCGGAAGAAAGTAGAGAGCATCTTGAGGAGCAATTAAATGGTGCAGATATGGTATTTATCACAGCTGGAATGGGAGGCGGAACAGGAACAGGAGCCGCTCCTGTTATTGCTGAGATAGCAAAAGAAGCTGGAGCTCTCACAGTTGGTGTCGTTACGCGACCTTTTACATTTGAAGGGCGTAAACGAATGATGCAGGCGGCAAACGGTATCGCTGCATTAAAAGATAAAGTGGACACGTTAATCGTTATTCCTAATGATCGCTTATTAGAAATCGTCGATAAAAATACACCAATGTTAGAAGCATTTAGAGAAGCGGATAACGTTCTCCGACAAGGTGTACAAGGGATCTCGGATCTCATTGCAACACCAGGTTTAATTAACTTGGATTTTGCAGATGTGAAAGCGATTATGAGTGAGAAAGGTTCTGCTCTTATGGGGATCGGGATCGCTACAGGAGAAAGCAGAGCAGCTGAAGCAGCTAAAAAAGCTATATCTTCTCCATTACTAGAAACAAGTATTGATGGGGCACAAGGTATCCTTATGAATATTACTGGCGGATCGAATTTAAGCTTATTTGAAGTTCACGAAGCAGCTGAAATCGTATCGTCAGCTTCAGATAGTGAAGTCAATATGATATTCGGTTCTGTTATTAATGAAAATCTTAAAGATGAAATAGTTGTTACTGTTATTGCTACTGGCTTTGATGGTCAACAAAATGAACAGGTTCAAAACCAACGTTCAACGATTAACCAGCAGAGACAGGCGCCTTCACAAGGTGGGAGTAGTCGTAAAGAGACTGCTTCTTCACAAGAACAGCAAAAGCCTTCAGCTAATCAACAGCAGCAAAGTGAAGAGGAAATGGATACACTTGATATTCCAACCTTCTTGCGTAATCGCCGCAATCGCTAATAAAGACGTCACATATAAACCGCTTTTTGAGTTTGAAAAACTCAAAAAGTGGTTTTTTTCATTTGAGTATTATCATGATTTTCAGTTTAATCATTTGTGTTGTTGAAAGCCAAAAAAGTAAATATCCGAACAAAGGTGGCTCTCTTCATTTAGAACATTATTTACAATTATACTGGTGCCACGTCAAAATCTTTTAGGGAATGGTTTTCGCTTCTGTATCTTACGAAGTCAAATATGTGCTGGTTTTCACAATATATCCCTTAAATACCGGAAAATTTGCAAGGGTGTACACTTACTAGCTAAACTATTAAATCTACTAAGTTAAGAATGATTAACTTATCCTAAATAAGTGAACGAAGTGTCTTGACATAATCCTTAAAAATCTCTTAAAAAAAGTGTTCTTTTAGTTGCAAAAAGTGACAGACTTAGTGAGGCGGGTAAGCTATACTTTCTTTAAAATTCATGGTTGGACGGTGGGGTCTATGACTCTTTATTTCGATATTATCTGGTTACTAAACTTTTTCATAGATTTATTGTTGCTTATTTTGACTGCCGCCGTTTTAAAAAAGAATGTGCCGAGAAAGCGTTTAATAATTGGTGCCTTCTTTGCATCACTTTATATTTGGTGTCTTATCATTCCATCACTGGAGATCGTGACCCATCCCATTTTGAAAGGTTTATATTCAGTCCTTATTATATTAATCACCTTTAGATTTAATACATTAGGATCTTTCATTCAGACCCTTTTGATGTTTTATTTTGTGAATTTTGCAGTAGGAGGCGCTTTAATTGGTATACATTTTTTTCTTCAGGTTGACCCTGCCTTCATTGGGGATTCCTTAGGGCCAGGAACGACAAGTTTTGGTAGC
Source organism: Bacillus sp. A301a_S52 (assembly GCA_024701455.1). Taxonomy (GTDB): domain Bacteria; phylum Bacillota; class Bacilli; order Bacillales; family Salisediminibacteriaceae; genus Salipaludibacillus. The sequence goes on along the minus strand of JABXYP010000001.1, from coordinate 2,730,741 downwards.
CCAATAGGCTGGTTGTTTGTCTTAGTAGGGTTCCCTCTTGTTTTTTATTATTCAAAACAGAGGTTTGAATCAATCGAAGCAGTGAAGATACGCTACGAATCAACAATGGAGGTGCATGTCGAACTACAAGGCCATCATATCCAGTTAAAAGGATTTGTTGACAGTGGTAATCAATTAACAGATCCTTTTTCAAAAAGACCTGTGATGATTATAGATATGACTGAAACTGCCGATCAATTCCCAAAGACATTAGTTAATTTCTCAAAACGGTCGCCTAGTGATCTCACAAATGTAGAGGAAGAAAATATTGGTAATGTCTCACTTCTTCCGTATCGAACGATAGGCAGTCATCAGCAATTTCTATGGACTGTTAAGCCAGATAGAGTCACCGTGCATGAGAATGATAAGTCATTCGAATGTCCGCGTATTTTATTAGGGCTTAGCCATGTCCCACTTGGTGAAAAGGAGGAATACAATTGTCTGCTTCATCCAGCCATGATGCAACAAAAAAAGCAGGCTCAATAAGTTCATAACATGTTAAGGAGGCGTTTATGTGAAAAAATATACGATCCGTTTAAAACTTTTATGGTACAAATTGCTGAAAAAATTAAATTTAAAATCAAAGGAAGTGTATTACATAGGGGGAAGTGAAGCACTCCCACCCCCACTTTCTAAAGAAGAAGAAGCGTACCTATTGCAGAAATTGCCTGATGGAGATGAGTCGGTACGGGCTATGCTCATTGAACGAAATTTACGGCTTGTTGTTTACATCGCACGTAAGTTCGAAAATACTGGCATTAATATTGAAGATTTAATTAGTATTGGAACGATTGGTTTAATTAAGGCAGTTAATACCTTTAATCCGGAGAAGAAAATAAAGTTAGCTACCTATGCTTCAAGATGTATTGAGAATGAAATTTTGATGTATTTAAGACGAAACAACAAATTGCGCTCTGAAGTGTCGTTTGATGAGCCATTAAATATCGATTGGGATGGAAATGAATTGTTGTTGTCTGATGTCCTAGGTACAGAAGAAGATATTATCACGAAAGGAATAGAAGATAAAGTTGACAGAAAACTCCTTGTTAAAGCGTTAACGAGCTTAAATAGCCGAGAAAAACAAATTATGGAGCTGCGATTTGGATTAGCTGGTGAAGAAGAAAAGACACAAAAAGATGTGGCTGATCTACTTGGGATTTCACAATCATATATCTCTCGTCTTGAAAAAAGAATTATTAAACGGTTACAAAAAGAATTTAATAAAATGATCTAGCTCAATTAGTTGCGGCACAATGGAATAGAAGATGTGATCTAATTTCTCACCTAGGATCCCCTGCATAAATTTCCCTCTCAAGGAGATACTGATTTTGTAACTTATCTCCTGATGGGAGGGAAACCATTGTCACGAAATAAAGTGGAAATATGCGGTGTGGATACATCCACATTACCTGTTCTAAAAAACAAGGAAATGCGTGTGCTGTTTAAACAAATGCAAGAAGAAGATGATGCTGATGCACGCGAAAAACTAGTAAATGGGAATTTGCGTCTCGTTCTCAGTGTCATTCAAAGATTTAATAACCGGGGGGAATATGTGGATGACCTTTTTCAAGTAGGGTGTATCGGATTAATGAAATCAATTGATAATTTTGATTTAGGGCAGAATGTTAAATTCTCCACGTATGCTGTGCCGATGATTATTGGAGAGATACGTCGTTATTTAAGGGATAATAATCCAATTAGGGTGTCTCGTTCACTTAGAGATATTGCATACAAAGCTCTTCAAGTGAGAGATAACTTAATGGCCGAAAAGAAAAGAGAGAAAGAACCAACAGTGCAAGAAATTGCAGCAGTTTTAGGAGTGCCTAAAGAGGAAGTGGTCTTTGCTCTTGATGCCATCCAAGATCCTGTTTCTTTATTTGAACCGATCTACAATGATGGTGGTGATCCAATATACGTCATGGACCAGATAAGTGATGATAAGCAAAAGGATGTAAATTGGATAGAAGAAATAGCGATTAAAGAAGCGATGATCCGATTAAATGAAAGAGAAAAAATTATTTTGGACATGCGTTTCTTTCAAGGCAAAACTCAAATGGAAGTAGCTGAAGAAATTGGCATTTCGCAGGCACAAGTTTCACGTCTTGAAAAAGCAGCTATTACTCAAATGAATAAACATGCGAAAGAATAACCTGCCTCGGCAGGTTTATTTTTTTAGAAATATCTTCTCCAGGGCTGCATATGATGATGACAAAAGGACGAGAGGGGAGAAATAATATGTTGAACATGTCAGAGCTGCAATCAAAGGATATTGTAAATTTGGCGGATGGACGTTTATTAGGCCATTTAACAGACATCGATATTGATTTAGAAAAAGGAAGAGTTGATGCTATCGTAATTGGTGGGGGGAGAATGAAAAATTTATTTCAGAAAGATGACGAAACAGTCGTCCCCTGGAAAAACATTGTAAAGATCGGCTCAGATGTGATTTTGGTACGTGTTGAAAAAGGCGGACATAGCCCTGTTTCCTTCGATGACTAACGAAAAAAAGGAAAGTAAGTCACACAGTTGACGAAAATGTACGACAATTTACCCGATAATGTGTCAACCCATTGCTTGATTGACTTGAATTCATTATACTTTACTTTAAGTCTAGACTTTTTCAATAAATGTGTATCCATAGCAAATAGTCAGGACGTATACGGTAAATAATTTTATATTTAAGCGAAAGGCTGGGACGTTTAGTGGTTTTCTTTATAACATTATAACTTGACGTAACCAAAGGCTTTTCGCCTTCTCACCTGTATGCGAAAGCAATTGATTCAGTAATAAGGCATTTAAACAGAAGAGGTTAGCCTATATAATAGCTTTAATGATAAAATAGTAAGTAGTGACTAACCTGTGTGTGTTTAAGTTTGCCAGGAAAGGAGATTGTCGATTGTCAGTTAAGCAAAACTATGAAGATATTCAAGCTGTTCTTCGTGCTGCGTGTAAACGTACTGGAAGAAACCCTGAACTTATACATATAATCGCTGTAACTAAATATGTCTCTATAGAAAGAGCAAAAGAAGCTGTTGATGCAGGGGTGTTACACCTAGGTGAAAACAGGCCGGAAGAAGCAATGGAAAAACATGATGCCCTTGGTCGAAAAGCTACGTGGCATTTTATTGGGAATCTGCAATCTAAAAAAGTTAAAAAGATTATTCATGCATATGATTATATTCATTCTTTGGACAGGCTATCATTAGCGAAAGAAATTAATAAGCGAGCTAGGGAATCTGTTAAAATAAAATGCTTTGTCCAAGTGAATGTAAGTGGGGAGTCGTCTAAATCTGGAGTAACGTCAGATGAAACACTGCCTTTCATTCAAAAATTAGCCGATTATCCGTCAATTGAAGTAGTGGGGTTAATGACGATGGCACCTTTAACCGATAATAAGGATATACTCAGAGAAACATTTAAAAGCTTGAGAGAGCTGAAAGAAACCATTGCAGCGAAAAACTTTGCACATGCTCCGTGTACCGAATTATCAATGGGAATGTCCAATGATTTTGAGATTGCGGTTGAAGAAGGTGCGACGTTTGTTAGAATTGGTTCTTCACTTGTAGGCCATGATAAAGAGGTGAAAGCATGACATTTAAACGTAAGTTCAAGCGATTTTTTGAATTAGATGATGACTATACTGAAGAAGAAGTGGAAGTAGAGGAATACGAAGAAAACTCCTCTTTTACACCTAAAGAGACAGGGCCTACAAATGACAGACGTAACGTAGTTAGTCTGAGTAGCATCCAAAACCAAGCGAAAGTATTGCTTTTGGAGCCGCACAGTTATGAAGAGGCACAAGAGATTGCTGATCACTTGAAAAATCGCAAAGCTGTTGTTATCAATTTACAACGTATATCTAGAGAGCAAGCGAAAAGAATTGTGGATTTTTTGAGCGGGACAGTATACGCTATTGGTGGAGATATTCAAAAGTTAGGAGCTAACATTTTTCTTTGTACCCCAGATAATGTTGATGTATCTGGATCAATATCAGAGATGTTTGAAGAATGATAGATATTTTTGAGGTAGGTGAAAGTATATGGGATTAGTTGCAACAATCGTTTTAAATGCCATGCAGATTTACTGGTTTATATGTATTATATATATTTTTATGTCATGGCTACCAAATGCACGAGAATCGGCTTTTGGACAAGGTGTTGGGAGACTCGTTGAACCTTTTTTTGAGCCGTTCAGACGAATCATCCCTCCTATCGGAATGATTGATATTTCTCCTATCGTGGCATTGTTTGCACTTAGGTTTGCAATGGATGGTGTGAGGTACTTATTTTCTTTTTTCATGTGATGTCATAAGGAGATTAAACAAGTCATGTCGTTATACGAACACTTTAGAAAAGATGAGCACCCTTTCGTTGATCAGGTTTTAGATTGGAAACGAATTGGGGAAGAGGAGTATCGGCCGAAATTAACAGATTTTCTCGATCCACGTCAACAGGAGATTGTAAAATTAATCATAGGTGACCAAAGAACGGTCCGACTTGGGTTTTGGGGTGGTCATGAGAACGCTGAAAGAAAACGAGCGCTCCTTTACCCTGAATATATTATTCCCGATAAAAATGACTATAAGACGACCCTCTTTGAGCTAGATTATCCGAAAAAATTTAGTACACTAGAGCACAGGCAACTTTTAGGATCACTCATGAGTATCGGTATGAAACGCGACAAGTTTGGTGATATTATCTCCGATCAACAACGATTTCAACTCATTTTGGCTAAAGAAGTGTCTGAATATGTTCAGATGAATTTGCAGACAGTCGGAAAGACAAATGTTACGTTGCGTGAATTACCGGAAGAAAACGTGTTGCAGTTTAATCAAGAGAGGGATGAACGAGCTATCACTGTCTCCTCTCTAAGACTAGATAATGTGCTTTCCGAGGCATTCCACATATCGAGGGCAAAAATTAAACCGGCTGTGTCTGGTGAAAAAGTAAAGGTGAATTGGAAAGTGGTTGATGACCCATCTTATCAGCTCACAGAAGGTGATATGATTTCGTTAAGAGGTAAAGGAAGGTGTGAACTTTTACAGTTTGACGGAGAAACGAAAAAAGGGAAGTATCGCCTCATATTAGGCTTCCCAAAATAAGATTGGCGTAATATAAAGGAATTAACCCAAATTGTGTCGAATATCAGGACATAATCAACAACTACTCGGAGGTGTTTTTCTGTGCCATTAACTCCCTTAGATATTCATAATAAGGAATTTGCAAGAGGTTTTAGAGGCTATGATGAAGATGAAGTAAATGAATTTTTAGACCAGATGATTAAAGATTATGAAATGGTCATTAGAGAAAAGAAAGAACTTTACGACAGAGTTCAAGAACTGGAAGAAAAGCTTGAGCACTTCTCAAATATTGAAATGACTTTGAATAAATCTATTCTCGTAGCTCAAGAGACAGCAGAAGATGTGAAGCGTAATGCGGATAAAGAAGCCAAACTGATTATTAAAGAATCGGAGAAAAATGCTGATCGAATTATTAATGAAGCATTAACTAAATCCCGTAAGGTTGCTCTTGAAATAGAAGAATTAAAAAAACAGGCGTCTGTGTATCGCATGCGATTTAAAATGCTTCTGGAAGCGCAGCTTGAGATGCTAGGAAATGAAGATTGGGATGATTTATCTCATTCATTGAACGAACGAGAAGAGGAAGAACATTACGAAAATATTTAATCGGTCTTGACGTACTAAAAGACCTTCCCTTATACTTTAATAAGATTTTGACAAACACCATGACATACTTAGTCTTGAAGTCTTATACTCTACATTAAAATGAAATGATTAATGTGGGTCATATGTGACAATGATAGTTATATAAGCGTTGAAAGGGCCAGTAAAAACATGTTATATGGCAAAAGCGAGCCGGTGATGGTGGAAGTCCGGTGCCAAGCTTGTTTTGAATATCTCCCTGGAGCTGTGTTCTGAACGAAAAGACTTCTTTTCTAATAGGAAACACCGGATCATAACCGTTATCTGATGCTTGAGTGAGTAACTTGCTTTTAAATAAGTAAGGAGCTTATGAGGGTGGTACCGCGGGTTTACTTCTCGTCCCTTTCTGAGGACGAGGAGTTTTTTGTCGTTGGAAACACCAAGCAGATAACAAAGGTGACGAGAGTAAGCTATAAATGTGTGAAGAAAATGACTGGAGGCTATTAAATGGATTACAAAGATACGTTACTTATGCCCAAAACAGATTTTCCGATGAGAGGGAACCTTCCTAATCGGGAGCCCGAGATGCAAGCTAAATGGGATGAAGAAAAAATTTATGAACAAGTACAAAAAAGAACAGAAGGACGTCCATTATTCGTGCTGCATGATGGGCCCCCTTATGCAAATGGGGATATTCATATGGGGCATGCACTGAACAAGATTTTAAAAGATTTTATCGTGCGCTATAAATCAATGAGCGGATTCCATGCCCCTTATGTCCCTGGTTGGGATACGCACGGTCTTCCTATTGAAACAGCCCTAACGAAAAAAGGAAAAGTTGACAGAAAAAAATTAACGGTGGCGGAATTTCGCCAAAAATGCGAGGAATATGCACTTGAGCAGGTTGAACGACAAAAAGAACAGTTTAAACGACTTGGCGTCCGTGGTGATTGGGATAATCCTTATGTGACCTTGACGCATGATTTTGAAGCACAACAAATTAAAGTCTTTGGTGATATGGCGAAGAAAGGCTATATTTACAAAGGTAAAAAACCTGTTTACTGGTCACCGTCATCTGAATCAGCTTTAGCAGAAGCAGAGATCGAGTATCACGATAAACGGTCACCTTCTATTTATGTGGCTTTTGATGTAATAGAAGGAAATGGTGTTTTGAAAGGTGATGAGAAATTCGTCATTTGGACGACTACACCTTGGACAATTCCGGCTAACTTAGCAATTGCTCTTCATCCAGAGTTAACATATGCATCCGTGAAAGTAGAGGAGGCCACCTATGTTGTGGCTAAAGAGTTGATTGAACAGCTTGCGAAAGAATTTGAATGGGATCATTACGAGATCGTTCAAACATTCAATGGAAGTGACTTGGAAAAAACAAAAACTAAACACCCCCTTTACGATCGGGAATCGCTTGTCATTCTTGGTGATCACGTGACACTAGATGCTGGTACTGGTTGTGTGCACACGGCACCAGGACACGGGGAAGACGACTATCTCGTTGGGCAAACATACGGTCTTGATGTGTTATGTCCTGTAAATGACAAAGGTGTCTTTACCGATGAAGCGCCAATGTTTGAAGGTCTATTCTATGATGAAGCGAATAAAGTGATTACTGAGAAACTTGAAGAAGCTGGCGCCTTATTAAAGCTTACGTTTATTACACACTCTTACCCACATGACTGGCGGACGAAGAAGCCAGTTATTTTCCGAGCAACCGCTCAGTGGTTTGCATCAATTAAAGATTTCAGAGAAGAACTACTTCGTGAAATCGAAGCGGTTGAATGGCTTCCAAAATGGGGAGAAACCCGACTTTATAATATGGTTCGAGATAGGGGAGATTGGTGTATTTCTCGTCAGCGAGCTTGGGGTGTACCTATTCCAATTTTTTACGGAGAAGATGGTGAACCGATAATTACAGATGAAACGATTGATCACGTGTCACAGCTATTTCGTGAGCATGGCTCGAATATTTGGTTTGAGTGGGAAACGACAGACTTGCTTCCAAAAGATTTCACTTCTCCGCATAGTCCGAATGGCAATTTTACTAAAGAAACGGACATTATGGATGTTTGGTTTGATTCTGGCTCTTCCCATCAAGCGGTGTTAGAAGAACGGGATGATCTGACACGTCCAGCAGATGTCTATTTAGAAGGTTCTGACCAGTATCGAGGTTGGTTTAACTCGTCCTTGTCGACAGCTGTAGCAGTGACTGGAAAAGCACCTTATAAATCCGTAATTAGCCATGGGTTCACTTTAGACGGAGTAGGGAAGAAAATGAGTAAATCTCTCGGGAATACAATCATTCCTAACAAAGTCATGAAGCAGCTCGGTGCCGATATTTTACGTTTATGGGTTGCATCAGTTGATTATCAGGCTGATGTTCGCGTGTCAGATGATATTTTAAAGCAAGTAGCAGAAGTCTATAGAAAAATTCGTAACACCTTTAGATTCCTTTTAGGTAACTTGGCTGACTTTGATCCAACTACAAATACAGTAGCTTATGATCAGTTAGCAGAAGTTGATCAATACATGCTCGTAAAACTTAATGATCTTGTCAGTGACGTGAAAAAAGGGTATGAGGAGTATCAATTCGCTAACGTCTATAATAAAATTCACAACTTTTGTACAGTCGAATTAAGCTCATTCTATATGGACATTGCAAAAGACACCCTTTATATTAGACATGCTGATCACATCAGTCGAAGACGAATTCAAACAGTTATGTACGAGACTCTAACGGCGTTAGTAAAGCTCGTTTCCCCTATTTTGTCTCATACAGCAGATGAAGTTTGGAAGCATATCCCTGCGGTGAGTGAAACGAGTGTGCAGCTAACAGATATGCCTGAAGTTCAAACATTTACTAATATTACTGATTTGTGCCGCAAATGGGACCGATTTATGGTTCTGCGAGATGATGTCTTAAAGGCACTGGAAGAAGCACGTGCCGATAAGGGAATTAAGAAGAGTCTTCATGCACATGTGACCGTATATGCTGATGATGAAGATCGCACCCTTCTTGATTCAATTGAGGATTTGCATAAATTATTTATTACGTCTGGAACGACAGTTACTGCTCGTAAGACAGATCTCTCAGCAGAAAGTGTGGAGTATGAAGAAATAGCTGTTCGTGTAGAACGAGCAGAAGGTGAAACATGTGAACGTTGTTGGGTCGTGTCTACAAGCTTGGGAGAAAACAATCATCATCCAGGTTTATGTCCAGAATGTACTGAAACAGTCGTTAACCATTATTAACAACTAATTTAGTGTCTCTAAGGTCCTCTTAGAGACATTTTTTTAGTAGTCATGTGTATTGAAGTCGAACACAGCAATGTCAATTGTAGATATTAACGATGATTTTTGCATGAACAAAAGGGTTCATTAGCATGCTAAGAGAACAGATATTAGGTGAAGAGTATTTAACTTGTAGATGGTTCTTCTCTTGTTTTCAATTGTTTGTTCTCTTACGCTATGCTAAAATGCTAAGGGTACATACAATGATAGAAATGAGATGGAGGAACATGACGTTGCGTTATTATGTTATTGCACTGGCAGTAATTATTTTCGATCAATTTACTAAATGGCTAGTCGTACAGTATATGGATTTAAGACAAAGCATAACTCTCATAGAAAATGTCCTATATTTGACATCACACCGTAATCCTGGAGCAGCATTTGGTATACTAGAAGGAAAAACGTGGTTTTTTATCATCGTGACTATTGTAGTTGTTGGGGTGATTATTTACTACATTCAAACGTACGCAAAAGGAAATGCGTGGTTTGGAGTCTCTTTAGGGCTATTACTTGGAGGGGCTATCGGTAATTTCATCGACAGATTATTATTTGGAGCTGTAGTTGATTTTATCGATGTCTATATTTTTTCTTATAACTATCCAATTTTTAACGTGGCAGATTCAGCTCTTGTTACAGGCGTGATTATGATGATTATACATGTTTTCAAAGAAGAAAAAAAACAGAGGAAGTCTTAATTATGGCTAAATATACTTTTATTAGTGAAGAGAAAAGTACAAGGTTAGATAAATGGTTAACGAACCAAACAGATTGGTCTCGAAGTCTTGTCCAACAGTGGATTCAAGACGGCCATGTAGCTGTTAACGGAGCCCGTGTTAAAAGCAATTATAAAATGCAGCTAGGTGATGAGGTGGTCGTGGACGAGCCCGAAGTCAAAGAACTAGAAGTAAAGGCAGAGCCCCTAGATCTAGATATTATTTATGAAGATAAAGATGTTCTCGTTGTCAACAAGCCGAGAGGAATGGTTGTCCACCCAGCACCAGGTCATGCCTCTGGCACCCTCGTAAATGGTCTAATGGCTCATTGTCAAGATTTATCAGGAATTAATGGCGTCTTAAGACCGGGAATTGTTCATCGAATTGATAAAGACACGTCTGGGTTGTTAATGGTAGCTAAAAACGATCTTGCCCATGAATCATTAGTGGAACAGTTAAAAAACAAAACGACAAAGCGTCGTTATGAAGCGCTTGTATCAGGTGTCATTCCACATGACAAAGGAACGATTGATGCACCTATTGGAAGAGATCCAGAAGACCGCCAACGCATGAAAGTAACTGACATGCATGCAAGAGAAGCAGTGACCCACTTTCAAGTCATAGAGAGGTTTGCTAACTACACACATGTCGCTTGCGAACTTGAGACTGGGCGTACCCATCAAATAAGAGCTCATATGAAATATATTGGTTACCCTATTGTAGGAGATCCTAAATATGGTTCGCGGAAGAAACATGACTTTCCTATAAACGGTCAAGCATTACATGCTGAACTTTTAGGTTTCATACATCCGCGCACAGGTGACGAAATGATCTTTCATGCTCCGTTACCTGACGACTTAAAAAATTGTCTCGTTCAAGCTGGACGAAAATAATAATTGACACGTGTCGAAACACATGCAATAATGTGTTAAGAGATTAATATATGCCCTTTAATTACAGTCCCGAGAGGCTGAGAAGGAACAGAACGTAGCAGATTACCCCCTTTGATATGATGGGTGATCATCTGACTGTCAAGCTAGTACTTCCCTCTCGCCTGTCTGTGGCGTGAGGGTTTTTCATTTAACCGAAAATGGTTTAGAACAGGGGGGATCACATGACGAAAGTAATCCTTGACGAGCAGGCGATACGTCGAGCCTTAACACGTATTGCGCACGAAATCATTGAGAAAAATAAAGGTGTTTCAGACTGTATCCTTGTCGGTATAAAAACACGAGGAGTTTACCTCGCGGCAAGATTGGCTGAAAAAATAGAAGCCATCGAAGGAGAAAAAGTGGCTACAGGAGAGGTTGATATCACCCTCTACCGAGACGACTTAACTCCAAAAAGAAAAGATGAACAGCCAGAAATAAAAGGAACTGATATAAGAACAGATGTGGCGGAGAAAAAAGTCATTCTCGTTGATGATGTCTTGTTTACAGGGCGGACGGTGCGAGCGGCGTTGGATGCTATTATTGACTTAGGTAGGCCGGCTCAAATTCAATTAGCTGTTCTCATTGACCGAGGACATCGGGAATTACCAATTAGGCCTGATTTCATTGGAAAAAATGTCCCGACAGCAAAATCAGAAGTTATCGAAGCAAAATTACAGGAAGTAGATGGTGCAGAAGAAGTTATTCTCACACAAAAAAACTCCCTTTAAACCAGTCCAGAGAGGCTGAAAAGGGGTATATTCCTCCTCCTAAGTTGAAGTGGGTACTTTTACATGGTGCCTACCTAAGGAGTGACGAAATACCTCTTTGAGAACAGCCAAAGAGGTTTTTTTATGCGGAGGAAATAATAAAAATGTTCTGTTTCCGCACACTTTACTGATCAAAGCAGTCATTATTGAGGAGGAACAATTATGAAACAACAAACAATTGGTATTAGAGAAATTCCTAGAGTTGATAAGTGGTTCGTTTTAAGTATTCAACATTTATTCGCCATGTTTGGTGCTACTATTCTCGTTCCATTACTAACAGGACTGAGTCCAGCCGTTGCACTGGTTTCCAGCGGCCTCGGGACACTTGCGTATATCGTCATTACAAAAGGACGCATTCCAGCGTATTTAGGTTCTTCGTTTGCTTTTATCATGCCGATTATTACGGCTATTACAATCGGCGGACCAGAAGGCGCTATGATCGGAAGTTTCTTCGCAGGAGTCTTATATGGAATCGTTGCTCTCATCATAAAAGCAACTGGCGTTCAATGGCTTCTGAAACTTCTACCTCCTATTGTTGTAGGTCCTGTTATTATGGTTATCGGCCTCGGTTTAGCTGGTGTCGCTATCGATATGGCAATGAACGACCCAAGCACTGGCACATATAGCGGTATCCACTTAACGGTTGCCCTTGTGACATTAACGTTAACAATTTTAGGATCAGTCTTTTTCAAAGGGTTCTTCGGTTTAATTCCAATTTTAATTGGCATTGTCGGTGGGTATATTGTGGCAGTTTTCTTAGGACTAGTGGATTTTACAGTAGTAAGAGAGGCGAGCTGGATTCAAGCTCCTGAGTTTCTCGTCCCATTTGTGACGTATACCCCATCATTTTCATGGCAGATATTTGCCATCATGGTGCCAGTGGCAATGGTGACACTTTCAGAGCATATCGGTGACCAGATGGTGTTAAGTAAAATTGCTGAAAAGAACTTTATAAAAAAACCTGGTCTGCACCGATCCATTTTTGGTGACGGTATTGCCACAGTTATCAGTTCTTTACTCGGCGGCCCTCCAAATACGACGTACGGCGAAAATATCGGCGTCATTGCATTAACGCGAGTATTCAGCGTGTTCGTTATTGGTGGTGCAGCGGTATTAGCAATTATGTTCGGATTTGTCGGGAAAGTCTCTGCTTTAATTACGACGATTCCCTCTGCGGTAATGGGAGGTGTCTCGATTTTATTATTCGGTATCATCGCTTCTAACGGATTAAGAATGTTGATCGATAATAAAATAGACGTCGGTAAGAAAAGAAATTTAATCATTGTATCGGTTATTCTTGTCATCGGTATCGGTGGCGCCTTTATTCAACTGACACCTGAAGTTGAAGTGGCCGGTATGGCGTTAGCCACGATGATTGGTATCATACTAAACCTCGTGTTACCGGGCCGTGACCCGGTGAAAACGACGGATGAAATGTTTAAAGATATGAGTGAAGATCATAAAGGCGACGCAGCCTAATACATCCTTTAATAAAGTCCAGTGAGACTTTCAAGGGTGTCCGAATGAAGAGAAGGGGCAAGTGTATCCTCTTCTTTCTGGAGCACCTTTCAAAGTGAAAGGTGCTCTTTTTTTACGCCTTTAGCGATTTTCTTATACATCTCAGGTTAATAATAAATCAAATGCCAAGTAGAGGAGAGGATCTTATGAAGCAGTTAAGAACATTGAACGATCTAACTTTACCGGAGCTACAGACTATTTTATTCGAGGCGGATACGTGTAGAACATCTCAGGACCGTAGGTGGGGGGAACAACCGATTGTAGCCAATCTCTTTTTTGAACCGAGTACAAGAACGAAGTGCAGCTTTGAAATGGCAGAAAAACAGTTAGGTATCGACATAATTCCCTTCGATGTAACTCATTCTAGTGTTCAAAAAGGTGAAACATTATACGATACGGCTAAAACATTAGAAGCGATTGGCTGTAGGGCCTTGATCATTCGCCATCCTGAAACGAAGTACTACGAACAATTAAATGGATTAACTATTCCAATTATTAATGCTGGAGATGGGGCAGGGGATCATCCGACACAATCACTTCTTGATTTACTGACAATCAAACAAGAATTTAACCGTTTTGATGGTTTGCATGTTGTCATTTGTGGTGATATAAGACATAGTCGAGTTGCACATACAAACGCAAAGATTTTAAAAAAGTTGGGTGCACGCGTGTCTTATTCAGGTCCTTTAGAGTGGATGGATCCAGAACTGACTGAAGATGAGTACTTAACGATGGATGAAGCGGTAGTCCAAGCAGACGTCTTAATGCTTCTACGCATTCAAACAGAAAGGCATGATGGAGAAGGCGGTTATACGAAGGAAACATATCATAGGCAATTTGGCTTAACTGTAGAGCGAGAAATACAGATGAAATCACACAGTATTATTATGCATCCAGCACCAGTTAATAGGGGGGTAGAATTAGCCGGAAGTCTCGTGGAATGTAGTCGTTCACGAATCTTTAAGCAGATGACAAATGGTGTGAAAGTAAGAAAGGCGATTCTTGCCCATGTTCTGAATTTAAAGGGGGAAAAACAGTATGATCACGTTATTTAAAAATGCGCAGTGCTATGTAAACGAGAGTGAGACAGCTGTGTTACATATTCTAACTGACACAGCATCTGGCACGATTATTAACATCAGTGATGTGCCACTTGAAAATCATAATGCTGATGAAATCGTGGATATAAAGGGCAAATTACTTATCCCTGGTTTAGTTGATCTTCATGTACATTTGAGGGAACCGGGAGGAGAAAAGAAAGAAACGATTCAGACCGGGACAACAGCAGCAGCAAGAGGGGGTTTTACGACGATTGCTGCTATGCCAAATACCCGTCCTGTACCAGATACTGTAGATAACTTCACGATGATTTATACCAAAATGAAAGAGGAAGGTCATGTAAGAGTGCTACCTTATGCGGCTATTACTGAACGTCAAGTTGGTCGGACTCTCACCGATATGGAAGGACTCGCTTCATTAAATGCGTTCGCATTTACCGACGATGGTGTAGGTGTTCAAGAAGCAGGTACCATGTTTGAAGCGATGGCTAAGGCGGCTTATTTAGGAAAGGCTGTTGTGGCGCATTGTGAAGATAATTCTTTATTATATGGAGGAGCTGTGCATGAAGGGCGCTTTTCTAAAAAATCCTCACTTCCTGGGATCTTATCAGTAGCAGAATCCGTTCATATTGCAAGAGATGTCTTACTCGCAGAAGCGACAGGCTGTCATTATCACGTCTGTCACGTTAGTACAAAAGAATCTGTTAGAGTGATTAGAGATGCGAAAAAGGCAGGTATACACGTGACCGCTGAAGTGACGCCACATCACCTTATTCTGTCAGAGAATGATATTCCAGGTGATGATGCAAATTATAAAATGAATCCCCCTCTTAGATCAGAAGAAGACAGACAAGCGCTTGTTGCTGGACTGTTAGATGGTACGATTGATTTTATCGCAACTGATCATGCGCCACATACAGAAGAAGAAAAAAAACTATCTATGACAGAAGCCCCTTTTGGAATTGTAGGTTTGGAGATTGCGTATCCTCTTCTTTACACAGAGCTAGTCAAAAAACAACGTCTTATATCAGAGAAGCAGTTGATAGACTGGCTGACGATTAAACCAGCTAAAGCATTTAATCTACCGTACGGAGAAGTGAGAGAAGGCGGAGTTGC
This sequence comes from Bacillus sp. A301a_S52, assembly GCA_024701455.1. GTDB lineage: Bacteria > Bacillota > Bacilli > Bacillales > Salisediminibacteriaceae > Salipaludibacillus. Next base: position 2,715,630 of record JABXYP010000001.1, on the reverse strand, counting down.
AGACTTTGCTGTGATTGATCGTGACTTCACTACCAAAGTAGATCCTAGCTCATTTTTCTCTAAAGGAAAAAACACACCATTTGCAGGGAAATCATTAGACGCTTGGCCCATTATGACCGTTTATGGTGGCCGAATTATCTGGCATGAGGAGAAAGGGAGGTAATGACATGAAACGACAGCTTATTTTAGAAAATGGTGAGATTTTTATAGGTGAAGGGATTGGGAGTGAAAAGGAAAAAAGCGGTGAAGTGGTCTTTAATACAGGAATGACAGGATACCAAGAAATATTATCAGATCCATCTTACTGCGGGCAAATCGTTACGCTAACTTATCCTCTAATTGGGAATTACGGTATCAACCGTGATGATTTTGAAAGTGTTAAACCAAGTATTCATGGTCTAGTCGTTCGTGAAGCTGCTGATTATCCAAGCCATTTTCGCTCACAGCTTTCCATTGATCAATGGTTAAAAAAAGAAAATATTCCAGGTATTCAAGGGATTGATACGCGAAAATTAACACGAATGATTAGAGAAAATGGCACATTAAAAGGTCGCCTTTGCTCAATGGAAGCGGATATTTCTAAAACAGTTGAAGAGCTGCAAGCCACCTCTTTACCAGTGGATCAAGTGGCACAGGTCTCTACAAAAAATCAATATATGAATCCAGGTACGAAAGAACGGATCGTATTAGTAGATTATGGGGCGAAGAAAGGTATTGTAAAAGATTTAGTGGCTGATGGTTATGAAGTTGTGGTAGTCCCTTACAATATAACAGTCACGTCATTATTAAGTCTACAACCAGATGGTGTTGTTTTAAGTAATGGACCAGGAGACCCTACATCTGTCCCGGAAGCAATAGAAACGGTTAAACAACTACTAGGTAAAGTACCGATGTTTGGTATTTGCCTAGGTCATCAGCTTTTGGCGCTTGCAAGTGGCGCTAAAACAACCAAGATGGCATTCGGTCATCGAGGCAGCAATCATCCTGTGAAAGACCTTCGTACTGGACAAATTACGATCACGTCACAAAATCATGGGTATACAGTGGACACTGAGTCGATTAAGCATACGGACTTAATCGTTACCCACATCAATGTTAATGATAAGACAATTGAAGGGCTAAGCCACAAGAATTATCCTGCTTTTAGTGTTCAATATCATCCAGAAGCGTCACCAGGACCTGAGGATGCTAAAGGGTTATTTAAAGAATTTAAAGCACTCGTTATGCAACAGAAAAAGGCTAACAGGGGGAAAACATATGCCTAAGCGGACAGACATTCATAAAATTCTTGTAATCGGATCTGGGCCGATTATTATCGGTCAGGCAGCTGAATTTGATTATGCGGGAACACAAGCTTGCCATGCTCTCAAAGAAGAAGGCTATGAAGTTATCTTAATTAACTCCAATCCGGCCACGATTATGACTGACGAATCTACAGCTGATAGAGTTTATATTGAACCCCTGACGCTAGAATTTGTCAGCCGTATAATTAGACAAGAGCGTCCTGATGGCCTTCTCGCAACACTAGGTGGTCAAACTGGGTTAAACATGGCAATGGAACTACATGAAAGCGGGATTTTAGAAGAATATGATGTTGAAGTTCTTGGAACGAGTCTTAAAGCAATACGTGAGGCTGAAGATCGGGAAGAGTTTCGTTCACTCATGAACCGGTTAAATGAGCCGGTACCTGAAAGTGATATTATTCATTCTGTAGAGGAAGCTCAATCGTTCGTCCAACGTATCGGTTATCCAGTCATTGTGAGACCTGCTTATACGTTAGGCGGAACAGGTGGAGGGCTTGTTTATGATCAAGAGGACTTACTTGAAATTGTCTCAGGTGGCTTAGCTGCAAGTCCGGTTCACCAATGTCTCATAGAGAAAAGTATTGCAGGCTTTAAAGAAGTCGAATACGAAGTTATGCGTGATGGAAATGATCAGGCAATTGTCGTTTGTAATATGGAAAATGTTGACCCAGTTGGCATACACACTGGCGATTCTATTGTTGTAGCTCCGAGTCAGACGTTAACAGATCGGGAATACCAGATCTTGCGCAACTCATCATTAAAAATCATTCGTGCTTTAGGGATTGAAGGTGGCTGTAACGTACAGTGCGCATTAGATCCTCATAGTGAGGATTACTATATTATTGAAGTTAACCCACGGGTCAGTCGCTCATCAGCACTTGCTTCTAAAGCAACAGGTTACCCTATTGCCAAATTATCAGCAAAAATTGCAGTAGGTTACCAGCTTGATGAATGTATAAATCCGATTACGCAAACGACGTACGCGAGCTTTGAGCCGGCACTGGATTATGTTGTGACAAAAATACCACGCTGGCCTTTTGATAAATTTGATGCAGCTAATCGCACTTTAGGTACGCAAATGAAAGCAACAGGTGAAGTGATGGCTATCGGGCGAACATTTCCAGAGTCTTTATTAAAAGCTATCCGTTCCACAGAGATGGATTTAACGCACCTAGCTCACGTTAAAAAGAAAGGATTAAATAAGGAAACCATCATTCCTCGTCTACAAAAAGCAGATGATGAGCGTATTCTTGACGTAGCAGAAGCCTTCCGATTAGGCTTTTCATTAGAAGAGATTCACGACTTAACACAAATCGATCGCTATTTTTTATATCATATTGAAAAAATCATTGAATTAGAAAGAGAAATTGCGTCAACTGAATTAACGGAAGAAGTAGTATATAAAGCAAAGCGAGCTGGTTTTTCTAACGAAATAGTAGCTGACTTGGCTGGGATGGCGTTAAAAGAATTAGAAGATCTTTTAAGACGGGCATCTATTCGTCCAGTTTTTAAAATGGTTGATACATGTGCAGCTGAGTTTGCATCAGCTACGCCATATTATTACAGCACATACGAAGAGGAACAAGAATCAATCGTGACAGCAAAGTCTTCTATTCTTGTTCTCGGATCGGGGCCCATTCGTATCGGACAAGGTATCGAATTTGACTATGCCACGGTTCATACTGTTAAAGCTATTCAAGAAGCAGGTTATGAAGCGATTATTATTAATAATAATCCAGAAACGGTCTCAACAGATTTTGAAGTATCTGATAAATTGTACTTTGAACCGTTAACGATTGAAGATGTGATGCACATTATTAATCATGAGCAACCAGAGGGGGTCATCGTTCAATTCGGTGGGCAAACTGCTCTTAATTTGACTACTTGTCTTGAAGAAAGAGGCGTTAATATATTAGGAACGTCGTTAGAGAATATGGACGCAGCAGAAGACCGAGATAAATTTGAACAAAGATTAGGGACATTAAACATCCCACAACCCCTTGGGAAAACGGCAACTTCAGTGGAAAAGGCTATAAATATCGCGGATTCCATTGGTTATCCGGTATTAGTAAGGCCTTCATATGTCCTTGGTGGTAGAGCGATGGAGATCGTCTACAATGATCAAGATCTCCTAAGGTATATGGAAAGGGCTGTAAAAGTTAATGAAAAGCACCCTGTTTTAATTGATCGCTATTTAACGGGGAAAGAAATTGAAGTAGATGCTATTTCAGACGGAGAGACAGTGGTTATTCCAGGGGTGATGGAGCATATAGAACGGGCAGGGGTGCATTCTGGAGACTCGATAGCTGTGTATCCGACACAAAATATCTCCACAGATATAAAACAGCAAATTGTTGATTACACCATTCGCTTAGCAAAAGGATTTAAAATAAAAGGCCTAATGAATATTCAATTTGTCATACATCATGACAAAGTATATGTTCTTGAAGTTAACCCACGTTCAAGCAGAACAGTGCCATTTTTAAGTAAAATTACTGAAATAAACATGGCTAACTTAGCTACAAAAGCTATCCTAGGAAAGTCTCTGAAAGAACAAGGTTTTGAAACGGGGGTATTACCAGAACCTGATCTTGTCTCTGTAAAAGTTCCCGTCTTTTCTTTTGCGAAACTACGAAGCGTCGATATTACTTTAGGGCCTGAAATGAAATCTACTGGTGAGGTTATGGGGAGAGATTATACACTTGAAAAAGCGCTCTATAAAGGGTTAGTGGCATCAGGTATGAAAATTCCAGCCCATGGTTCTGTCCTATTTACACTTGCTGATAAAGATAAAGATGAGGCAATGGTTTTGGCCCGTCGTTTCCATCGAATCGGCTATCACCTTTTAGCGACAGCAGGTACAGCGGAACGTATTCGTGAAGAAGGTATTCCGGTCACCGTGGTGGCTAAAATCGGTGAAGGGTCACCTGATATGCTTGATGTCATTAATGAGGGCAAAGCACAATTTATTGTCAATACATTGACAAAAGGAAAGCAACCTGCCCGAGATGGTTTCAGAATTCGTCGTGAGGCGGTAGAACATGGTATTGTCTGTCTAACATCAATGGATACTGCTGAAGCATTAGTCAAAGTACTGGAGTTGTTTACCTTTTCGGCAGATCCTGTGGGGCAGACGACAAGACAGACTAAGGAAGTGTTCGTATGATCGTAGAAGATATGTCAGTAATTGAGCAATCATTACGGGCACCGGGGATATACGAAATGACATTGTATGGGGAGTCGGTCAATATGATGACCACTCCCGGTCAGTTTCTTCATATAAAAGTTGAAGAGGGAATAAGTCCTTTACTTCGAAGACCAATAAGTATTTGTGATGTGAACTTAGAAAGAAAAGAGCTTTCCATTATTTATCGCGTAGAAGGAAAAGGGACGACTTTGCTTTCACGTAAGAAACCTGGCGATGTTGTGAACGTTCTCGGTCCTCTCGGCAAAGGATTTCCAATCCGTGACGAAGACGAAGGTAAAACAGCTCTGCTCATTGGTGGTGGTGTTGGGATTCCACCATTATATTATTTAGCCAAAAAACTAGGTGAAGCAGGGATTAACGTGGAAACGATTCTTGGTTTCAGAACGGCTCATGATATATTTCTTGAAGAAGAATTCACATTGCTCGGTAATCTTCACATCTCTACAGAAGATGGTTCTAAAGGAATAAAAGGATTCGTGACAACGGTTCTCGAGCAATCTTCTTTTCATTACGATACTTTTTATAGTTGTGGACCCTTACCCATGCTTAGAGCTGTGGAAGCTGTTACAAAGACAACGGGGTACGTATCGTTAGAAGAACGAATGGGGTGTGGCGTGGGGGCGTGTTTAGCGTGTGTATGCGATACTGTACATGCGAAAGAGGGAAGTAAAGATTACCGGAAAGTTTGTAGCGACGGACCTGTTTTTAGAGCGGGAGAGGTGGTATTATGACGGGATTAAACGTGCAACTTCCAGGCCTAACACTTAAAAACCCTGTTATGCCAGCATCAGGCTGCTTTGGCTTCGGTCAAGAGTACAGTCAGTTTTATGATCTAAATGAACTTGGAGCTATTACGGTCAAGGCGGTGACAGTAGAACCACGAAAAGGGAACCCAACTCCCAGAGTGGCGGAAACTGACGGTGGTATGTTAAATGCGATTGGGCTACAAAATCCAGGATTAGACCATATAATGAATCATGAATTACCATGGTTAGAAGCTTATGATATACCAGTTATCGTCAATGTAGCTGGAAATACGATCGAGGATTATATGGCGGTCACTAACCGGGTATCCCAGGCTAAAAATGTGGCAGCTGTTGAGTTAAATATTTCGTGTCCTAATGTGAAAATTGGTGGAATACAATTTGGCAGTGACCCTAACATAGCAGCTGAATTAACGAGAAAAGTAGTGGCTGTGTCAAAAGTTCCTGTTTATGTGAAGTTGTCACCGAATGTGGCAGATATCGTCAGTATGGCGAAGGCAGTGGAAGCAGCTGGTGCCGATGGGCTCAGTATGATTAATACGCTCGTAGGCATGAAAATTGATGTGAAAACAGGAAAGCCTGTCATCGCCAACAAGACTGGTGGATTATCAGGGCCAGCTATTAAACCAGTTGCTATCCGTATGATTTATCAAGTCAGTCAGGCAGTTTCAATACCTATCATTGGTATGGGGGGGATTCAGACGGCAGATGATATTCTAGAATTTCTCATGGCAGGAGCTAGTGCTGTCGCTGTTGGAACAGCCAATTTTATTGATCCTTTTGCTTGTCCAAAGTTAATTAAGTCTCTTACACAACGTATGGAAGAGTTAAACATATGTGATGTAAAGGATATTATCGGAAGGAGTTGGAAGACATGCAACAGTATCCCCTCATAGTGGCATTAGATTTTCCATCCAGCCATGAGGCACTCCACTTTCTTTCCTATTTTAAAAATCGCCAGTTGACTGTTAAAGTAGGAATGGAACTCTTCTATAGGGAAGGACCTGATTTCGTCCTTACATTAAAAGAAAAAGGACATGCTGTTTTTTTAGATCTAAAGTTACATGATATCCCTACAACGGTAGAGAGAGCGATGAGACAAATTGGAGCTCTTGGAGTAGACATGGTTAATGTTCACGCACTAGGCGGCAAAGAGATGATGAAGGCTGCGATGAAAGGGTTACAAGATAGTATGAAAAATGGAGGAGAAATGCCTCTATGTGTGGCTGTAACACACTTGACAAGTACGTCTGAAACTATGATGCAACATGAAATAGGCATTGAAGCGCCGCTGCACAACCATATTCTCCATTTATGTCAACAAGTAGATGAAGCAGGACTTAATGGCGTTGTATGTTCAGCTGAAGATGTGAAAATGATTAAACGATCCTATCCAAACCTTTATACTGTTACCCCTGGTATTAGACGAACATCAGATGTGACCCATGATCAAGTAAGAATTATGACACCAAGTGAAGCGGCCATGGCAGGTAGCGATGCCATCGTGGTTGGAAGAGGAATTACGAGAGCCTCTCAACCGCTTGAAGCATATCACTTGTATGAAAAGGACTGGAGGTCATCTCATGTTAGCGAATGAAGCAGCAAAACTATTATTAGATGTTAGAGCGGTCTCTCTTCAACCAGAGAAACCTTTTACTTGGAGTTCAGGCTTGAAGTCACCTATTTATTGTGATAACAGGCTCTTGATGTCCTTTCCAGAAGAAAGAAAGCGAATGATGGAAATGATGGCTTCATACGTAACGGAGACGTTTGGGCCAGTAGAGGTACTTGCTGGTACTGCTACTGCCGGTATTCCTCATGCTGCTTGGATAGCAGACCGGCTTCACTTACCGATGGTCTATGTGCGTTCATCATCGAAAGGACACGGTAAACAAAATCGCATTGAGGGTGTATTGTCACCTAAACAAAAGGTGGTAGTCATCGAAGACCTTATTTCTACAGGGGGTTCATCGATAGAAGCGGCTAATGCTGTGAAGGAAGCTGGGGGCGAGGTCATCGGTATTTGTTCTATTTTTACATATGGATTGCCTGTAGCTGAACAATCTGCGGAAACTTCTGGCTATCGTCTTGCATCTCTCACTAATTATCAATCATTGCTGGCGACGGCACTTTCATTGAAGTATATTACTGAAGAAGAGCTTGAACAGTTGAAAACATGGCGACACGACCCTAAAGCATGGTCTGAAAGTCGCCGATAGTTTTTAGCAGCAAAGATGATAAGAAGTTTGTATATAGAATAATGGTTAAAGAAAGATTGATTCCTTTGTGGATTTTCAATCTTTCTTTTGCTTTCATGGTACTTGATAGAGGATGTTTCCTAAAAATATCTCACTTGTAAAAGGCAACGTATGCGTAAAATTAAGAAATTGTAAATAAACATCATTTTCTAATGGGTTAATCATTTATAACAACCTCTTACAGCTAAATACAGTGAAATAATCGTGTCGTTTTTTATTTCGGAAATCGATATATTATATCTACTGTCAAAAAACGGTCGATCTACATTAGGAAATTAATAAGGAATGGGTTAGTAAATGAGAGGTATCGCTAATGCGCTTAGTTTTACATAGTTGATGAGTATATGAGTGGGAGAACGGCATAAAAATTAAAAAATAGAGGCGTGTGTTAGGAAGAGTTGAAGCAAATATCATATGTTCAGCAATTTTTTATGATTTTTAGGAGGTGGCAATATGGATACATTTAAACGATTGAAGCAATTTTATTGGCCTTATAAACGTTACTTTTTCTTGTCAATTATTCTCCTTTTATTCGTAAGCGCTTTTACGGTGGTTTATCCGATTATTCTTCAAATTACTATTGATGACATTGTACTAGAAGGAAACTATCAGTTAGTCCCTTATGTAGCCATTGGTTTTTTCTTAATCACGTTACTTAAATCGATAGCGGTATATTACCACCAATTTTTAGGCGATTTATTTGGTATTCAATCTGTTTATGAATTGCGAAATGCTTTATACAAGAAACTACAGTTTTTACCGTTCCGTTATTATGATAATGCGAGAACGGGAGACTTAATGTCACGGCTCACAGCAGATGTAGAAGCCTTTCGATTTTTCTTATCATTTGGGTTTGCTCAATTGATTAACTTAGCAATGCTTGTTGGACTAAGCATGGGTATCATGTTTTATTACAGCCCTTTGCTCGCTGTCGTAACATTAGCTGCTTTACCCTTCTTAATTATAACGGTTTATCGGTTTGACCAAAAAGTTCATCCGGCATTCTCAAACATTAGAAAATCTCTTGCAGATATGACGACGAAGGCTCAAGAAAATATAAGTGGTATGACAACGGTTAAGTCTTTGTCAAAAGAGAATTTTGAAATGGGAAGATTTGATGAAAAAAATGCAGATTATAAGAACCAATTCATTAATACGTCTAACATTTGGGCTAAATATTTTCCATTCATGGAGCTTATCGGGCAGATTTGTGTCGTTGTGTTACTAGCTTATGGGGGCTGGCTTGTTATAAATGGAGGGATTCAACCTGGTGTTCTCGTGGCATTCTTCAGCCTCATTTGGTATATTATTGGTCCTCTTATGAATTTGGGGTTTATTATCAATACGTTTTCTCAATCGAAAGCATCAGGGGAGAGGATCCTACAAGTATTAGATGAACGGGAGGATATTTTTGACAAGCCAGAAGCGATTGAAAAACACAGTCTAAAAGGGCATGTTGTGTTTGAAGAGGTTAGTCATCGATATGGTAAAGAGGAAGATCTTGCGTTAAAAGAAGTGTCTTTTGAGGCGTTGCCTGGACAAACAATAGGATTGATCGGGGCGACAGGATCAGGGAAAACGTCGATAACCCAGTTAATAGCACGCTTCTACGAGCCAGATCGCGGATGTATTACAATTGATGGACTGCCAATTTCTAATTACACATTAAAAACGTTACGCAAAAATATTGGTGTTGTGTTACAAGAGTCGTTCTTATTTTCATCCTCGGTAAAAGATAATATTTCATATGGGAATCCGAGTGCCACAATGGAAGAAATCATTGATGCAGCCAAACGAGCAGATGCCCATGAGTTTATTGAGACATTGCCCCAAGGTTATGATACTGTTCTTGGCGAACGAGGGGGCGGGCTTTCCGGTGGTCAGAAACAAAGAATTGCCATTGCGAGAGCTATATGTGTTAATCCGAGTATTTTAATTTTAGATGATGCGACGAGTGCTGTAGATATGGAGACAGAGGCTAAAATACAAAGAGCTTTCCGGGAAGTTATGAAAGGACGAACGACATTTATTATCGCTCATCGTATTTCATCACTTATGCATGCTGATGACATTCTTGTGCTTGATGAAGGGAGCATTGTGGAGAGAGGAACGCACGAGCAACTGTTACAAATCACAGATGGCAACTATCGACGAATTTATGATATTCAATTTAGAGATCGAAAGCAATTTTTAGAGGAAGCGAAGTAGGGAGGTGTAACTTAATGTCTGAACAAGAGAAAAAACATGATAATAAAGTCGATGACACAGAAGCAAAGACTTTAAGTAGATTTCATTATTCAATGGATCAAGCCATAGAAAAGCCTTTTAACTGGAAACAGATGTCTCGACTTCTTGATTATATGAAGCCATACTCGAAAAATTTGCTGCCTGTTGCTGTTATAGGGATGCTCCTCTCCACAGCTGTTCGTTTGTTAGTTCCAATTTTGATTGGTAGCTATGCCCTTGACCATATTATTGAAACAGGAAATATATCATTTTTGTCTATTATGGTTTTAATCATCGCCGGTATGTATGTCATGTCATGGGTGGGGAATATAGTAAGGATTAAGTATATGAATAAACTAGGACAATATGTCATTTTTGATTTAAGAAAAACGTTGTTTAATCATATTCAACATTTATCTCACCGTTTTTTTGATCAACGTTCTGCAGGTTCTATTCTTGTTAGAATTACAAACGATGTTAACAGTCTTCAAGATCTATTTACAAATGGTGTGATTAATTTATTAATGGATATTGTGATGCTTATAGGTATTGTTGTCATGTTATTTATTATTAGTCCTGAACTGACACTTGCTATCTTAGTTGTTCTCCCTCTTATGTTTTTCGTTTCAACAAAGCTTAGACGGAATATTAGACGGTCATGGCAAGAAGTACGAATTAAGCAATCAATGATTAATTCGCACTTAAACGAGAGTATACAAGGTATTCGTGTGACACAATCATATACTCAGGAGAAAGAAAATATTGCTTTTTTTAATCACATGAATGAAGAGAATTTTGCGGCTTGGCGAAACGCTACTCAAAAAAGTGCTATGTTTCGTCCATTTGTAGAAATGAGCGGGGCAATTGGTACGGCGATTTTACTTTCTTATGGTGTCTTTTTAATTCAAGGTCAGACGTTATCTGTAGGGGACTTTTTCGCTTTTTCACTTTACATTGGCATGTTTTGGGAACCCATTTCGAGATTAGGGCAAGTTTATAATCAATTACTTGTTGGAATGGCCTCTTCAGAACGAATTTTTGAGTTTCTTGATGAGCAGCCGTCAGTACCGGAGCAGCAGAATGCAAAACGTTTGAAAAATATCACAGGACACATTCAATTTAAAAACGTAGACTTTGCCTACAATAGTGACCGCAAAGCATTAAACAATATTAACCTTGAAATGAAGGCAGGTCAAACAGTCGCTTTAGTAGGTCATACTGGGAGTGGTAAATCAACTATTGTTAACTTAATCAGTCGTTTTTATGATCCGACTAAAGGGCAAGTGTTGTTAGACGGTGAAGATCTACGAAATGTCAGACTTGACAGTTTGCGTGAAAAAGTAAGTATTGTACTTCAGGATACATTCATATTTTCTGGTACAATCATGGAAAATATCCGTTTTGGTCGACCTCATGCGACAGATGAAGAGGTAAAGAAAGCGGCGACTGTTGTAGGAGCAAATAAATTTATCGAGCAATTATATCAAGGATATGAAACAGAAGTTGAAGAGCGAGGGAATGTCTTGTCAGTTGGCGAACGGCAACTTATTTCTTTTGCTAGAGCCTTGCTGGCAGATCCACAAATTTTAATTCTTGATGAAGCGACAGCATCGATAGATACAGAGACAGAGCAATTAATACAGCAAGCGTTGCAACGTTTGTTATGTGGACGTACTGCCATTATGATTGCTCATAGGTTATCGACCATTCGAGAAGCGGATAACATTATTGTTTTAGAGCAAGGCAACATTTTGGAACAAGGGAATCATGATCAGTTAATGACTCAAAGAGGTGAGTATTACAAACTTGTAAAATCACAATTTAAAGTTTTGAATACTGGGTGAGTGAGTAAGATCAGGTGAACAGACGACAGTTAAAAAGGGTGTTCCAAAGTCGGTAAATTAACCAATCTTGGAATACCCTCTTCTATTTTATCACAGATAAGCGTCCCTTCGATCAGTGCGAGAAGAACAAAAACGTCCACTGATTGGTGGTGACCCCACAAAGTTAGAGATTTAATTATGCAGCGGAGTCGGCACAATTGATTTGTTCACACGGAGCCATCAACTTTCACTCCTTTGGGCTAGTTGCATGTCTACTTTTTGTGAGTCACTATCTATGTCAGCCACTTTTATGAGGATAACTTGGATCAATTAGAATGGTGATCATGGCGATAATTTCTTAATACAGTTGGCATTGTATCGTATAGCTATCTTCTTTTTCTATCTGATTTAATCACGTTATTTAACGACATGGCAAATCTGTATTATAAATACAATGTTGCGAAAAGAGGAGTCATCATAACCAACGTTGTGGTGTATCGTTATTGTTGATTTTCAGCTAGCTGTCGGATAATGTCTTCGTCTGGCGTGACGTAAAGTGTTGTCTGATGATCGTATGTGACATATCCAGGCTTAGCACCACTTGGTTTTTTAACATGTCTTATAAGAGTATAGTCTACTGGAACTTGACTAGATAGACGGCCTTTACTGAAATAAGCAGCTAGATGAGCAGCTTCAAGTAATGTTTTCTCAGTGAAATTATGACTACGAATAATGACATGTGATCCAGGTATATCTTTTGTATGAAGCCAAGTATCGTCTTGTCTCGCCAAACGATTTGTTAAGTATTCATTTTGTTTATTGTTTTTCCCAACGAATAAGGGGGTCCCATCTGATGAGATGTATTGCTCCACCGCAGGTTTGTCAGATTGTTTCTTCTTTTTATGGCGTCGTCTTTTTTTCAAATAGCCTTCCGCTTCTAGTTCTTCCCTAATGTCTTCTAAATCTTTAGTTGAAGCAAACTTGAGTTGTTCAATAAGGGTATCTAAATAGGCCAACTCTTCTTCAGTTTTAATAATTTGCTCTTTCACGTAAGCGATAGAATTCTTTAATTTCTGGTATTTCTTGAAGTACTGTTGTGCGTTGGCAGACGCTGATTTTTGCTTATCTAATGGTATCGTTAATTCTTTTTGTTCAGGATCGTAATAATCAACAACAGTTATTTCGGATTGGCCAGGTTTAACAAGGTGCATATTTGCTGTTAATAATTCGCCATATTTTTGTTGCTTTTTAGCTTTGTCAGCATCGTCTAATGTATGGTAAAGCTTAGCCATTTTCTTTTTGTTTTTTTGATACTCATTTTTAAGAAACCGTTCAAGGTCGTAGGCTTTTTGCTTAACTCGATCACGTTCTGCTTTATCTGCGTAGAAACGGTCAAGCATGTCATGAAGGTGATCAAAATTCAGTCTATCTCCGTCTAGATGTTCTAATGGAAGGAGAGAGAACGTATCTTTAGTTGGTCCATAAATAATTTGTGGTGTGTAGTCACTTTTTTTCACAGGCTCAAGGACATTTAGAAATGCTTTAGGAAGCGTCTCTCTATTTGTCAACCTCGCTTGATACAATATCTCGTGTATAATCTGAGGGGATAATCCACTAAATGTATCTCGGAGTTGAATATCCATTTTTCCTTGATTAAAATTTAGCTTTTTTAAGAGCGACTCTTCGTCCATTAGAAGTGGATTTAATTTGTCCTGATGTGGTGGCTCTTTATAAAGCTGCCCCGGAAGGACTGTTCGATATTGGGAAACAGATGGGGGAATATGTTTCATACTGTCGAGAATGGTATTGTTTTCTGTATCCACAAAAATTAAGTTGCTGTGTCTCCCCATTAGCTCAAGAATAAGTTTCTTATAGGAAACATCGCCTAACTCATTCCGTCCTTTAAATGAGAACGTAACGATGCGTTCTAAACCGTCTTGTTCAATATTTTCAAGAATGCTACCTTCTAAATGTTTTCTCAATACCATACAAAACATTGGTGGTTCCTGAGGGTTTGCAAATTTTATGTTCGTTAAGTGAAATCTAGAAAAAGATGGATTAACAGATAAAAAGAGAGCATGGTTTTTACCGTGAGCTCTAATTGTAAGCATTAAATCTGTAGGGTATGGTTGGTGAATCTTTGTGATTCTTCCGCTAAGTAATGTTTGTTGTAATTCTTCAGTAACTGCACGTGTCACAATACCGTCAAATGACATATGAACCCTCCTTTCAAAAATTAAACGTTCATAATAACGTAAGTTGAGGATGCTTATTTATGGTGACCTTTTATAATTGATAAAAACCTTATTTAAGGTATCTGGTAAACAATATAAATAGCTCAAACAATGGTTTTATATGGAAAGTGTGTGTCGCAGATGCTATCCTACTGAACAAAGGTTTTTATTTCAGAAATAATATAATCTGACCATCACGGTTAAGTGATTTAATACCACACTTTTCACGATTTAGGCGTTCTGTTACGCTCATATAGTGGTAGAAGACAACTCAATATCTCAAAATGAAAATGATGGGTTAATAAGCATTTAAACTTAATAGAATATTAAAATACCCTGTGTTGTAGAATGAAAAATGATGATATTATGAACTTTCCCTATTATAGCAAAAAAACTTTTTTGAACAAGTCTAATAAGTACATGAAGAAAATGCTAGGATATTAGGGAAGGACAAATATGAAGATTCTTTACTCCCCTTGTTGTAAAGATAAAAATTGTTTAGAATATAATTGTGGATGTGATAGAAATGATTATGAGTATGACAGGATATGGTCGATCTCAAAAGGAAAATGAACATTCTCGACTTACAGTAGAAATGAGAGCTGTAAATCACCGTTTTTGCGAGATTAACATTCGTATGCCTAGACAGTTATTTTTCTTAGAGGATCGTATGAAAAAATGTATTTCTCGCTATGTGAACCGAGGCAAAATAGACGTTTTTTTAAATTTGCAAGGTGAGGGCACGATGAAACGCTCTCTTAATATCGATTGGAATTTGTTTCACGAATATTATCGCTTATATGGAGAAATGGCAGAAATGACGGTCTCTTCAGAGGCATTCCCACTTGATAAGTTGCTTATACATGAAGATGTTGTGTCTGTTCAAGAGTCTGATGAGGTGACGGAAGATTTAGAAAGTATGGTGTTAAAAACGGTAGAAGAAGCTGCTCAACAGCTTGCCAAGATGCGTCAACAGGAAGGAAGCGCCTTAACAGATGATATGAAGGAACGTTTGCAACGATTAACTGTCTATGTAAAGCAGTTGCGAGATTTGGCACCAGAAGTTCAAACCCTCTATCGTGATCGATTAATGAAAAAGGTTGACGACTTTCTTGCATTACGAACAGAGATCGATGAAACAAGGCTTTTAACAGAAGTGGCAGTTTATGCTGATAAGTCTGATATTAATGAAGAATTAACACGTATTGACAGCCATATTACACAATTTAATGATATATTAGAAGAATCTGGTGTGGTAGGAAGGAAGCTTGATTTCCTCGTACAGGAATTAAATAGAGAAGCCAATACAATTGGTTCAAAGGCGAATCATTTAGAGATCAGTCAAATTGTTGTTAATATTAAAGCAGAATTAGAGAAAATACGCGAGCAAGTTCAAAATGTGGAATAGATCTCACTTATAGTTTTAAACATATCGTTTATTATTTAACTAATAGATAGGAGAATGACACTTGGATATTAAACTTATTAATATTGGATTTGGGAATATCGTTTCAGCAAATCGTATTATTTCAATTGTTAGTCCGGAATCAGCCCCTATTAAACGTATTATTTCAATTGTTAGTCCGGAATCAGCCCCTATTAAACGTATTATTTCAGATGCAAGGGATCGGAACATGCTCGTTGATGCTACATATGGACGACGTACGAGAGCTGTCATAATTGCAGATAGCGACCACGTCATTTTATCTGCTGTTCAGCCAGAAACAGTAGCGCAAAGAGTTATCTCAAGTAAAGATGACGAAACAGATGAGTAACAGGCTTACATTTTTCCATTTAAATAGTAACTAATTATTACGCCATCGGTGTCCCGGTGGCTTTCGAAATGTACTAAATTAAAACTCTTAAGATGTATAGTACCGTCGTAGACTAAAACATGCTAGAATAAAGAGATCAACGAAAGCTGGAGGTTGTTTATGAAAAGGGAAAAAGGTCTCCTCATCGTCCTCTCTGGACCATCTGGGGTTGGAAAAGGGACAGTTTGTGGAGCGTTGAGAAAACATGATACACACATTCGGTACTCAGTATCTGCTACAACGAGAAAATCGCGTAAAGGTGAGATTGAGGGCATCAACTACTTTTTTAAGGAAAAGCAAGAGTTTGAACGGATGATTGCAGAGAATGAGTTGCTTGAATATGCTCAATACGTGGACAACTATTATGGCACACCGAGGCAGTATGTGGAGGAAACAATTGCAGCCGGGCACGATGTTATTTTAGAAATCGAAGTGCAAGGGGCTTTACAAGTCAAGAAGACGTTTCCTGAGGGGGTTTTTATTTTCCTCATGCCTCCTAGCCTTAAAGAACTGCGAAGCCGAATTGAAAGTAGAGGAACAGAATCCAAAGATCTTATTGACAGCCGTATGACAGTGGCAAAAGATGAAATTGATTTAATGGATAAATATGACTATGTGGTCGAAAATGATGAGGTTGAATCTGCGGTTGAGCGGATAAAATCTATCGTAACGGCCGAGAATTGTAGGAAAGAGCGTCTTATCCATTTGTATAAAGAACTAGTTGAGGAGTGATTGATATGCTACAACCATCTATTGATTCATTAATGTCGAAAATTAATTCAAAGTACACGCTGGTGACGGTTTCTGCCTATAGGGCGCGCCGGTTGCGTGAAAAGCCAGAGCTTTTTCAAAAAAGTGAAAGATCTACGTCAGTTAATTATGTGGGCATGGCTTTGGAAGAAATTGATTCAGAAAAACTTACTTACTCAGTTCGTGATAAAGACGAAACAACCTCATAAATCGGGTTGTTTTTTCTTTAGTTTTCACTTAAGTAATAAATTTCCATTTGTTAAGAGTTATTTAATATGACTATCTAATTCCGGAGGCGAACGACTAATGGGTAAAAAGATACTTCTATGTGTGTCAGGTGGTATAGCTGTTTTTAAAGCTGCAGCTTTAACGAGCAAGCTCGTGCAGGAAGGCTATGAAGTGAAAGTAGCCATGACCTCTTCGGCTCAAGAATTTGTGACCCCCTTAACATTCCAAGCACTTTCAAGGGATCACGTATATACAGACACGTTTACTGAACCTGATCCATCCGCAATCGCGCATATTGATATCGCGGATTGGGCGGATCTAATAATAGTGGCCCCTGCCACCGCAAATATTATCGGGAAGTTAGCAAACGGGATTGCAGACGATATGCTGACAACCACATTACTTGCTGCTACCGCACCCGTCATGATTGCACCGGCTATGAATGTACATATGTATGAACACCCTGCTGTTAAGAATAACATGATAACGCTTGAATCATTTGGTTACCAATTTATTGAGCCGGATGAAGGCTATTTAGCGTGTGGTTATAAAGGGAAAGGGCGTATGGCAGAACCAGAAGATTTACTCTCAATGATCAACCATCACTTTATTAAAAAAGCGAATCTAGCGTGGCAAGGTAAGAATGTTGTGGTGACAGCAGGGCCTACACAAGAAGTGATTGATCCTGTACGTTTTTTTTCCAATCGTTCATCAGGAAAAATGGGTTATGCGATTGCGGAGATGGCCGCTGCTAGAGGAGCACATGTCACACTAATAAGTGGGCCAGTAGCACTTCCGACTCCACACGGTGTCAAACGTGTTTCTGTTCAAAATGCGGGAGAAATGTTTTCAGCAGTCAATGGCGTTTTTGAGCAGGCTGATGTCATCATAAAAGCGGCAGCAGTAGCTGATTATAAACCTAAACAAACCTTTGATCAAAAGGTTAAAAAATCGACGGACGATCTCGTAATCACGATGGAACGAACCGAGGATATTCTTAAATCATTAGGGGAAAGAAAATCACATCAAATTCTTGTTGGATTTGCAGCAGAATCTGAAAACATCGAGGCTTATGCAAAAGAGAAATTAACGACTAAAAATCTAGATGTGATAGCAGCTAATTCAATTGTTAAAGAAGGATCTGGCTTTCAAGGAGATACTAATGAGCTCGCCCTTTATTTTAAAAATGGTCGTGAGGTATCTATTCCGTTAACAACAAAAGTAACGGCGGCAAACCATTTGCTTGATGCGATTAAACCGTTATTAGGAGAACACATTAAATGATTGCAAAAGTAATTGTTGATGTGGCAGTTAATCAAACGGATCGTACATTCGATTATATAGTTCCAATAGAATTTCAAGAAACTATTTTGCCAGGAGCTAGGGTAACTGTCTCGTTTGGCCCGAGAAAAGTACAAGGATTTGTTGTTTCACTTGACCTTACAAGCGATTACGATGCAACGAAATTAAAACCACTGTATGACTTAATTGATTTGAAACCCCCGTTAACGGAAGAATTGCTGATTTTAGCTAATTGGTTAAAAGACGAGACCCTTTCTTTTCATATTTCTGTCTTGAAATCGATGCTTCCCGCTGCTATGCGGGCTAAATACCATAAAACATTGACACTTTCACAGGAACGTAAAAGTGAGCTCCCGACTAGTCTGCAACCATATTTTATAAATAGTAACGTGATTGAAAGTTGGGAAGATTGGCGGAAATCGGCATCTGAACATGAAAAAAAACTAATGATGTCAGCCGTTAAACAAGACATTGTCCTCGTGACAAATCGTGTAAAAACAAACGAAACAAAAAAAACTCAAGCCGTCATAAAATTAGCTGTCAATAAAGAAGAGCTGCAAACAGCGATTGATCACTTGTCAGCAAATGCCTCTAAGCAGAGGCAAGTACTGGAATACTTAAATGAGTTTATGACTGAAGGGGAATGGCTCTCTGTAGGTGAACTAGCTACAAAAACGAATGTAACACGTCAGACGATCTTACAACTAGTTAAAAAACAGCTCTTGATTAAAAAGGATGCCGTCATTTCTCGTGATCCTTATGCAGATCGCGATTTTGTGCGCAGTAACCCCCTTCCATTAACCCTAGAGCAAGAAACAGTTCTTATGCCTATTGGTGAAACTATTAAGGCAGGTAAACACGCAACTTTTTTACTTAGAGGGGTCACAGGGAGCGGGAAGACAGAAGTCTATTTACAAGCAATAGATCGTGTTCTTAAACAAGGAAAAGAGGCAATTGTTCTCGTCCCGGAAATTTCATTAACACCCCAAATGGTGACACGATTCAAAGAAAGGTTTGGTTCACGAGTTGCTGTATTACACAGCGCACTCTCTAAAGGGGAAAAGTACGATGAGTGGTTGAAAATCCGAGAAGGAAAAGTAGACGTGGCTGTCGGGGCGCGTTCAGCGATTTTTGCTCCTTTTGAAAATCTCGGTATAATCATCATTGATGAAGAGCATGAGACGAGTTATAAACAAGAAGAAACGCCAAGGTATCATGCTAGACAGGTAGCAATAAAGCGTGGCGAATTCTATCAATGTCCTGTTATTTTAGGCAGTGCAACACCGTCTTTAGAGAGTTATGCACGTGCGAAGAAAGGTGTTTATCAGTTAATTTCCATGGAGCATCGAGTGAATAGTGTGCAAATGCCAGAAGTAACATTAATCGATATGAGAGAAGAATTGCGCAATGGTAATCGATCTATGTTTTCTAATCAACTTCTTGAGGGAATTCAAAATAGACTTTCGAGAAATGAGCAAATCGTGCTCTTTTTAAATAGAAGAGGGTATGCCACATTCGTTATGTGTAGGGATTGCGGTTATGTATCACAATGTCCCCATTGTGATATCTCCCTTACGTATCATCGAACTAGTCAATCCATTCAATGCCATTACTGTGGGCATTCTGAAACCATTCCAGGAGTATGCCCTGAATGTTCCAGTGATTCTATTCGATTTTTCGGGACAGGTACACAGAAAGTTGAAGAAGAGCTTATGAAGGTTTTCCCTGATTGTCGTGTCGTAAGAATGGATGTTGATACGACGAGAAGAAAAGGAGCTCATGAGAAGTTATTAACGACCTTTGGTGAAGGGAATGCAGATATTCTTCTCGGGACACAAATGATTGCAAAAGGGCTAGATTTCCCTAACATTACGCTTGTAGGTGTACTTGCGGCAGATTCTATGCTTCACCTTCCGGATTTTCGATCGGCTGAACGAACGTTTCAACTTCTGACTCAAGTAAGTGGACGAGCAGGCCGGCATGAGAAAAAAGGAGAGGTGATGGTCCAGACATATACACCTGACCATTATAGTATTCTTGATGTTAAGCAGCACGACTATTTATCCTTTTTTGAAAAAGAAATGGTCGTTCGAAAGCAAGGTGGTTATCCGCCTTATTACTATCTCGTTCTTATACATGTAAGTGAAGAACGTTTAGATAAGGTTGTCGTTATTACAGAAAAAATCACATCATTTTTAAAACGTGAACTCTCGGAGAGTACGTCAGTATACGGGCCAGTTGCTTCAGCGATTCCCCGTATCAAAGATAGATACCGTTACCAATGTATGGTAAAGTATAAAGTTGAGCCAAAATTAACACGTGTTTTACAAGAAGTCATGAAAACTTACCAAGGAGAGATTGCGCGAACGAGTTTGTCCATTACAATTGATACGAACCCTTATATGATGTTATAACGTTCAAAGTGAGCTGGTTAAAAGCAACCACCATCTGTGTGGATAGATCATTATCGAGGAGTCATAAGTTACGACATAATAGATATGGGAGACTTGCTTATAACCCTTAAAAGTTTTGGAAAGTCAGATTGGATGTCGTTTAAAAATTTTATCCTCGTCTTATAAACGATAGTTAAGGAGAGAAGCGATAATGAAAATTGTATTTATGGGGACACCAGATTTTGCTGTACCTGTATTAGAAGGCATTGTTAGAGAAGGGTATGACGTCAAACTAGTGGTCACTCAGCCAGATCGTCCAAAGGGACGTAAGCAGATACTGACACCACCCCCAGTAAAACAAGCTGCACAAGAATTAAAGATCCCTGTTTTCCAACCTGAAAAAATAAAAGTGGAATGGGAAAAAGTCAAAGAAATCGCTCCTGATATTATTATCACGGCAGCTTTCGGACAGATTCTGCCGAAGGAATTACTGGATGTTCCACCGAAAGGCTGTGTGAATGTCCATGCATCATTACTTCCTAAATATCGAGGAGGGGCCCCTATTCACCAAGCCATCATTGATGGAGAGAAGGAAACGGGTGTGACTATCATGTATATGGTTGAGAAACTGGATGCAGGTGATATGATTGTAAGTCGAGCTATTCCAATTGAAGAAACGGATACGACTGGTACGATGCATGACAAACTTAGTATTTTAGGTGCTGAGTTGCTACGAGAGACTTTACCTCAGCTTGAGAAAGGGAATATTACAGCCATACCACAAGAAGCAGAGAAGGCGACGTTTGCTCCTAATATTAAAAAGGAACAAGAGATGATTAACTGGAACAAACCAGCAAGATCTGTGTTTAATCAAGTGAGAGGTTTAAATCCATGGCCGGTAGCCTACACGCAAGCGGCAGGAAATAGGCTTAAAATTTGGGAAACAAGCGTGTCAGCTGATGGAACGGATCAAAGGCCTGGTACAATCGTTGAAAAAACACATGAAGACATTAAGGTAGCATGTGGAGATAATACCGTTTTATCACTCAGAAAAGTTCAGCCAGCTGGTAAAAAAACAATGGATATAACCACATTTTTAAGAGGAGCTGGAGCTCACTGGGAATGCGGTATGGTGTTAGGAGATTAGTGTGATGACAAACCAGAAGAAACGCGGGAATGTTCGGCAGGCTGCAGTTGACATATTATTAAAAATTGAAAAAAACCAAGCATACAGTAACCTACTTATCAATGATACAATTAAAAAGATGACTGTATCAGCAATCGATGTTCCTTTATTAACCGAATTAGTTTACGGAACCATTCAGTATCAGAAACGACTCGATTATTATTTACAGGCTTTTTCAAAGAAACCACTAGTCAAGTTTGATAAGTGGGTGCTCGTTCTTTTGCGAATGACTGTTTACCAACTTGTATTTTTAGATCGCATTCCTGACCATGCGGCCATAAATGAAGCTGTGGAAATAGCGAAAAGCCGAGGGCACAAAGGGATATCTGGCATGGTGAACGGTATACTTAGATCGATGCTACGTGGGGAGTTGCCTGATTATCATCTTATTGATGATGAAGTGGAAAGGATGGCAGTGGAAACAAGTCATCCAGAGTGGTTGTTAAAACGATGGATAGAGCAATATGGCAAGGATAAAGCACATCAAATTGCTACTGCAAACCTCGCCACTCCAGTGCAATCCGTACGGGTGAATAAAGTGCGAATTTCAAAACAAGAGGTTATAGCATTATTAAAAGAAGAGGGTTTAGAAATAGAAGAAAGCGAGATTATTTCAGAAAGCTTGCGCATTAAAAAGGGCTCTGTTGTTAAAACATCCGTCTTTAAACAAGGACTAGTAACGATACAGGATGAGGGATCAATGCTCGTTGCAAACATACTTGCTCCCAACCCAACTGAACGTGTTCTTGATGCTTGTGCTGCTCCTGGTGGTAAATCCACTCATTTGGCAGAGTTGATGAATGATAGTGGAGAAGTCATAAGTGTAGACATCCATGCTCATAAAGTAAAATTAATTGAACAGCAAAAAGATCGTTTACAGTTAAAAGCTATTCAAGGTGTTGTTTCAGATGCAAGGGAGCTTAAAGAGCGCTTTTCAAATAATCAATTTGATAAAATACTGGTTGACGCTCCGTGTTCTGGTTTAGGTGTTATTCAACGTAAGCCGGACTTGAAGTGGGCAAAGCAGTCTGCTGACGTAAGTCGTTTAGCTATGATTCAAGGAGAAATTCTGGAAAAAGTATGGCCTTTACTTAAGAAAAATGGTCGTCTCGTCTATAGTACCTGTACAATTGACCAAGAAGAAAACGAAGGTGTGATCGAACGCTTCGTTAAGCGTCATCCCGATGCTGAATTTGACGATACTTTTTCTGAACGACTCCCCAAAGTAATTAGAGATCATAAAGAACAGTTAACAGGTATGTTGCAACTATTTCCAGGTGAGTTCGGTACAGATGGCTTTTTCATTTCATCACTTATAAAGAAATAGTTAAGCGTCAATTCTTTGTGCTGGCTTTTATTATGTGCTAATTTTGTCTATAGTGGTAGATAGTTAAGAGAAGAAACGAGGGGATAGATATGGAAGGTATTTTTCGCACCGACACTGGTAAACTTAGGCCTCATAACGAAGATAGTGGCGCAGTGAAAGAGAATAATTTCGGACAGCTATTGGCAATTGTTGCCGATGGTATGGGAGGCCATCAGGCCGGTGATGTAGCAAGCCAAATGGCACGTGATAGTATGCTGGCTCATTGGGAGCAAATGACTGAATTTTTATCCCCGGTTCATGCTGAAAAGTGGTTACAAGAGACTGTTAGTAAAGTGAACGAAACAATTTATATGCATGCCCTTGATAACCCTAAATGTGAAGGGATGGGGACAACCTTAGTAGCAGTAGTATGCTCGAACGAGTTTGTAACGTTTTCCAATGTAGGGGATTCACGGGTCTATATTTTTGAAGATAACCTTTTAAAACAAATGACCGAAGACCATTCGCTTGTAGGTGAACTAGTAAGGTCTGGACAATTGAGTCAAGAAGAGGCGGATCACCATCCGAGAAAAAATGTCCTTATGCGGGCTTTAGGTACAGATAAAACAATAGAAGTTGACGTGGCAACGGTAAGCTGGAAAGATACTTCTTTGCTCCTTCTCTGTACAGATGGATTAACAAATATGCTGACTGATAACGATATAATGGCGCATTTATCTCAAGAGACCGACTTATCAACAATTTGTGATAATTTAATTACCGATGCCAATGATTCTGGTGGAGAGGATAATATTTCCATCTCATTAGTTCGTCATAATGAGAAGGATGTGACCATTTCATGAAGGAAAATAGGAGAATTAATGACCGCTATGAAATCATCCGACCAATCGGTGGGGGTGGTATGGCAGATGTATATTTGGCAAAAGACTTAATATTAGACCGTTCTGTTGCCGTAAAAATGCTTAAAGAGCAATTTTCTAAAGATGATGAATTTATTCGCCGATTTAGACGTGAGGCACAGTCTGCTACAAGTTTGTCTCATCCGAATATCGTCAGCATTTTTGACGTAGGTGAGGAAGAAGACCTTTACTATATAGTCATGGAATATGTAAAAGGCCAAACTCTAAAAGATTATATAACTCAAAAAGGTAAGGTAAGTGTTGATGAAACGATAGGAATTTTACAACAAATCATTTCCGCTGTGAAAAACGCTCACCAAAATCATATTGTCCATAGAGATATTAAACCACATAATATCTTAATTGATGAAGACGGTACTGCAAAAGTAACGGACTTTGGTATTGCCCGTGCTATTAGTGAAGCAACGATTACACACACAAATTCCGTACTAGGATCGGTGCATTATTTATCGCCAGAACAAGCGCGTGGGGGACAAGTAACGTATAAATCTGATTTATATTCGCTCGGTGTACTAGCTTATGAAATGCTCTCTGGTGAAGTGCCTTTTACAGGTGACACAGCTGTAGCAGTAGCAATTAAGCATTTACAGGATCCCCTTCCTCTCTTAAAGGAAAAAGATCCTTCAATTCCACAAAGTGTGGAGAATTTTATAATGAAAGCAACTGCAAAAGATCCGTTAAAAAGATTTAGTACCACAGATGAGATGCTGAGGGATTTGACGACTGTTTTAGACCCAGAACGTCAATATGAAGCACCACGATATATTGATGAACCTGATGACGACATGACTAAAGCCATTCCTTTACCTAGCATTCAAGAATCAGATCATTTTGATGAAACGAAAATGCATGCACCTGGAGAACAAGAAACGACTGCATTTAAAAAAGATAAACAAAAAGCCCCTTTGGATAAGGCAAAGACTAATAAAAAGAAAAAAGGTTTCAAGTTTTGGATTAAATTAGCAATATTAGGTGTGCTATTTGTTATAGGTCTTATTTTGGTTGCTCTTTATTTTATTCCTAGCTGGCTTCATGTCGATGAAGTAGAAATTCCAGAAGACCTTATTGGTTTGCCTTACGAGGAGGCACATGAGGTGTTAACGGACTTAGAATTAGAAGTTGAGCAGGAGCTTAGGTTTGATGAAGACATGGAGGAAGGGCATGTCATTTCTCATCGTCCTGGAGGAGGTCAGCTTGTTAAAGTTGGAACAACTGTGACCGTTGTTGTAAGTGAAGGTGATGAGCCGATAGAAATGGACGATCTTATTGGACAATCGCGTTCTCAGGCGGAAGAATTACTTGAAAACTTTTCAGATATTAATGTGCAATTCGAGGAAACATCTGATTATAGTGATGACACTGTTATTGAACAAGACCCATCTCCTGGGGAAACGGTGATACCTCGGGAGACGGTTGTTTATTTAACAGTGAGTGAGCGGCCTACGTATGTTATGAGTAATTTGTATAATATGACACGTGAAGAAGTCAATGATATGTTTGCAGGACATGATCTGATTACAATAGAAGAAGGTGAAGATTATCATTCCTCTGTGGAAGAAGGTCGCGTTATTTCTCAATCTCCTTCAAGAGGGACTGAAATACGTGAGAGAACCACCGTTTCTGTCGTATATTCCCGGGGGCCAGAACCAGAAGAAGAGGAAGAGCCTATCTCTGCATCAGTTCCGTTTCGAGTGGAAGTACCTGAGAATAATAATGATTCATCTTACCATATACGTATTGCTGTGACAGATATGGATCATCGAACACCTGAGCAAATTGTTGATGAAGACATTTCCGCAGATGAAACATTTGAGATTCCGATGACTGTCGCCCCTGGAGAATCTGGCTATATTATTCTTTACGTAGAAGGCGAAGAATTTTCTCAGTCGCCGTATGAATATACGTACGAAGAATTAAAGCAATATCAGTAGCGTGAAGCGGGCTATTACCCTTTAAAAAAGAGTGAAGGAGGATGGCATGGCCGTTGGAAGAATTACGAAAGCTTTAAGTGGTTTTTATTATGTAGAAAATGAGGATGGAGTGTTTCAATGCAGGGGTAGAGGTAATTTTCGCAAACGAAAGATCTCTCCTCTTGTAGGTGACTGGGTGACATTTGAATCATCTAATCCCACAGATGGGTATGTTTTAGAGATAGCCGATCGAAAAAATGAGCTCGTCAGACCGCCGATTTCTAACGTTGAACAAGCGATTCTTGTTTTTTCTGTCACCCAACCTACATTTAACCCAGTGCTTCTTGATCGATTTCTCGTGCATGTTGAAGCGAATGACGTTAAACCTATTATTTGTCTGTCTAAAATTGATCTTCTCTCTGAAGTAGAAAAGGGGGACATAGCTGACTATACTCATATTTATCAGACGATCGGCTATGAGGTTGTAAAAACATCGGTCTACATCGAAGAGACACTAGAGAAATTAAAGCCTTATTTACAAAACAAAGTGTCCGTTTTCTCCGGGCAATCAGGTGTTGGGAAGTCCTCGTTATTAAATGCACTTAAACCAGGATTAAATATTGAAACGAATGAAATCTCAAAAAGTCTTGGAAGAGGCAAACATACCACACGTCATGTAGAGCTAATTTCATTAAATGAAGGAGGCTATGTAGCAGATACACCAGGTTTTAGTTCGCTAGATTTTGAAGGTATTGAAGTCGAAGAATTATCTCACTATTTTCCTGAAATGATCAGTCGTATAAATGATTGCAAATTTAGAGGCTGTTTGCATGTTAATGAACCTTCCTGTGCTGTCAAACAAGCGTATGACGAAGGGGAAATCGCGGCTCACCGTTATGAACATTATTTACAATTTATTGACGAAATATCTAGTCAAAAACGGAGGTATTAATGATGATAAAAATAGCGCCTTCCATATTATCAGCAGACTTTGCAAAGTTAGGTGACGAAATAAAAGAGGTAGAAGCAGGAGGAGCTGACTATATACATGTAGATGTCATGGACGGACATTTCGTTCCAAATATTACGATAGGTCCACTTATTGTTCAAGCTATCAGACCTATAACGAGTTTGCCACTAGATGTTCATTTGATGATTGACAATCCGGATAACTATATTCCTCAATTCGTACAAGCCGGTGCTGATATTATAAGTGTCCATGCTGAAGCGTGCCCCCACCTTCATCGAACGATACATATGATTAAAGACAGTGGTGTTAAGGCAGGAGTCGTATTAAATCCAGCTACACCTGTAAGCCTTATTGAAGGTATGCTAGCAGATTTGGATCTTGTCCTGCTAATGACCGTCAATCCAGGATTTGGTGGGCAGTCTTTTATTCATAGTGTTTTACCAAAAATTAAGCAAGTTCGTCAATGGGTTGATGATAGCGGTCAAAGTACAGAGATTGAAGTAGATGGCGGTGTCAATGAAAAAACGGCATCACTTTGTATTGAAGCTGGAGCTAATGTTTTAGTAGCAGGTTCGGCGGTGTACGGTCAATCAAATAGAAAAGAAGCTATTGAGAGAATGAGAGCTTCTTTTTAAACCATACAAAAATACATGTTAATAGGTGAGGTGTTAGGCGGAAAGGAGCTTGATATGCTCCGGCCCTTTGAACTGGTGTTAAGACTTGAGGGGATATAGAGTCGACACCTTTACGGCTGTTGCATTTTTCAGCAACAGCTGTTTTTTCTGTTAGAATTTTAACCATTTTAGCTTAAAGATAAGGAGAGTCATCTTGTGAAAAAAGAACGACCATTATTAATCATGAGTGAGATTGCCATCATGGCTGCTTTAGCATTTGTACTAGATTTAATGACATTATTACGATTCTGGCCTCAAGGGGGGAATGTATCACTTGCCATGGTACCTTTACTCCTTATTGCCTTTCGCCGCGGCTGGAAAGTCGGTGTTGCTACAGGGTTTGTATTCGGTTTATTAAACATGACAGTTAACCCTTATATTGTTAACTGGTTGCAAGGGATTTTAGACTATCCTGTTGCTTTTGCAGTTGTTGGATTTGCGGGTATTTTTAAGATAAGTGTAAAGGTTTCTTTGAAAAATCAAGTTGTTATGATAATAGCAGGGACCGTCTTTGGAATTGGATTAAGACTGTTATGTCATTTTACTGCTGGAGTCGTTTGGTTTCGTGAGTTTGCTCCTGAAGGAACCCCAGTGGCTATTTACTCATTGACATATAATGCTTCTTATCTCGCCTTTTCCTTTATCGTATGTCTTATAGTCTTATTATTGTTACACAGAGGAAGTAAGCGACTATTTCATCCTTAAAACGATGTACTAAGATATGGGTACATTTGCGGTTTTATATAAAAATAAAAAGGAGGAGAGGTCTTGATATATGTCATAATGGGGGGAGGTCCAAACAACCATATTCCCCCTTTATCTCACATCCAGGAGAATTATCCAGATGCACGGTGGATAGGTGTGGATCGAGGAGTTATTGAATTAATAAATAATAATATTTCTCCTCACGCAGCATTAGGTGATTTTGATTCTTTAAATGCAGAGGAAAGGGAAAAAATTACGATGCCACCATTTGATATTTATACCTATCCTGAAGAGAAAGATGCTACGGATATGGAAATTGCTCTCACATGGGCCATCGAGCAACAACCGGAAAAAATTATCGTTTTAGGGGCAACTGGTGCAAGGCTAGACCACTTATTTATGAACGCCTACTTATTGTTAAAAGGAATAAAAGATAATATTCCTATTTATATTGAAGATAAATGGAACAGTGTCACGCTTTTATCCCCCGGCACATATAACATTAACAAAAGTCAATGGACATATGTTTCTTTAATGCCTATGACTTCTGAAGTGAAGGGACTGACCCTTACAGGGTTTCGTTATCCTCTTAAAAACACAACACTTGAGCAAGGATCAAGTCTTTGTATAAGTAATGAAATTTTGGATGATCATGGGGAAGTATCATTTTCACAAGGTCATTTATTTCTCTTTCGTTCAAAAGACTAAAAGTTGAAAGCAGTCATTTATAAAAAAAGGTACTATTTCTCCCTTTTTGAATATAATGTGTAATAACGAGACAGTAAAATGATTTCTCAATCATGGGACACTTCGCCGGGGTCGTTCTTTCGAGGAGGGGAAAGCATGAAATTCTACACGATTAAATTACCTAAATTTCTTGGTGGTTTTGTTCGGGCGGTTATGGGGACTTTCCGGAAAAGTTAGATGATGGACGTTATAAATGGATTAAAAAAACGGCGCAAAAGGCGCCGTTTTTTAAACTGGCAGCAACCTTGAAAAGTTGCTGAGACAACTATATAAGCTTATACACGCTCAACTTTGCCAGATTTTAATGCTCTTGCTGAGACGTATACACGTTTAGGTTTACCGTCAACTAAAATACGTACTTTTTGAACGTTAGCACCCCAACGACGTTTAGTTGCATTTAAAGCGTGGGAACGCTTGTTTCCAGTTTTAGGGCCTTTTCCTGTAATCACACATTTTCGTGCCATGATTATCCCTCCTTCTATCATGCAATACTACATATGATCATTCATACGTGACATTTAAACACTTGGTTATATTAGCATAGCAACCGAAAGAATTCAAGTCATTTTAGTTAAATATCAAGGAATTAAGCTTGACAGATTTCTAAAAAAACAATAAGGTAATAATGCCTTTGCTCATCCCGGGATTTTCTTTTAAAATTTATGATTTTATAGTAAAATGACGATAGCCGTAAAGGTAAACACCTTAAAGGAGGCATATTTCGTATGACCATAGAAATGAATACTAAATTCGGCAACATAGATGTATCAAAAGAAGTTGTGGCCGTGATCGCTGGAGGAGCGGCAGTCGATTGTTATGGGATTGTCGGTATGGCATCACAAAAACAGTTGAAAGACGGAATAACCGACTTATTAGGAAAAGAAAACCTTGGTCGTGGCGTGGTCATTCGTGAAAAAGAGGCAGAAGAAGTACATATTGATATGTACATTATCGTAAGTTACGGCACTAAAATCTCAGAAGTGGCTTACAATGTTCAATCAAAAGTGAAATATCAATTAGAGAAGATGTTGGGACTAAAAGTAGATTCAGTAAATATTTTCGTTCAAGGAGTTCGAGTAACGAACCTATAGACGTCTATGTTAGGAGGAACATGCGTGACAGTCACAAAGATAGAAGGTAAACAGTTTGCCCAAATGCTTATTGAAGGCGCGAACAACCTTTCAAATCAGTCGAAAAAAATTGATGCACTTAACGTTTTCCCGGTTCCTGATGGTGATACGGGAACAAATATGAATTTGACGATCACATCAGGTGTTAAAGAAGTTAAAGCTCAATCAGCTAACCACGTAGGGAAAATTGCGGCAAGTTTTGCTAAAGGATTGCTTATGGGGGCACGAGGAAATTCAGGCGTTATTTTATCTCAGCTATTTAGAGGTTTTTCGAAATCGGTGGAAGAGAAAGAGTCAATCGATGCGAAACAGTTGAGCCAAGCTTTTGAATACGGTGTTAACATGGCTTACAAAGCTGTCATGAAGCCTGTAGAAGGCACCATATTGACGGTAGCTAAAGACGCTGCTAAGCAAGGAATAGAAGTCAGTCAAAACGAGACTAACGTGATCTCAGTTATGGAATCTATTGTGAAGGAAGCTACGGAATCCCTAGAACGAACGCCTGACCTACTTCCTGTATTAAAAGAAGTAGGTGTAGTCGACTCAGGTGGCCAGGGCCTGCTTACTATTTATGAAGGGTTTCTGGCGATCTTAAAAGGGGAAACAATTACGAATACAGTGGTACAAGATGAGCCTACGATGACTGAACTCGTAAAACTTGAACACCACCAGTCTGTTCAAAGTCACATGGCAACAGAAGATATTGAATACGGTTACTGTACAGAAGTAATGGTGAAATTTGAAGAAGACAAAACGGCTGAACATCCATTTAGTGAGGATGAGTTTAGAAACGAATTAAATGAATTTGGAGATTCCCTACTCGTTGTGTCTGATGAAGATTTACTAAAAATTCATATTCATGTTGAATATCCAGGGAATGTGATTACAGCAGCACAAAAATTTGGTTCTCTTGTGAATGTAAAAGTTGAAAACATGCGAGAACAGCATACATCTATTCTAGAAGAGGACAAGACTGAGGCGTCAACACCTCCTAAAGATGAAAAGAAAGCTGAATTTGCTATCGTCACTGTAGGTATGGGGTCTGGTATTGCAGAACTATTTAAAGGACTTGGTGTAAACAAGGTGATTGAAGGCGGTCAAACAATGAATCCTTCTACTGAAGACTTCATTAAAGCAATTGATGAATGCCATGCTAAAAAAGTCATTCTTTTACCAAATAATAGTAATATTATTATGGCTGCTGAACAGGCTGCAAGTGTGTCTGATTTGGACGTTGCTGTTGTTCCGTCGAAATCAGTGCCCCAAGGATTAGCCGCTATGCTATCGTTTAATATGTCACAATCACTTGAGCAGAACGCAAGTGATATGAAAGACGCGATGCAACAGGTGAAAACGGGAGAGGTCACGTATGCTGTGCGTGATACGAGCTTAAACGGTGTGGAAATAAATAAGGGTGATTTCATGGGTATTCATGAAAAAAACATAATATCTACTGGCAATTCAGTGCAAACTGTCGCTAAAGAGCTTATCGACAAAATGATTGGCGATGATGGAGAGATTGTGACGATTATTTACGGAAAAGAACGTTCAGAAGAAGAAGCCAACGATTTAATTGCCTATGTTGAGGACAAGCACGCAGATGTTGAAGTGGAAGTCCATGCAGGGGATCAGCCGCTCTATTCCTACATTTTATCCGTAGAATAGATTGATGTGAAACATGAAATAACTAATTTAGGGGGTTGATTATGATGGGTAATGTAAAGATCGTAACAGATTCGACTGCCGATATTCCCTATGATTTACAACGCGAATTAGGTATAAGTGTTATACCTTTAAAAGTACACTTCGGTGAAGAAGAAACGTATGAAGATGGCGTAGATTTAACTGCAGACGAATTTTATAAAAAACTAGCGAAAACAGCTATTATTCCAACTACATCCCAGCCGACCCCTTATCAGTTTGAAACTGAGTATAGAAGTTTATATGAAAAAGAGAAACCTGATATTATATCTATTCATTTGTCTTCCAAGTTAAGCGGTACGTTTCAATCTGCTTATATTGCGTCTCAAACATTAGGAGAAGATGTTCCTGTTTCAGTTATTGATTCTAAGAGGGCCTCTTACGCTATTGGAGTAATCGTCGTGGAAATAGCAGCTCTAGCCAAAAAAGGTGCTTCTAAAGAAGAGTGTCTTGCTCGATTAGATGACCTGCTAAAAGATACATCAGTCTTTTTTATGGTAGATACATTGGAGTATTTAGAAAAGAACGGCCGTATTGGGAAGGCTTCCGCTATTCTCGGTTCCTTACTAAAAATAAAACCGATTTTATCACTGAATGAGGCTGGTGAAGTTTACCCGTTTGAAAAAGTGAGAGGGTACAAAAAAGCAGTCAATAAAATTGTTCAAGAGTTTGAAGCACGATATGGTAGCTCTGATATTCATGTAGGTATTTCACATGCCCAAGCCGAAGAGGCAGCAAATTCGCTTATGAGTGACTTGCGTAACCATTTTTCAATCAAAAAGGAAGTCATAACGAATATTGGCCCTGTTATTGGGACGCATGTAGGACCTGGAACGATTTCTGTGTCTGTAACTAAAATGACAAATAACTAACTATTTTAGGCTGCCCCTTTTGGAGCAGCCTATTTTAGCTCACGCTGCACCACATTGCATAACGCAACGGTATACTTGATAAACTTGGCCTATCACCCTCATAACGCTCTATGCTCCTTCATTTCTCTACACCGATAATCATAGCCCTTTTCATTGCAATTTGTTAAGATAAATGTGGTGTTCGTACTCGAACACGAGGGTATGCTGTTTTAGAAAAGGAATTTTTCGTTTAATTTAATAGACATGATAATCGTTGAGTCGTTATAAACGTCTCATTTCATGGCGTTAGGAGGCTGGTTATTATGAAATATAGAAGTGTATTTGACATTATTGGTCCTATTATGGTGGGCCCATCCAGCTCTCATACAGCTGGAGCAGCGAGAATTGGACTTGTTGCACGACAATTATTTCAAATCGAGCCTGAATGGGCTGAGTTTCATTTATATGGCTCTTTTGCTAAGACGTATCAAGGTCATGGTACGGATGTAGCACTTGTAGGTGGTTTACTTGGTTTTGATACGCATGATCATCGAATGACAAAGTCATTTGATTTTGCTAAAGAACGAGGACTAACGTATTCTTTTCATGAAGAAGAGGCCCAAATGGATCACCCTAACACAGTTAAAATAAGGCTTGGGGCCGGCGATGAAAAGATGGAATTAGTCGGGGTATCTATCGGTGGTGGCAAAGTAGAAGTGAAAGAGCTCAATGGATTTGAACTACGATTAAGTGGAAACCATCCAGCCATTCTCGTCGTTCACAATGATAGGTACGGGGCAATTGCTTCTGTGTCCACAAAACTTGCCGAATATGAAATTAATATTGGTCATATGGAAGTGTCACGAAAAGAACAAGGAAAAGAAGCATTAATGGTGATCGAAGTGGATCAAAATATTAGTGAGACAATATTAAGAGATATCACAAAGCTTGATAATATTAGTAAAGTAACAAAAATTCATGAGTAGACGACATGTCTCTCTGAAGGAGGAATGCCCATGTTTCGAAACGTAGAAGAACTTATCAACCAATGTGAAAAGGAGCAGCTCCCCATTTCAGAAGTCATGATTCAACAAGAAATGGTTGTCCATGATAGAAGCCGTGAAGACATCGTAGCACAAATGGAAAAGAACTTAGAAGTTATGGAAAGAGCGGTCAATAGAGGTATTTTGGAGCAAGTCAAGTCAGTATCAGGCTTGACGGGTGGAGATGGTAAAAAACTGAATGACTATATACAGTTAAATGATACACTTTCGGGCCACTTAATGTTGGATGCTGTCAGTAAAGCGATGGCAACTAACGAAGTGAACGCTGCTATGGGAACCATTTGTGCGACACCTACTGCAGGTTCAGCAGGAGTTGTCCCCGGTACACTTTTTGCAGTAAAAGAAAAATTAAACCCTACTCATGATCAAATGATTAATTATTTATTTGCGAGCGGGGCTTTCGGATTCATCATCGCAAACAATGCCTCAATTTCTGGCGCTGCGGGAGGCTGCCAAGCAGAGGTTGGCTCTGCCACTGGAATGGCAGCAGCTGCTATTGTAGAAATGGCGGGGGGCACACCACGTCAATCTGCTCAAGCGATGGCCATTGCTCTTAAGAATATGTTGGGGCTAGTGTGTGACCCTGTAGCGGGTCTAGTAGAAGTACCTTGTGTTAAACGAAATGCATTTGGTGCCTCTAACGCCTTAGTAGCTGCTGACTTAGCTTTAGCAGGAATTGAAAGCAGAATACCATGTGATGAAGTGATTGATGCCATGTACCGTATTGGAGAAACGATGCCATCTATGTTAAGGGAAACTGGTGAAGGCGGACTCGCAGCTACACCAACAGGGAAAAAATATAAGGAACAAATATTTGGAGCTATGGCACGACAGGAGTGAGGACGAATTGGATGAGTCAGTAACAGTATTAAAGGGAGCGGGACCAAGAACGGCAGAACAGTTGCATGATATGGGCATTACGACAATACAGGACTTAATTGAACATTTCCCTTTTCGCTATGAAGATCATGCTATACGCCCTTTAAAAGAAGTGTCACATGATGAGAAAGTGACTGTGCAAGGGACCGTTCACAGCATGCCAGAATTACGCTTTTTTGGCAAGAAGAAATCTCGACTTACCGTTCGCGTCCTCGTGGACGGTTTCTTAGTTCAAGCTATTTTTTTCAATCAACCGTATTTAAAGAAGCAGATTGAGCCTGGTGATCACATAATTTTTTCAGGTAAACTTGATAAAAGTCGAATGATCATGAGTGGAGGGACAGTTAAACCTAGAAACATCGATCGGGATAACGAATTAGAGCCTGTCTATTCAGTTAAAGGTGACATAAAAGTAACAATGTTGAGAAACTTGATTGAACAAGCTTTTAACACGTTTGGAGAACGGATAACGGAAATACTCCCTTCGCAATTATTGTCAGCCTATAAATTAACGTCGAGAAAAAAAGCTCTTTATAGTTTACACTTTCCTCACGATATCACGGCATTTAAACAAGCAAAGCGTCGAATGATTTATGAGGAGTTACTTTTATTTCAGCTTAAAATGCAACTTTTTCGCAAAAAAGAAAAAGAAGGAGAAAAGGGCCAAAAAAAACAATTCTCTCTTGATAAAGTGGAAGATTTTATTACCGAACTTCCATTCTCATTAACAGCTGCTCAAGAGAGGGTTCTTCATGACATTTATGCAGATTTACAAGCAGGTGCAAAAATGAATCGATTACTTCAAGGGGATGTGGGCTCTGGGAAAACGGTAGTAGCTGCTATCGCTTTATATGCAAACGTTCTATCAGGATTCCAAGGTGCTTTAATGGTTCCAACAGAAATATTAGCAGAACAGCATACAGAGTCTCTGAGACACCTTTTTAACGATATAGAACTATCTATCGCTCATTTATCAGGGTCATCTAAAGTAAAAGAAAGAAGGGACACACTTAAAAAATTAGCGTCAGGTGAAGTGGATATCATAATAGGAACTCATGCACTTATTCAGGAAAGTGTCATTTTTCATAATCTTGGTCTCGTCATAACCGATGAACAGCACCGTTTTGGAGTTGAACAGCGTCGCATCTTAAGAAATAAAGGAGTAAACCCCGACGTGTTATTTATGACGGCAACCCCGATTCCTAGAACATTAGCGATTACCGTATTCGGGGATATGGATGTTTCTACAATCGATCAAATGCCAAAAGGGCGAAAACCCGTGAAAACGCATTGGGCAAGACACGATATGCTTCCTCGCGTTCTTGATTTTATCAAAAAAGAAACGGGAAAAGGTCATCAAGCGTATGTCATTTGTCCACTTATAGAAGAGTCAGAGCAGTTAGATGTTCAGAATGCACTTGATGTTCATGCCCAGCTATCCACAGCATTGCCAACGGTATCTGTTGGCCTGATGCATGGCAGACTGAGTCATGATGAAAAGGAACAGGTGATGCTAGCTTTTACAAAAAACGAGATTCAAATTCTGGTCTCAACGACTGTAGTAGAAGTAGGGGTAAATGTGCCCAATGCCACTGTTATGGTCATCTATGATGCCGATCGTTTTGGGTTATCACAGCTTCATCAATTGCGAGGACGAGTAGGACGTGGGACTGAACAAGCCCATTGTATTTTACTTGCTGATCCAAAAACAGAAGTAGGGAAAGAGCGTATGGGAATAATGACCGAAACAAACGACGGGTTTGAGTTATCTCAAAAAGATTTGGAACTAAGAGGACCAGGAGATTTTTTTGGTGTGAAGCAAAGTGGTCTTCCACAATTTAAAGTAGCCGACCTTGTAGAGGATTATCGCGTGCTGGAGACGGCTCGTCAAGATGCTGTTAAACTCGTAAATTCTAAGGCTTTTTGGAAAAGTGTCGATTACCTGCCATTAAGGGAAACGTTAAGAAAACAAGGGGCGTTTTCACAAACAAAAATAGATTGAAATGAACTTTCGGTTGAAATGTAACACTGATCAGTTATATACTACCTTTAGTACCTAGTCATATGAGTGTGGATGTGATAAAAAATGAAACTGTCTAAAAGAAAACGCCAGCCAATGCTTAAAGAAAAAATAGAGGACAATCCATTCATTACGGATGATGCACTCGCTGCTGAGTTCAATGTGAGTGTTCAAACAATTCGTCTTGATAGACTGGAATTAAATATTCCAGAAGTGAGAGAGCGTATTAAAGATGTGGCAAAGCAACAATACGATACCGTCAAAGCGTTACCGATCGAAGAAGTGATTGGAGAAGTGGTGGATCTAGAGCTTGATGACCATGCCATTTCTATTCTAGATATTAAAGAAGAATATGTATTTTCACGAACCGGTATCGCGAGAGGCCATCATTTATTTGCTCAAGCTAACTCGTTAGCTGTTGCAGTTATTGACGATGACCTTGCTTTAACAGCTAACGCAGACGTCTCTTTTAAAAGCCAGGTGAAAAGCGGGCAACGTGTTGTAGCCAAGGCAAAAGTGATTGGTAATAAAAATAACAGAACACTCGTAGAAGTGAAGAGTTATGTGGATCAGGAGCTTGTTTTTAAAGGCAGCTTCTCCATGTTCCGGGAAGAACTATCCACAGGGAGGGAAACATAACCATGAGGCTGGCAGTTGATGCGATGGGCGGAGATCACGCCCCAGAAAGTATTGTTAAAGGCTGTGAGAAAGCTCTTGAAATATATGAAGATTTACATATTACTCTCGTTGGTGATAAAGAGAAAATAACACCAATTTTGAAGAAAAACGAGAGAGTAAATATTATACACACAGATGAGGTTATAACGGGGGAGGATTCACCGGTAAGGGCTGTTCGACGTAAAAAAAATTCGTCTTTAGTTTTAACGGTTCAGCAAGTCAAAGAAGATCGAGCAGACGCCGCTATTTCTGCAGGAAATACTGGTGCGCTAATGACTGCAGGCTTACTTGTAGTAGGGCGCATGAAAGGGATTGAGCGTCCTGCACTTTCACCGATGTTACCGACGAAAAATGGAGATGGTTTTCTGCTCCTTGATGTGGGAGCTAATATGGATGCAAAACCATCGCACCTTATTCAGTACGCGTATATGGGTGATGTGTATATGAAAAAAGTACGGGGAATAGACAATCCTCGGATTGGATTGTTAAATGTGGGATCGGAAGCAGGAAAAGGAACCGATTTAACGAAGCACGTGTTTGCACGGCTCAGTGAAAGCTCCCTCAATTTTGTAGGAAATGTGGAAGCAAGGGAACTGCTTGATGGTGCAGCCGACGTGGTGATTTGTGATGGCTTCTCCGGCAACCTTGTATTAAAATCCATTGAAGGCACAGCACTTTCTCTTTTTTCAATCCTAAAGGATGAACTAACATCGTCATTGAAAAATAAGCTTGCAGCAGGGGTATTGAAGCCATCGTTTAAAAAAGTTAAAGAGAAAATGGACTATTCAGAATATGGTGGTGCAGGTTTATTCGGCTTGCAAGCACCTGTCATAAAGGCTCATGGGTCTTCAGATGAACAAGCTTTTTTTAGCGCGGTCAAGCAAGCAAAAACAATGTATGAGCAAAATGTCACTGAGACAATAAAAAAAGCAGTTGAACTAATGCCGGCACAGGAGGAAGAGTATTAATGACAAAAGTAGCCTTATTATTTCCAGGCCAAGGAGCTCAGCATGTTGGGATGGGGAAAGAGCTTGCAGAAGCATTTACCGAATGCCAAGCTATTTTTACCGAGGCTGATGAAGCGCTGGGAGAGAATTTTTCTGATCTTATTTTTAATGGCAACGAAGATGAACTTAAACGAACTGAAAATACACAGCCAGCGTTATTAACTACAAGCATAGCCATCTGGGAGATTCTTAAAGGAAAAGGGGTGGCAGCAGATTATGCAGCAGGACATAGTCTGGGTGAATACTCAGCACTTACTGCTACTGGAACTATAAATTTCAAAGAAGCTGTTCAAGCTGTTAGACAACGAGGTCAACTCATGGAAGAAGCAGTACCAGCTGGTAAAGGTACAATGGCGGCAATTTTAGGGTTGGAGCGAGAAGCGCTGAAAGAAGTTGTCTCACAAGCTACTTTGGAAGGTGGACAAGTTCAGGCAGCTAACTTTAATTGCCCAGGACAAATTGTGATCTCTGGTACGACAGAAGGTGTAGAACGGGCAGTGACATTGGCGAAAGAGGCGGGAGCTAAAAGAGCGATGGTGCTTTCGGTGAGTGGCCCTTTCCATTCTGAATTAATGAAGCCTGCCGCTGGGAAAATGGCTACCGTACTAGATAATATAACGTTTGAAAAGCCACTCGTTCCAGTCATTAGTAATGTTACAGCAAAGCCTTATCTCTCTGCAGACGAGATACCTACTGCACTTGTTGAGCAGATTTATTCACCTGTTATGTGGGAAGATACGATTAAATACCTTGTTGATCAGGGTGTGGACACGTTCATTGAAGCAGGACCAGGAAAAGTATTAAGTGGTCTAGTTAAAAAAATATCAAGACGTTTAACAGTGTTGCCTGTTTATGATCAAGCATCACTTGATAAAGCCATATCAACATTAGATGAGAATGGAGACTGAGGATAATGAGAGGACAACATGCGCTTGTAACAGGTGGCTCTAGAGGAATTGGAAAAGCTATTTGTTTAGAACTTGCTGAACAAGGGGTTAACGTAGCCGTAAATTTTTCGGGCAATCAAGAAAAAGCAGAAGCAGTAGCTGAACAATGTCGTCAGCTAGGTGTAAAAGCATTGGCTGTGCAAGCAGATGTAGCGGATGCTGATAGTGTTAAACAGATGATAGAGACAGTCATAAAGACTTTCGGGTCTATTGATATTTTAGTAAATAATGCTGGGATAACACGAGATACATTAATAATGCGTATGAAAGAAGAAGATTTTGACGCAGTGATTAACACGAATTTAAAAGGTGTATTTAACTGTTCTAAGGCTGTTACAAGGCCTATGATGAAACAACGCTACGGACGAATTATTAATATTTCCTCTGTTGTTGGTGTCTTAGGAAATGCAGGGCAAGCTAATTATGTAGCTAGTAAAGCTGGTGTCATCGGATTAACAAAATCTTTAGCGAGAGAGCTAGCTAATCGAAATATCCGTGTGAATACTGTAGCCCCAGGCTTTATTGAAACCGAAATGACGGATGAATTACCAGAAGAGACAAAAAAAGCATTACTTAACCAAATTCCTCTAGCTGAGTTAGGGAAACCTGAGGACGTAGCACGTGTAGTCGTCTTTCTAGCGAGCGAGGCGTCTGCTTACATGACGGGCCAAACATTGCACGTTGATGGCGGAATGGTCATGCCATAAAAATGAGATAAACCACATACTAACGTGTGTGAAAATCTAGTCGTAAATGGTATAAAATCTAACTGGTATTTTAAACAGCTTTATCCTATAATGACTGAGAGGAGGTGAAGTAAATGGCAGCGGTACAAGAAAGAATTGCAAAAATCGTTTCCGAACGCCTCGGGGTCGATGAATCAGAAGTGAAAAAAGAAGCGACTTTCAAGGATGACCTTGGAGCTGACTCATTAGACGTCGTCGAATTAGTGATGGAACTCGAAGATGAGTTTGATCTTGAAATTTCAGACGAAGATGCGGAGAAAATTGCAACAGTCGGTGACGTGATTGAATACATAGAGCGTCATCAATAATCTATAAAAACGTTAGGCTTTCGCCAGGAAAACTTGGCGGAAAGCCACGTTTTTCTAACAGTCAGTTAACCATGTAATAGCTGTCACTTAATAGGCGAGCGTAGGACTCATATCTTACGGTATTGACGTCATAAAGCTAACCGATCAGCTAGTTTTCTATCGTTGGTAACACCTCATTAAAATAGGCAATGACTGAGCTAAGGCCTTTTTAAATCATAGATATGAAATGACACCGTGTTGTTGAGAGATAAATGACGACTTAACCTTTTCAGCACTCGTATTTTACTTTACATAAAAATTGTAGCCTATCTAGGTGAGGGAATAATTTCAAAAAAGGATTAGGCTTAATACCTAATTGAGACAAAATATGGGGGTTCTCATGCAACAGTCAAGAAAGATCACCAGAAGGGGAATGAAACGCCAGCCTAAAAAAATGCAAATGACTGCAGCTAAAAAAACGAAATATCGTCAGTTTTTAACATCTATTCATGTGGAATTTAAAAATGAAGATTTATTTATTCAAGCGTTTACCCATTCATCCTACGTAAACGAACATCGTATTCGCCCACATGACGATAACGAACGGCTGGAGTTTTTAGGCGATGCAGTTTTGGAATTGGCCATCTCTCAATATTTGTTTAAACTATTTGATCATATGAGTGAAGGTGAGATGACCAAACTCAGAGCTGCGATCGTATGTGAGCCGTCCTTAGCAAAGATTGCAGATGAATTGACATTTGGCGACTACGTTCTTTTAGGAAAGGGAGAAGAGATGACAGGAGGTCGTAAACGTCCTGCACTACTTGCTGATGTGTTTGAAGCGTTTATTGGCGCACTTTATCTTGATTCAGGTTTAGAAGCTGTTTATAGCTTTTTAAAAGAATATGTCTATCCGAAGATTCATAATGGTGCTTTTTCTCATATGATGGACTTTAAGAGTCAGCTACAAGAATTAATT
This sequence comes from Bacillus sp. A301a_S52, assembly GCA_024701455.1. Lineage (GTDB taxonomy): Bacteria > Bacillota > Bacilli > Bacillales > Salisediminibacteriaceae > Salipaludibacillus. Next base: position 2,674,598 of record JABXYP010000001.1, on the reverse strand, counting down.
CAGCGAGAAAACCAAGGGCAAGTGCATTATAAGATCATTGAAGAAAAAGGCCCTGCACATGCACGTGAGTTTGTATCAGAAGTTACACTTGATAAACAACAATTAGGAAAAGGTGCAGGTAAATCTAAAAAAGAAGCTGAACAAATGGCTGCTCAAAAAGCACTTGAGAAACTAAATTCGAAATAGCGACGGTATGTATCACTGGAAAAGGATATACCAGTTCTTAAGCAACAAGTTTAATGTTGTTCTGAGAGCTGGTATATCCTTTTTTTTGTGTTTACCTTTCTAAAAAAAGATTTTTTAGAAAGGTTGGTTTTATTTGGTATTATTAGGGAATGAGTACACGAGTGGGTAAATATAAAACGAACCTTCAATCAGTGGGAGTTTTCGTACTTCTCCCACTGATTGGTAGTTGAGTGAATCAGGACATTAGCGTCCGTTATCTCCCGCCTAAATAGAGTTAGCTCCCCTCTCTATTTTGAGGCGGGAGTTTTACGGACGGTTATCTGTGATAAATTAAAACGAAACGTAAGTTTATAACGGGGAATAGGAGTTGATTGATGTGCGAGCGATACAATTTAAATCATTTGGCGGTCCTGAAGTATTGGAACTGGTCAATTTATCGCGCCCAAAAGTAAAAGACCATCAAGTACTTATTAAAACTAAAGCCATCGGTGTAAATTATGCGGATACCATGAGGAGAGAAGGGAATTATGTGCTGCCTACCCCTTTACCTTTTATTCCAGGATCTGAAGTAGTGGGAGAGGTAAATGACGTGGGGGAGGCAGTGACAACTGTGGCTAAAGGTGATACTGTCGTAGCTCTAGTAAGTGCAGGTGCTTATGCGGATTTTGTAGTAGCCGATGAAGCGAGTCTTATCCGAAAGCCAGATACATTAGATGCGTATCATGCGGTTGCTCTCCCCCTACAAGCTCTCAGCGCCTACCACATTATAACAACGATGGGGCGTTTACAAGAAGGAGAGTCTATTCTTATCCATGCAGCGGGTGGTGGAGTTGGAAGTCTTGCTGTCCAACTGGCCAAATTGTTTGGAGCGGAACAAGTTCTTGCCACAGCTAGTACGAAGAGTAAGCGCCAATTAGCTAAACAGTTAGGGGCAGATGAGGTTATTGATTACACTCAAGATAAATGGGACCAACACATACTTGATATAACAGATGGGCGTGGCGTAGATGTTGTACTTGAAATGGCTGGAGGCGATATTTTTCAACGTTCTGTACAATGTCTTGCTCCATTTGGCCGCCTTATTATATATGGTGTTGCCAGTGGGGAGACCCCAGTCTTGAATCCAGTGGACCTGATGGAAAAAAACAAAACGGTTACAGGGTTCTTTTTACCTGCCATGATGGAGAAACCAGCATTGTATCAAGAAAGCTTACAAAAAATCTTAGGTCTTGCTGCTGAAGGCAAGTTAAAAACGATTATTGGAAAAACTTACTCCATCGAAGATGCCTCGCAACTTCATGCAGATATGCAAAATAGAAAAACACAAGGAAAATTAATTCTAATCCCTTAAACGCCATAGAGTCCAGGAAGAGGTTGAGACCCCGTCATGCGTCAGCATGTGGGACACAACCTCTTCCTTTTATTGGTAATCGTCTTCTAAATTTAATTTGTATGTTTCCTTTTCCAGTTTATGAAGCGATTCAAGAGATTTTGATGCCCAATTACTGTTTTCGTTTTTAAGTTCATTTTTTTGTATAGTTAAAGCTTCTAATAGTGATATGGAGTACTCCGGAATGTCCCCTTTATAAAGTTTCACGTGAGAGAGAGGAATGTTTGCCTTTTCTTTAAAACTTAACGCTTTTCGCTCGTGAAAAAGCGGTACATTCGTTTCGCCAGGTTGATGTAAATCACCTTGGACTGGATGTTTTACGATGGCAAGAATCATCACGATAGCATGTGTACCTTTTGGGCTCTTGCTGACGATTTCTCCAATATATCTGCCTGTTTTATAAGTAACTGTCACTATATCTTTTTCTTTTGGATGCACGTCCATCTAACCCCTCCTAAATTAACCTTATGATTTAATGATAAGTGATACAAATCAATATAATATTAACATATTACCCATTTATTTTTAATGGAGGCCTAAAGACATGGGACTTTTATAAGTCTTTTTCAATGTTTTGTATTCAAATGTCGTCATTATTGATAAAATGTAATAAAACATTTGATTAAGTCAATAGTTTGATTTAAAAGAACCAGGAGGAGAACTATGAGAATTGTCTCATTACATTCTGTAAACCCAGGTGTGAAAATAGGTAAAACGGTAACAAATGACCAGGGCCAGGTTCTTGTTCAAGAAGGTGTAAGCCTGTCTGAACGAATGATTAATAGGCTAAAAAAATTAAAAATAACGTTTGTCTATATTGAGGATGAAGAGTCAGAAGGTATTGAACCTGTCAATGCAGTGTCAGAAGAGACGAAGGCGAATGCTATTCATGAAATTAAGCATGCTTTTGGTGCTTTAGCAGAGGCTGGTAACATATCGAAGTCGTTTATATTAGATAGACTAGGCGGAAACTTCAAACAAACAGTAACAAATATTCTTAAAGATGCTCGTGAAAATGATGAAGCAATTTCACTGTTAACTGACACAATTGGACATGATCGATATACCTTTTTTCACTCGTTAAATGTGGCGATATACTCTCTTGCGATGGCTCGGGAACTGAAGCTTTCACCAGAAGAACAAATGACGGTTGGTGTAGGTGCACTCTTACACGATATTGGTAAAACAGAGGTAGCAACCTCCATCTTACAAAAACCTGATAAACTCACAGATGAAGAAATGATTGAAATGAAAAAGCATCCAGAGTATGGGTTTGAAATTTTAAGGAAATGCCATGAATTATCTATGGTTTCTGCACACTGTGCTTATCAGCATCATGAAAGAATTGATGGGAAAGGTTACCCTCGTGGTATTAAAGGAAACGATATACACCCTTACGCTAAAATTATCGCAGTCGCAGATGTTTTTGGAGCCGTGACGTCTAACCGAGTTTACTCAAAAGCTATATTGCCGCATGAGGCGATGGAATTACTTTTTACAGGCGCAGAAACACAATTTGATTTGTCAATCATTCGTGCATTTCGAAAAACCATTGCCATTTATCCAGTGGGGTTGACCGTTATTTTAAACGATGGGCGTAAAGCACTTGTTGTACAACAAAATAAAATCAATAGTGAGCGTCCTGTTATTAGGATTATTGAGGAAAATCATGAGAAAGTTGTGAAGCCATACTATGTCGATTTGAATAAAGAGTTGGCCGTGACAATTGTTGATACAGAAACGACCATATCTGGAGAGGAAAGAAAGCTTGTCAATCGTTTTTACTATAAATAAAATTTATTAACAGTAGAAAAATGCTACAAAAATTGTTAATTGTGAGTAAAATCAGTGCCTCAAAGGTTAATGTTGTGACCTATACGAGGCACTTATTTATTTTAGGATTTACACGTGAGAAAGGGCTTTAGTCTTTTCAACTTAGTCTACTATCTTTTTAAATCTTTCATCGTCCCTAACTCAGAGACAATAGCGTCCATTTCACTCACACTGAATGAGCTTTTTTTCATGACCATGGCGTGTACTTCTTTAATATCCTCAAATTTGTCTAAGGAGAAATGCTCGGGTTTGATGGCCGCCCCATTAACAATGTGTAATTTAGTTTTAATATCTTCAATCATCACATTTAATTCATCTCGGTTTTTATCGTTGGTTGGCAATAAGAACACTCCTTTTAAAAAATTAAGTTCTATATCTATCTTAACATGCACACAAAAAAATACCATATGTGGCTTTAAGACCGTTTAATATCATAGATAGTTTATGATAAAATGAATTAGTTAACGTCTGATTAACATGAAGCGTGTATTATTAGTGAATTCGAGGTGAATGTCATTGTTCCTGAAAAGGCTTGAACTCGTGGGATTTAAATCATTTGCCGAACGGTTGTCAATTGACTTCGTTCGTGGGGTAACTGCAGTTGTAGGTCCAAATGGCAGTGGTAAAAGTAATATATCAGATGCTATTCGCTGGGTCTTAGGTGAACAATCAGCGAGGAACCTCCGCGGGTCAAAAATGGAAGATGTCATCTTTTCCGGAAGTGACAGCAGAGTACCGTTAAACATGGCGGAAATTTCGCTCATTTTAGATAATGAAGATCAGCATTTGGCAATAGATTATAGTGAAGTAGCTGTAACTAGACGTGTTTATCGTTCAGGAGACAGCGAATATTTAATTAACAAGCAGCCGTGTAGGCTAAAAGACATCGTTGAGTTGTTTATGGATTCAGGTTTAGGTAAAGAAGCTTTTTCTATTATTGGTCAAGGCCGAGTGGAAGAAATCTTAAGCAGTAAATCTGAAGAAAGACGAATGATATTTGAAGAAGCAGCAGGTGTGTTGAAATACAAAACTCGTAAACAAAAATCGGAACGGAAATTGGAAGATACTCAAGATAATCTAAATCGTGTTAAAGATATCATTCATGAGTTGGAAGGCCAAGTAGAACCTCTAAAAGAGCAAGCATCTATCGCAACAGAATATTTGGAGAAAAAACAAGAATTGAAAAACAGTGAAGTTGGTGTGCTCGCTAAAGAAATTGAAAATTTACATGCCGATTGGTCAACTAGTAAAAAACAATGGGAAGAGCTGCAAGACAAGGAAACAAAACTTTCAACGGAAGTTAAAAATCACGAAGCCAATATTCAACGATATCGATCAGAAATGCAAACGATGGATGAAGCCATTGATGATCTGCAAGGGCTGTTACTTAGTACATCTGAGGATCTTGAAAAACAAGAAGGGCAAAAAGAAGTATGGAAAGAACGTCGTAAAAATTTCGCACAAAACAAAGAACAGTTTCTTCAAGAAATAGATCAATTAAAAATGAAGAAACAGCAATTAGCAGAGGAACTTAATCAACAAAATAAGCTCTTAAATGAAAAAGTTGCACAAGTGGAAGATACAAGACAGCAGCAAGAAGACATGGAAAGAAGATTAACGGCTATAGAAGAAGATTCTGAAGAGCGCATTGAACAATTGAAAGCCGATTACATAGAATGGCTTAATGAACGTGCTTCGAAGAAAAATGAACAAACTTACTTAAAAGAGCAAGTTGAAAAAAGTGAACAAAAGCGTCAGCGACTTGAGCAGGATAATAAGGATCTTATCCTGAGACGGCAGGAGATAGCTGAAAAACGATCCTTAGTCCAACAAGAATGGGAAGCGTTAAAAGACGAGTTAGAAGAGTTGCTTGGAAGCTATCAACGCGTAAAACAGAAATTAGAAGCGGCGGATAGCGACTATGAAAAAAAAGAAAAACTTCTTTACGAAGCACTACATCACCTTCAACAACTAAAATCAAAAAAAGATGTACTCGAAGATATGCAAAATGACTATGCCGGCTTTTTCCAAGGAGTAAAAGAAATATTAAAAGAAAGAGACCGTACCTTTCAAGGTGTTCATGGCGCCGTAGCAGAAATGATTGAGGTAAACCCAGAACATCAGACTGCGATAGAAATAGCTTTAGGTGCAGCTCAACAACATGTCATCGTTGAGGATGAAGCCACTGCGCGTAAAGCGATACATTATCTCAAAGAGCGTCGACTAGGACGAGCTACTTTTCTACCAATTAATATTGTTAAACCACGAGTTATTTCAACTCAAGATTTGCAGCGGATTCAAAGCTTAGAAGGTTTCGTAGGAATTGGAAGCGAGCTTATTAAGACAGGGGAAACATATAGCAACGTGATTAAGCATCTAATTGGAAATGTCGCGGTTGCAACTAACATCAAAACGGCACAACTCGTGGCTAAAGCATTGAATCATCGCTACAGAGTTGTCACATTAGACGGAGATATAGTTAACCCTGGTGGTGCCATGACAGGCGGAAGTTTAAAACAAAATAAAAGTCAGATTCTCGGAAGGCAAAAGGAGTTGGATAGACTTTCTGAAAAGTTAGTCATCCTAGAGAAACAAAGCAGTGACTTACAGCAGCAAGTGACAAGCTTAAAAGACACGCGTCTTACAATTCAACAAAGCATGAAGGATATGACAGAAAGAGGAGAATCTCTTCGTTTGCAGGAACAAAACAAGAAAGCCGAGCTAAAAGAATTACAGCTTTCAGAAGATAGCCTTAATGAGAGATTAGAAGTATACGACTTGGAATATGATGATTACAAGCAGGATATGATAGAAAAACAAGAGCGTATTGAAGAATTGGTAATAACGATAGAAGCCGCCGATAAGATGACGCGGGAAATTAACAGCGAAATAGAAGAAATAGCGAGTCGCCAAAAGCAGGATCAGTCAGTAAAAAATGAGTTGTTGGAAAAACTAACCGAAGTGAAGATAAGCCTTGCCAAAGAGGAAGAGCAGAAGGGGTATATCGAAGAGACGGTGACACGATTAAATAACGAACTTCAGAGTGTTTCACAGGAAATAATTGAGAAAGATCGGGAGTTCAGTCAGTTGGAAAAGGATTTATCTGACCAAACAGTAGATGCCTATTCACTAGATGAGGAAATTCTTAAACGAAAAGCTGAAAAAGAACGGACAATTAAATTAATTTCTAAACGTCGTTCTGATCGTTTAAATATGCAGCAGGCCCATGATGACTTGGAGCAGGAAACGAAAGAACTAAAACGTCAGTTGAAATTTACTTCTCAAACCTTTCATGAGGAAGAAGTTAAAATTAACCGATTAGATGTTGAACTTGATACACGTTTAAACAAACTGCAAGACGATTATGAACTGAGCTTTGATGCAGCTAAAGCCAACTTTCCTCTCGAAACAGATCTAGAGGAAGCGAAGAAGCGTGTTAAGCTTATTAAAATGGCTATTGACGAATTAGGAACAGTCAACGTAGGAGCGATTGAAGAATATGAGCGAGTAAAAGAGCGATATGACTTTTTACTCGCGCAGAAAACAGATTTGGAAGAAGCCAAAGCTACCCTCCATCAAGTAATTTCAGAAATGGATGAGGAGATGACGCGACGTTTTAAAGAAACCTTTGATCACATACAGTCACACTTTCAAGGGGTGTTTACTGAGTTATTTGGGGGGGGACGAGCTAGTCTTGAATTAACTGACCCTGAGAATCTACTAGAAACAGGCGTAGAAATCGTTGCTCAGCCTCCAGGAAAAAAATTACAAAATCTTGCTCTTCTATCGGGAGGAGAACGGGCCTTAACAGCGATAGCCTTGTTGTTTTCAATTTTAAAAGTTCGTCCAGTTCCTTTTTGTGTATTGGATGAAGTAGAAGCAGCCCTAGATGAAGCTAACGTTGCAAGGTTTGCACACTATTTAAAAGAATTTAGTAAGGAGACCCAATTTATTGTTGTGACTCATCGTAAAGGGACGATGGAGGAAGCGGATGTACTTTACGGTGTGACGATGCAAGAGTCAGGTGTATCAAATATGGTATCGGTGAGATTGGAAGAAACAAAAGAATTAATGGGAGCACAAGGCTAAAAAGAGTAAGTGGAGGCGCGTATATATGAGTTTTTTTAAGAAGTTAAAAGCAAAAATTACTGACCAAACGGACTCCGTGACAGAGAAATTCAAAGATGGACTATCAAAAACACGCCATTCATTCGTCGGTGCCATGAATGAATTGATTAAAGATTACCGTAAAGTAGATGAGGATTTTTTTGAGGAACTAGAAGAAATCCTTATATCGGCTGATGTCGGTGTTCAAACTGTATTGACATTAATTGATGAGCTGAAGGATGAAGTGAAAAGGCGAAACATTAAAGACGCTAAAGATATTCAACCAGTAATTTCTGAAAAGTTAGCAGAGCTTCTGCAGAAGTCGGATGATGAAACTGAGCTAAAATTAAAAGAAGAGGGCTTAACGATCATTCTCTTTGTAGGCGTAAACGGTGTAGGTAAAACAACGACAATCGGGAAGCTTGCCCACAAATTTAAGCAAGAAGGGAAAAAAGTCATTCTTGCAGCTGGAGATACATTTAGGGCTGGAGCAATAGAGCAGTTAGAAGTATGGGGAGAGCGAGCAGGTGTGGATGTGATCAAGCAGCAGTCAGGCTCAGATCCAGCGGCTGTTATGTATGACGCTGTTCATTCAGCTAAGTCAAAAGGAGCAGATATCCTCCTTTGTGATACAGCTGGCCGCTTACAAAATAAAGTGAATTTAATGAACGAGCTAGAAAAAGTAAAACGTGTATTAACAAAAGAGGTGCCTGATGCACCACACGAAGTTTTACTTGTTTTAGATGCTACCACAGGCCAAAATGCTATGAGTCAGGCTAAAACGTTTGGAAAAGCGACGGATGTTTCAGGGATCGTTTTAACAAAGCTTGATGGGACAGCTAAGGGGGGGATCGTCCTTGCCATCAGGCATGAACTCGATATCCCTGTTAAGCTTGTAGGTCTTGGAGAAGGAATCGATGACTTACAGACATTCCAAGCTGACCAATATGTGCATGGCTTATTCGCTGATGTTCTAGAGCAAGCAGAAGAAGTTGTAAAAGAATAGAATTAGCTTCTTTTACTCCCGAAACCTTAATACATCATTTGACACACCTTTCAATTGTCTAGTAAGATAAACACTTGTAAAGGCAAATACCTTAACAAGGCGGTGGAGTTTTTGATTGAAAAGACAATCCGCATGAACTATTTGTATGATTTTTATCAATCTCTCTTAACAAGTAAACAAAACCATTATATGAAATTGTATTATCTGGATGACTGGTCACTCGGTGAGATCTCGGAGCATTTTGATGTGAGCCGCCAAGCGGTTTACGACAATATAAAGAGAACAGAAGCATTGTTAGAGGAATACGAGAGAAAGCTTCAGCTCTTTTTAAAGTACGAACAGCGGCAAAAATACTTTAACACGTTAAAAGTGATGATTCAGGAGAACGAAAGTCCCGATCGTATAGTCCAGATTGTTGGATTACTCGAGGAACTGGAATAGGGGGCAAGATGTATGGCATTTGAAGGATTAGCTGAACGTCTGCAAAGTACGCTAAAAAAAATTCGTGGTAAAGGAAAAGTGTCTGAGCAGGATGTTAAAGAAATGATGCGTGAAGTCCGTCTCGCATTGCTGGAAGCAGATGTTAACTTTAAAGTGGTTAAAAAGTTTGTAAATGATGTGAAGGAACGGGCAGTTGGTCAAGAAGTCTTAGAAAGCTTAACACCTGGGCAACAAGTTATTAAAGTAGTAAATGAAGAACTTACAAAGCTTATGGGTGGTGAACAAAGTAAAATTGCTGCTGCCTCTAAGCCACCGACTGTTGTCATGATGGTTGGACTACAAGGCGCCGGGAAAACAACTACTACAGGGAAGCTAGCTAACCATCTGAGAAAGAACCACAATAGGAACCCTTTAATGGTTGCAGCAGACATTTATCGACCTGCGGCTATAAAACAACTTGAAACGCTCGGGAAGCAATTGGATATGCCTGTCTTCTCATTAGGTGATCAAGTGAGCCCTGTAGAAATTGCCAAACAAGCGATTGCAAAAGCCAAAGAAGAGCATCACGATTATGTATTAATTGATACAGCTGGCCGGCTACATGTGGATGAAAAATTAATGAATGAACTTGAAGAAATTAAAGCAATTACTTCTCCAGACGAGATACTTCTCGTCGTTGATGCTATGACAGGACAAGATGCTGTTAATGTAGCTGAAAATTTCAACGAACGCCTAAACATAACGGGGGCCATACTAACGAAACTCGATGGTGATACACGTGGAGGAGCTGCTATTTCAGTTAAAGCTGTCACGGGTACACCAGTAAAATTTGCAGGGATGGGTGAAAAAATTGATGCTCTTGAACCATTCCACCCTGAACGCATGGCATCACGTATTTTAGGCATGGGCGATGTACTCACATTAATTGAAAAAGCCCAAACAAATGTGGATGAAAAAAAAGCTAAAGAATTAGAAAGAAAAATGCGTACGAACGAGTTAACATTTGATGACTTTCTTGAACAGCTTTCACAAGTACGCAACATGGGCCCGTTGGATGAACTGCTAAACATGATGCCTGGTGCAAGTAAAATGAAAGGTCTTAAAAATGCTCAAGTGGATGAAAAACAACTCACCCACATTGAAGCCATTGTTAAATCAATGACGAAAGCAGAACGGGAAGACCCAGACCTTTTAAATGCCAGTCGGCGAAAACGTATTGCTAAAGGAAGCGGGACATCTATTCAAGAAGTCAACCGTCTCATTAAGCAATTTGGTGAAATGAAAAAAATGATGAAACAAATGACAGGTATGCAAAAAGGTAAAGGGAAGAAAAAAGGTGGCTTAGGCGGCATGAAATTCCCTTTCATGTAGCCTTATTTTAGGGGAAATAATTTAAAATGCAAGCTGTAAAGTTTTTTTACTTTACTAGGGTTGCTACTCAGTATCTTTTATGATAGTATAATTAACTGTGTGAAAGATTTATGGAGGTGAAACACATGGCAGTTAAAATTCGTTTAAAGCGAATGGGAGCAAAGAAATCTCCGTTCTATCGTGTGGTTGTAGCGGATTCCCGTTCCCCACGTGATGGTCGTTTTATTGAAGAAATTGGAACTTATAACCCTTTGAAAAATCCAATTGAGTTTAACGTTGATGAAGAAAAAGCGTTAAAATGGATGCTTGAAGGTGCAAAGCCTTCCGATACTGTTCGTAACCTGTTCTCAAACGTTGGTCTTATGGAACAACTTCACAACGCGAAGAACGCTAAATAAGCCCTTCGTGTGAAATAATCCAAGAAGGTGAGTGACATGAAAGAGCTGGTTGAATCAATTGCGAAAGCGCTAGTAGATCACCCTGAAGACGTTCGTGTAACTGAGGTAGAGAATGGCCGTTCACTCACATTGAAACTGGAAGTACACGAAGATGATATGGGTAAAGTGATCGGTAAGCAAGGGCGTATAGCAAAAGCAATCCGTTCGGTTGTTAATGCAGCTGGAGCGAACCAAAACAAGCGTGTTCAGTTGGAAATTGGATGAAGGGCGAGGGAAACCTCTCCCTTTTTTCCGTATGGTCGTCCCTTCTTATGGTAGAATAAACAGAGCAAGTGATTACATGGAGGTGCAACGTTTTGGAAATTATAAAAAAAGTGGTCGTGAAGCAAATTTTAACAGATGAAAGTCGGACGAAATTGAAAGAGCAGTTTCTTGCGCGACAATATCAAATTACAAAAGAACTTAAACAGTTAGAATTTGTATTACATAAAAAGATGAAAGAAAATACAAGTGCTAATTATCAAGCATCCCTTAAGGAAAGTTTTAATAAAGAAACAGCTCGACGAAAAGAAAGGTTGCGCCAGTTGGAGCTTAAACTCGGTCAGTTAGATGAGCTTGAGTTGGGTGCAGAATTAAGGGAAGGCACGATTCAAATGATCGAACAAGTTGAGGAAGGCGATAATTGGGAAGAGATTATGAAAGGGACTGAAATCGTCATTAAAGATGGTATGGTTCATGAACTTCGTCACGGAGGCGTCCAAGATGACTGATTGGCTTAACGTGGGTAAAATTGTGAATACTCACGGAATTCACGGAGAAGTGCGCGTGATTTCAAGAACGGACTTTCAGGAGGAACGGTACAGTACTGGTAACACACTTTACATTAAGACTGAAAACGAACGATTACCAGTGACAGTGGCTAAATGGCGTCAGCATAAACAATTTGATCTCATTACTTTCGAGGGGTTCGACAACGTCAACGAGGTAGAAAAATTTAAAGGATCTCTTCTTCAAGTAGATGCAACAACATTACAAGATCAGCTACCAGAAGGTGAGTTTTATTATCATCAGATCATTGGCTTACGAGTAGAGACAGTAGATGGACGTCTGGTTGGAACAGTGAAAGAAATTCTTTCACCGGGGGCCAATGATGTCTGGGTGATCGCTCCAGCTGAGAAGGGGAAGGATATTTTAATTCCCTATATTGAGTCAGTCGTCAAAAGTATATTACTTGAAGATAACAAAGTGATTATTGAGCCTATGGAAGGGCTGTTGGATGGATGAAGATTTCAATTTTAACATTGTTTCCGGAAATGTTTGACGGCCTTTTTTCTCACTCTATCCTTAAACAAGCCCAGCAAAAAGGTGTCGTTTCTTATAATGTCGTGAATTTCCGTCACTACGCGAAGGATAAACACAATCGAGTAGATGACTATCCATATGGGGGCGGTGGCGGAATGGTATTAACACCACAACCGCTTTTTGATGCGGTTGAAGATTTGCAGGGGCAAACGGCTACCAATCAAAAGCCACGCACTATTTTACTATGTCCACAAGGCGAACCTTATTCTCAACAAAAAGCTGAAGAGTTGGCGAAAGAAGAGGAGATCATCCTTATTTGCGGTCATTATGAAGGCTATGATGAGAGAATTCGTGAACATCTAATCGACGAAGAAATTTCTATTGGAGATTATGTGCTTACAGGGGGGGAAATTGGCGCTATGGTTATTGCAGATAGTGTTACAAGGCTTTTACCTGGCTCGCTAGGTAATGATCAGTCAGCAGTAACTGACTCGCATAGTACTGGCCTTTTAGAATATCCTCATTATACGCGCCCTGCTGAATATAGAGGCATGGCGGTCCCTGATATCCTTCTATCAGGCCATCATAAAAACATTGACGTTTGGCGTCGTCAGCAGTCGTTAAGGCGCACATATGAACGACGTCCCGATATGTTGGAAAGTGCTAGCCTTACAGATGATGACATAGCTTATCTCCATTCCTTAAGGTCTAAAAATAAATAATAGTTGAGATCCACTGTGTCATATGATAATATATTCTTTGTGGCTTTGGCCAGATCAAGATGTTCCGCTGTCCCATTTGAGACAAGAAGATCTGCCGGGAAGGAGGCGAACAGAATCATGGAACAAATTATTCGTGATATCACTAAAGAACAATTGAAAACTGATCTTCCAGATTTCCGTCCAGGAGACACGCTTCGTGTTCACGTGAAAGTTGTGGAAGGAACTCGTGAGCGTATCCAAGTATTTGAAGGTGTTGTTATTAAACGCCGTGGCACTGGAATCAGTGAAACATTCACTGTTCGTAAAGTATCTTACGGTGTTGGAGTAGAGAGAACATTCCCAGTTCACTCTCCAAAGATCGATAAGATTGAAGTTACGAGAAAAGGTAAAGTGCGACGTGCGAAACTTTACTATCTACGTGCCCTACGCGGTAAAGCGGCTCGTATTAAAGAAAGATAATGTATTAAAAGGAGCTTATTTAAAAGCTCCTTTTTTACTTACGTTTTTATAAGCGGACACAGGTTGTGTGAAAATAACCGCCAAAATAGTTAATAAAAAAGGTGAGTCGTCTTATAGAAGTGGAGTAGCTCACCAAAGATCGGATGAAGAGGCTGGCTGTTCAATAAAAATTAGCAGATGACACGTATAAAACTGATTGAAATTAGTAAACAGAGTGAAGGAAATATGTTAAAATTAGTTAGTAGCTTGTGTACGTGAAGCTAATAAATGGATAGCTTTATATTAGCTTAAAGGATGGATGACTAATGGGTAGATCGGAATCGTGGGAATGGATTAAAGCGGTAGCTGTAGCGTTAATTCTAGCAATCGGCATTAGATATTTCTTATTGGCTCCAATCGTTGTAGATGGACAGTCAATGATGCCGACACTTGAACATAATGATCGTATGCTTGTTAATAAAATCGGTTACAATATTTCTGAACCAGAGAGATTTGATATTATCGTTTTTCATGCCCCACAAAATAAAGATTACATTAAACGCGTTATTGGATTGCCAGGCGATACGATAGAATATAGAGATGATGTGTTATATGTCAATGGTGAATCTGTAGACGAGCCGTACTTAGATGATTATAAAGAACAAGCTGAGTATCTACCCTTAACTGAGAATTTTCATATTAAAGATGTTACAGGATATGAGACGGTTCCGGAAGGACATGTCTTTGTGTTAGGTGATAATCGTCAACGGAGCAGGGACAGCCGACAGATTGGTATGATCCCTTATGATGAAGTGGTCGGGAAAGCAAACTTTGTTATCTGGCCTATTCAGGAAATAAGGTTTGTAGACTAGGAGGAAACAAAGAATGACAATACAGTGGTATCCGGGCCATATGGCAAAAGCAAAGAGAGAAGTACAAGAGAAGCTTAAAATAATTGATGTGGTGATTGAAATTGTGGATGCACGTATCCCCCTTTCTTCCCGGAATCCCATGATTGATGATTTAACTTCTCATAAACCACGCCTAATCCTTTTAAACAAAGCGGATTTAGCCGATAGCCAATTAACCAAACAATGGGTTCAATATTTTGAAAAAAAGAATTTTGCAGTTTTAACAGTAGATGCCCAGCTAGGTAAAGGCATAAAAGATATTCCAATGAAAGTAAGAGAACTGGCAAAACCGTTATTGGATAAATTTCGAGCAAAAGGAATGAACCCTCGGGCTCTACGTGCATTAATATTAGGTATTCCAAACGTAGGAAAGTCGACTGTTATTAATCGACTTGCGAATAAAAAAATAACGAAGATAGGTGATCGACCGGGTGTGACGAAAAGTCAGCAATGGATTAAAGTTGGAAAAGAAATGGAACTCCTTGATACTCCCGGTATCCTCTGGCCCAAATTTGAAGATCAAGATGTAGGTTTTCGACTTGCACTGACGGGCGCAATTAAAGAAGAAATATTTGATTTTCAAGAAACAATTGTGTTTTTGTTAAATGAATTAAAAGTATCCTATCCAGAGCGATTGAAAGAAAGATATCATTTAGAAACGATAGCAGAAGACATCACTGAGCTCCTCGATGACATTGGAACGAGAAGAGGCTGCCTTGTCGCTGGAGGATTAGTTGATTATGATCGAACAGCAGAAATGATATTTAGAGATTTCCGTCAAGGGAAGTTAGGTCATATTAGTTTAGAACGCCCATAAACGATGACAACTAGTATTTGTCTATACTCATTCGACATATAGCTATTAAGAGTACATTAAACATGGCGCCAATCAGTAGGTTTTAATGATTGGTGCCATATTTGCTTAAATCTATAATGATTGCTACGTTGATAGTTGTGCATAACCGTGTATTTTCTAAAATTGAAAACCAATTTATTTCTCATTTGCTTTGTCAATTTTGGCCATGTGAGTATTAAGATTCCTTGTTACATATAGAATCCCTCACAGGTCGTGAGGGATTACTTGTTTACTAGCTT
The DNA here is from genome assembly GCA_024701455.1 of Bacillus sp. A301a_S52. GTDB lineage: Bacteria > Bacillota > Bacilli > Bacillales > Salisediminibacteriaceae > Salipaludibacillus. The sequence continues at coordinate 2,659,398 of JABXYP010000001.1, read as the reverse complement.
TTGTTCTATAACATACGAATTTCCATAATAGATGAAGGTTGATCTAGTACGTCCAAATATGGCTTTAAGTACTTAATTTTAGATATGAGTAAATGACACAACATAATTTTTAACACGAACAAGGATAGTCCTTTTATAAGATATAATTGCTGTAGTGAAAGACAGCGATTTCCGAAGGGAAGCGACGTCTGAAGATCCCGAAAAGTTAATGGGTGAGCCGTTGAGATGTGTATTATATGAGGAAATTATTTCGTGTAGTTGAAAAATAAAGATACATAACCGATAAAAAAGAGAGGAGACGTGACTGCCATGGCAAGAAAAACGATAGCAGAAATAAAAGAATTGTTAGTAGAGATAGAGAATGAGGACCACCCGTTATGGAACGAATTACAATGTGATGAAAGGTCCGGCGTTCAGAAGCTCATAAAACGGTGGAAAAAACAGCAAACATATCAGGCTGCTTTAGAGCAACAACACGTTGATATGACGACTTTTGAACGTGAGATATATCAACAAGGGTTCAAAGCAATAGCAGGTATTGATGAAGTCGGCAGAGGGCCATTGGCAGGGCCTGTAGTAGCTGCTTGTGTCATTTTACCACGAGACTTTAAGCTTTTAGGTTTAACGGATTCTAAACAGCTATCAAAATCCACACGAGAAACATTTTATGATGTGATATTAAAGGAAGCTGTTGATGTCGGTATAGGAATCGCTACAGCACGGGAAATTGATGACATAAATATTTATCAAGCATCTAAAGAGGCAATGATACGAGCTGTTAAACAGATAGGAAAGGTAGAGGTTGATTATCTGTTAGTTGATGCTATGGATCTACCGATAAAAAAGCCAGCAAAAAACTTAATTAAGGGAGATATGCGGTCACTTACGATTGCTGCAAGTTCAGTTGTAGCAAAAGTGACACGAGATCGTTATATGGAGAATTTACATAACAAGTATCCCCGATATGGTTTTAACAAGCATATGGGGTATGGAACGCAAGCTCACTTAGATGCACTCAAAGCTTATGGAATTATTGAAGAAGAGCATCGAAAAAGTTTTGCGCCTGTAAAAAACATTTATGAAGCGTAAAACGTCTGCGATTAAGGAGGAGACCCTGACATGTTGGATACAAAACTCATACAAAGTATGATAAGTAGGGTTGACTCTGTCAACTCAAAAGCTGTCACATTAAGACCTGGTCAAGTTTTTCAAGGAGCCATCACACAGCTCTACCCTGGACAAATGGCTCAACTTAAATTAGGCGGACTTCATTTATCTGCACAATTAGAAGCTCAATTAGAAAAGGGAGAAAAATATTGGTTTAGAGTGCTTTCAGGCGGAGGGATACCAAAGCTGAAAGTACTTGAAGGCGTTCCTGGACAGCGGATGGCAGACAATGGCACATCATCTAGCCAGCAAGCACTTTTACAGCAGTTAGGATTCAAAGGAGGCACCTTAGAAGAAAAGGTGTTAAACCATTTAAAACAATTAAATCTTCCTTTTACGAGAGGGAATGTGAGTGACGGTGCTAATATTTTAAGCCAATCTTCCTTATCGCAAGAGCAAACGCTTAATCTCCTGTCAATGATGATCCAGAAAGGGCTCCCTTTAACAAAGGAAACATTTCAAGCGATGGCAGCGCTACAAAGTCAACAAAACTCTTCTGCAACGATGGGGCAGCTTATGACGGCGTTACAATCAATGAAAGACCCCTACAGTCAGCAATTGCAAGAGAGTTTAGCCCAGTTACTGGGACGGACGGCCATGACGGCATCAGCTTCAAGCCTTGCTACACTGTTGGCACAACTGCAAAGTGATGACAAAACACTTCAACAACAGGCTTGGCAACTAGCAAGGCAGTTGGGAATCGTTCCATCTGGTGTGAATGAAAAAGGCTTTTATGAACAGGTTAAAGCAAATATATTGCTAAGTGAAAATGATTCAATTATACGTCAATTATGGCCTCAGGCATCTCAGACAAATTCGTTACAAACATTAGATGCTAAATCACTCTTTATTCAATTGGTACAAGGAATGAGTAGTGATAAACATGATTTAACCTCTCAATTGTTACAAATTTTAAACCCTAAAGGACAGCCACAACAGGTCATGACTCAATTGTCTGAATGGCTCCGTGGGATGCCTACGGATTCTTTGCGTGAAATATGGACTTTAATGGAGCATTCACGACCTGAAACTTTTAAATTTTCTGGAAAAGCAGCGGGAGAACCATTAATAAAAGCCATTTTACAACAGCTTGGCCTACAGCATGAAACAGATGTAAAAAGTGTCCAACAAGCAAGTGATATTCAAAAGCAAGCAACCTTAAAATCGACACTTTTACAGTTCTTACAGCAAACACAATCGATGCCACAACATGTTAGAGAGCAAGCGGAATTTTTGTTACAGCGGCTAACAGGCTTTCAATTAATGTCGTCAGATCAACAAGGACCTATTCAACATACATTATTTCAAATTCCTATAAAATTAACGGATACGTATCAAGATATGACGATTCAATGGGAAGGTAGGCAAAAACCAGACGGTTCAATTGATGAGTCGCACTGTCGAATTTTGTTTTATTTACAGCTTGAAACAATTGATGAGACAGTTGTCGATGTTCAAATTCAAAACCGTGTTATCTCGTTAACCGTCTTCAATGAAATAGATAAACCTTCTTCAGTACAATTAACATGGTACCCCTTGCTAAAAGAAAAATTACAAAGCCTTGATTATCAGCTGTCAACGATAAACTGGAAACAACCTGCTAAAGAGACATTGCGTGGGGATCATGGGCTCAGGGAAAAGCAGTTCGGAAGTTATACAGATGAAAACGGTTATCAAGGAGTGGATGTTCGAATATGACCGATCGAAAAAAGTATGACTCACCCCCTTATCATAAGCGTGCAGTAGCTCTTGGATATGATATAACGAAAGATTCTGCTCCGAAAGTAAAAGCTAAAGGAAAGGGATACGTAGCAGAGGAGATAATAGAACGGGCAGAAAAGCACCAGATTCCAATTCAGCAAGATGCCTCCCTCGTTGAAATTCTCTCACAATTAGAGATTAATGATAGAATTCCTGAGAATCTATATGAAGTAGTAGCTGAGGTTTTTGCTTTTATTTATCATATTGATCGTGAAGAATTAGTTAAAAGAAGATCTTAAGTTGTTAAAAAGTGTGTTGTTTTAAAAAAGAAGGTTATCCTAAGTGCAAAGGAGGATGACCATTATGAAAAAAGTATCACCACTAGTCGTTCCAGGTGTAGAGGAGTACTTAAACGAATATAAAGAAGAAATTGCTCATGAGTTCGGGATGTATCGTTCGCATGCGGAGTTGGAACAACAAAGTCATCTACATGACGTGACGAAAAAGCTCTTGAAACGTAAAAAAACAGAGAAATCTACTGGGGACAAGAATGATTCGTGTTAAATAAATCGTGCTGTACGAACTAATGAAGATATATATCCCTCAACCACGTCTAATTGAGTCATTAAACATACTATAATATAAGTGGCATCAATCAGTAGCTTATGATGATTGATGCCATTTTTATATGTTTATGACGATATTCTTCATGTTGAATTAACCACTCATCAGCGACGTACGTATGCCTGCTTAATAACGAATTACATGCAGAAAAGCTGGAGTTAAGAATCAGCGAGGTCTCCGGAGAACGTATCTTGTCTGGTTTTGTATCCTCGCTTTTAACCTCAGATCTACGTGTTAAAAAATTAAAAAGGGGAATAGCATATAATAAAAAGTTAAAAATATCTTTTTTTAGGTGAAAAGTTCACAAAATTGTCGGAAACTATAGTAGAATATGTATTGAGTGAAAAGTAAATAAACGACTAAATTTCTTTTCATGTTTTTCTTCTGAAAGGAAGAGATGTCTCATGTAACTGCGACATGTGTAGCAGTAAAAGGCTATGCAGCTCTAAAACATCATTTTTTGACTCAGTAAGGAGGATGGTTATGAATATCCATGAGTATCAAGGAAAAGAATTATTGAGAAAGTATGGTGTGGCTGTGCCTGAAGGGAAAGTGGCTTTTTCCGTAGATGAAGCGGTAGAAGCAGCCAAAACTTTAGGGACAGATGTAAACGTTGTCAAGGCGCAAATCCATGCAGGTGGTCGAGGCAAAGCTGGTGGAGTAAAAGTGGCTAAAAACCTTGATGAGGTGCGTACATATGCCGACGACATTTTAGGGAAGACGCTTGTCACGCATCAAACTGGACCAGAAGGAAAGGAAGTTAAGCGTTTATTAATTGAACAAGGCTGTGATATCCAAAAGGAATATTATGTCGGCCTTGTAGTGGACAGAGCAACCTCTCGAATCGTGATGATGGCATCTGAAGAGGGGGGGACAGAAATTGAAGAAGTGGCTGCAAAAACACCCGAAAAAATCTTCAAAGAAGTGATTGATCCTGTAGCTGGTCTCATGCCTTATCAAGCTAGAAGACTAGCATTTAATATTAATATTCCAAACGATCTAGTGAAAGAGACGGTCAAGTTTATGATGGGTCTCTATAAGGTATTTTCTGATAAAGATTGCTCAATAGCCGAAATTAATCCGTTAGTGACGACAGGTGATGGAAAAGTCATGGCCTTAGATGCTAAATTGAATTTTGATTCAAATGCGTTATATCGCCAAAAAGACGTTATGGCATTTCGCGACCTTGATGAAGAGGACGAAAAGGAAATAGAAGCTTCTAAGTATGACTTAAGTTACATTTCTCTTGATGGGAATATAGGTTGTATGGTTAATGGTGCAGGTCTTGCCATGGCAACGATGGATATAATTAAACATTATCAAGGAGACCCGGCTAATTTTCTCGATGTGGGTGGCGGAGCTACGAAAGAAAAAGTGACTGAAGCCTTCAAAATTATTCTTTCGGACAAAAATGTTCAAGGTATTTATGTCAATATATTTGGTGGCATCATGAAGTGTGATGTTATTGCAGAAGGTGTTGTAGCAGCTACTAAAGAAGTAGGTCTAACGATTCCTCTCGTTGTACGACTCGAAGGAACGAACGTTGCATTAGGAAAGCAAATACTTCAAGAGTCAGGATTAGATATTACAGCAGCTGATTCTATGGCTGACGGAGCAGAAAAAATTGTATCACTCGTAAAAGCGTAAGAAAGGCGGGATTAAGATGAGCATCTTAATTAATAAAGATACAAAAGTTATTGTGCAAGGAATTACCGGAGCCACCGGACTATTTCATACGAAGCAAGCGATGGAATATGGCACCCAAATCGTAGGAGGCGTGACACCAGGAAAGGGTGGCACTGAAGTAGAAGGTATACCGGTATTTGATACGGTCACTGAAGCAGTGGAAAAAACGGGTGCAAACGCATCAGTTATTTATGTTCCGCCGCCATTTGCTGCTGATGCAATTATGGAAGCGACAGATGCGGGTGTTGAATTAGTTATCACGATAACAGAAGGTATTCCGGTAACTGATATGATAAAAGTTAAGCGCTTTATAGAAGGTAAAAACACACGCCTAATCGGTCCTAATTGTCCTGGAGTGATTACACCAGAAGAGTGTAAAATTGGTATCATGCCAGGATATATACACAAAAAAGGCCATGTAGGTGTTGTATCAAGATCTGGAACATTAACATATGAGGCAGTTCACCAATTATCAACAAGTGGCATTGGCCAATCGACAGCGGTTGGAATTGGTGGAGACCCTGTTAATGGTACCGATTTTATCGATGTCTTAAAACAATTTAATGAAGACGATGATACGTATGCGGTGATCATGATTGGTGAAATTGGTGGCACAGCAGAAGAAGAAGCCGCTGAATGGATTAAGCACAATATGACGAAACCTGTCGTAGGGTTTATCGGAGGTCAAACAGCCCCTCCGGGTAAACGAATGGGGCACGCAGGTGCTATTATTTCCGGAGGAAAAGGAACAGCTGAGGAGAAAATAAAAACGTTGAACTCGGCAGGGGTAAAAGTAGCTGAAACGCCAGCAGTAATGGGGGAAACGTTGATTTCCGCACTGAAAGAAAGTAATCTATTGGAAAAATGTATAACACATAACGTATAATAAACATAAGGCGGTCGAGAGTCGATTACTCTCGACCCGTCTTTACTACGTTTACCTCCCCTGTATTAAACCCTCTAACTAAATAGAAAGGAATTTGCCGCCGTGTATTCCCCCTCTTCTTTTCAAAATAGGCTTCTACACCTCCATTATTGTTCATACGGTAGTTACTCTTTTTTAAAAACGTGCTTTAAGTATGATGATTCCCTTAATCTTTTTTACAAGCTCTCCATTACAGACTTTGTTAAGTTGTTTCCTAAAAGAGATCAACAACGCGTCAAGAATATCTACCATACTTTATCAAAAGTGAGGGTCGATCATTTAAAATTAGAATTAGATATGAAAAATATCGGTTATGTGACTTTCTTTCAGAGTGAATATCCTACTTTGTTAAAAGAAATATATGATCCACCATGGATTTTATATTTTAAAGGCAACGATCATTATCTAAGAGCTCAATCCTATTTAAGTGTTGTTGGTACAAGACACCCTTCAGCCTTTGCTTATGAGCATATGCAGCAAGTGCTCTCACCATTAGCAACATTTCCTATCACGATAGTAAGCGGTATGGCCCTCGGTGTAGATACGCTTGCTCATGAGTTGATGATAAGTGAAAATGGGTACACTATTGCAGTGCTAGCCTATGGACTAGACCATCTTTACCCTGTCGGATTAAGGCATTTAAAAGATGAACTTGAAAAATCTCAGCTAATTGTGTCGGAATATCCTCCTTATGTAAAGCCAAAGCGATGGCAGTTTCCTGAAAGAAACAGAATTATAAGTGGGCTTTCGTCAGCTACGTTCGTAGTAGAAGCTGCTTATAAAAGTGGCTCGTTAATTACAAGTGAGTGTGCACTTCAGCAAGGAAGAGATGTTTTTGCCTTTCCTGGGAGAATTTCTGACTCTGCGGCAGAAGGCACTAATCGGTTAATCCAACAAGGAGCTAAATTAATTCTAAGTAGTGAAGATATTATTGAAGAATATCTTATGCGTGTTTGATGTTTTCTTTGAAATCTTATGTTATTCTGTATGAAGTGTCACTCTTTTGTATAAGACTTTTCAATGTGTGTAGCTACAATCATGTAACTGACATAGTAAAATGGTTGAAATCTTATGTAACTACTCAACGTGCACTGATTTTTTTAACACGAACAACTGTCGTAAGCTTTCATTTAGTTAAAAGGTGTACGTGTTAAAGCTACATTTATTAATGTGCCAGCTCCAAATAAAATGTTTAAAAACGCTTATACAAATGAGAAAACGTCTATTTTTCAAAAAATATGCAAAGAATGTTTGACAAATCATAAAATAGTGTTTAATAATAGGGAAGATTTAATATACCTCTAAAGGGGAGGCACGTATGTATGTCCGATTACTTAGTAATCGTGGAATCTCCCGCTAAAGCAAAGACAATTGGAAAATATTTAGGTAAGAAGTATTCCGTTAAAGCCTCGATGGGGCATGTTATCGACTTGCCAAAAAGTCAAATGGGTGTTGATGTGGAAGAAAATTATTCTCCTAAGTATATTACTATTCGCGGGAAAGGCCCGATTTTAAAAGAATTAAAACAAGCAGCAAAAAAAGCAAAGCGTATTTATCTGGCAGCTGACCCGGATCGTGAAGGTGAAGCGATCGCATGGCATCTTGCCGATAGCTTAAATATTGATAAAGACTCCGAATGTCGTGTTGTATTTAATGAAATCACTAAGCAAGCGATTAAAGATTCATTTAAACATCCAAGAATGATTAATGCTAATTTAGTGAACGCTCAGCAAGCTCGACGGGTACTCGATAGGTTAGTAGGGTATAATATCAGCCCTTTATTATGGAAAAAAGTCAAAAAAGGCTTGAGTGCTGGTAGAGTTCAGTCAGTCGCTGTAAAAATGATCATTGATCGGGAAAATGAAATTAAAGCTTTTAAACCGGAAGAATATTGGTCTGTAACAGCAAAGATGATAAAAGATAATCATCAATTCGAAGCTAAATTTATGTCTATAGACGGTAAGAAAAAAGAGTTAAAGACGAAATCAGACGTTGATAATGTTTTAGCAAAGCTTACCGGTGATACTTTTCATATTGAAAAAGTAAAGCGAAAAGAGAGAAAACGTAATCCTGTGGTGCCTTTTACGACTTCCTCATTACAGCAGGAAGCGGCGAGAAAACTGAATTTTAGAGCTAAGAAAACGATGATGTTAGCTCAGCAGCTTTATGAAGGTATTGATTTAGGTAAAGGTGGTACAGTAGGACTCATTACGTATATGAGAACGGATTCGACCCGATTGTCTGAAACTGCACGACAAGAGGCGAAAGACTATATAGAAACACATTATGGTAAAGAATATCATAATCAATCGACTGGAAACTCAAAGCAAAAAGCGAAATCTCAGGATGCTCATGAAGCCGTTCGTCCTACATCGGTAATGAAAGATCCAAAAATGATTAAATCCTACTTAAGTAGGGATCAGTATCGGTTATATAAACTCATTTGGGAGCGAATGGTGGCCAGTCAAATGGCACCCGCTGTCATGGATACAATGTCAGTGGATCTTACTAATAATGGCGTGATGTTCCGGGCAAGCGGATCAAAGCTAAAGTTTCCTGGTTTTATGAAAGTTTATATTGAAGGAAACGATGAAGGTAAAGAAGAAAAGGATCGCTTATTACCAGCAATGGAAGAAGGCGAGACAGCTTTATCGGAAAAAATAGATCCGAATCAGCACTTTACACAACCACCACCAAGATATACAGAAGCAAGGCTTGTGCGAACGATGGAGGAGCTGGGCATTGGGAGGCCATCGACGTATGCTCCTACGCTCGATACGATTCAACGACGAGGCTATGTAGCCCTTGAGGACAAACGATTTGTTCCGACTGAGTTAGGCGAGATTGTTTTAGAGTTAATTGAGGAGTTTTTCCCTGAAATATTAAACGTAGAGTTCACAGCTGAAATGGAATCAAATCTCGATGCCATTGAAGAAGGTGACCAAAATTGGGTCCAAATAATTGATCGATTTTATACTGGGTTTGAAAAACGCTTAAGGACGGCAGAAGAAGAAATGAAAGAAGTGGAAATAAAAGATGAGCCTGCCGGTGAAGATTGTGAAAAATGCGGGCATGACATGGTCTTTAAAATGGGAAGGTACGGAAAGTTCATGGCCTGTTCCAATTTTCCAAATTGCCGAAATACAAAAGCGATTACGAAGGAAATAGGGGTTAAATGCCCTAAGTGCTCTGAAGGAAATATCGTTGAGCGCAAAAGTAAAAAGAGGCGCCTCTTTTATGGATGTGATAGATATCCTGAGTGTGACTTTATTTCTTGGGATAAACCAATATCTAGACCTTGTCCGAAGTGCGAGAGTCTACTCGTAGAAAAGAAATCTAAAAAAGGTGTCAACGTCCATTGCACAGAATGTGATTATAAAGAAGATAGTAATTGACAAAATCATTGATTGGGAGCACACGGCATGAACGTAGGCTCCCTTACAAGTTATTTATTTCGTGCTTCGTTTAATAGCGCTTTCTCATGTTATGTTAGCACTTGTCTACGTGTACTATTGCAATTTGACTAGTAAGATGGAAAGCTTTTTTACATAAATAATGGGTGATGATAATCGGGAGGTAACATTTTGACGACATATGTAAATGTGATTGGCGCAGGGTTAGCGGGAAGTGAGGCTGCTTGGCAGTTAGCTAGTCGCGGTGTTTCGGTACGTCTGTATGAAATGCGCCCTAAAAAACTAACCCCTGCCCATCATACAGATAAATTTGCGGAATTAGTTTGTAGTAATTCGTTAAGAGGTAACAGCTTGACGAATGCCGTTGGGGTTTTAAAAGAAGAAATGCGTCAGTTAAATTCAGTGATTGTAAGTTCAGCGGATGCGTGTTCAGTTCCGGCTGGTGGTGCTTTAGCCGTTGATCGTCATGAATTTGCAGCGCTTGTAACCGAGCGTGTGAAAGGACATGAACTTGTAACGGTATTTGAGGAAGAAATTGAAGAAATTCCAGAAGGCCCTACAATTATTGCAACAGGTCCTTTAACTTCCGATACTTTGTCTGCCAGCTTAAGAAAGCTAACAGGAGAAGATTACCTTTATTTCTACGATGCGGCAGCCCCTATTATTGAGGTAGACTCCATAGACAGAGAAAAAGTATATTTGAAATCTCGTTACGATAAAGGTGAAGCAGCATACTTAAACTGTCCTATGACGGAAGAAGAATTTGATCGCTTCTATAATGCCTTAGTTGAGGCTGAAACAGTCCCTTTAAAAGAATTTGAAAAGGCAATGTTTTTTGAAGGTTGTATGCCAATTGAAGTGATGGCTAAAAGGGGACGGAAAACAATGCTCTTCGGACCGATGAAACCAGTCGGACTTGAAGATCCTTCTACAGGGAAACGACCTTATGCTGTTGTCCAACTTCGACAAGATAACTCTTCTGGTACCCTTTATAATATCGTTGGGTTTCAGACACATTTAAAATGGGGTCCGCAAAAAGACGTTATAAGACTAATTCCTGGACTTGAGAATGCGGAAATTGTGAGATACGGAGTGATGCACCGAAACACATTTATTAACTCTCCGAATTTACTTCATAATACGTATCAATATAAGCAACGAAACGATTTATTTTTTGCGGGGCAGATGACTGGTGTAGAGGGTTATGTGGAATCTGCTGCTTCAGGATTGACAGCTGGCATAAATGCAGCTAATATTGTCAATCACAAAGATCCCGTTACTTTTCCAGAAGAAACAATGATAGGTGCGATGGCGCATTATATTACAACTGCTAACCCAGATAATTTTCAACCAATAAACGCAAATTTCGGATTAGTTCCTCCGTTTCCTGAACGAATTAAGAGTAAAAAAGAACGTTACGAGAAATATGCTGAAAGGGCGCTGACGACAATTCAGAATTTTGTGAAAAAAATGTAAGATTTATTGAAAGAGCTACTAAACTGTGTTACGATTTAGTAGCTCTTAACGTTGAATAAAAAGGTGGCAATATGCTGGAACTATGGATCAAACAATTTACGGAATACTTGCAAATTGAGAAACGGGCCTCTGTTCATACTGTTCTAAATTATACGAAAGATTTACATCATTTTGACGACTTTATCTCGCAGCATTTGAAAAAATCAATCGCTGCTGTTTCGTATGGAGATATTAGGATCTACTTAACCGAATTGCACTCACAACTGTATGCTCGAAGAACTGTGGCAAGAAAGCTTTCATCTTTAAGGACTTTCTGGTCGTTTTTGCTGAGAGAAGGATATGTTGAGGAAAACCCTTTCACTATGGTGATAACACCGAAGTTAGACAAGAAACTGCCATCTTTCTTTTATGAAGATGAAATGAACTATATTTTTGAGGCGATTGATACGTCTACATTGCTAGGACAAAGAAACAAAGCTTTGATCGAAGTTTTGTATGGGACGGGAATTAGGGTGAGTGAATGTGTCGGCTTACAATTGTCTGATTATGATAGTGAACTTGGGACTTTGCTTGTCCATGGTAAGGGACGTAAAGATAGATATGTCCCCGTTGGAAGCTATGCGATGGAAGCATTAAAGGTTTATCTTAACGAAAGTAGACCTAAACTAATTATGAAAGCAAACGTCCAAACTGAGGCTATTTTCTTAAGTTATCGTGGCGCTCATTTAAAAGAGCGAAGTATTCGGAAGGTTTTATCGACAGTCGTAAAGGATGCCGCTGTTTCAGCACGATTGAGTCCGCATGTGTTACGACATACGTTCGCCACTCATTTATTAAATGAAGGAGCTGATTTACGAACGGTTCAAGAGCTTCTTGGACATAGTGATTTATCAGCAACTCAAATATATACACATGTAACGAAGGATCATTTGAGAGAAGTCTATAGAAAAAGCCATCCGAGAGCATGACGATATTGTAGAAAGGAGCAAAAAATGGATAAAATTAAGGGGACAACGATTTTTGCAATTAAGCATAACGGCTCTTCTGCCATCGCAGGGGATGGTCAAGTGACATTTGGTAATGCTGTTGTTATGAAACATTCTGCAAAGAAAGTACGTAGATTATATAGAGGCAAAGTCATTGCTGGTTTTGCTGGCTCTGTGGCCGATGCTTTTACTTTATATGAGAAATTCGAAACCAAATTGGAAGAGTACAGCGGTAATTTACAACGGGCAGCTGTAGAATTGGCTAAAGAATGGCGTTCAGACAGAGTTCTCCGAAAGTTAGAAGCAATGCTTATCGTCATGGATAAGACAAACCTTTACCTAATCGCAGGTACTGGAGAAGTAATTGAACCTGATGATGGTATATTAGCAATCGGTTCTGGTGGAAACTACGCTCTATCTGCTGGTAGAGCACTAAAATCCCATGCACCACATTTATCTGCTCGTGAAATTGCAGAAGCTAGTTTAACAACAGCCGCAGATATATGTGTGTATACAAATCATCATATTATTGTTGAAGAACTAGCAAATGATAACTAAGATGAAAATTCTTAATTTCTAAGTGAGGGATGCATAAATGAGTGAAATGTTAACCCCTAAACAAATTGTCGAACGACTCGATCAATCAATCGTTGGGCAAACAAAGGCAAAAAAATCAGTTGCTGTCGCTTTAAGAAACCGCTATCGACGAAACCAGCTTTCAGAAGCGTTGAGAGAAGAAATAACGCCTAAGAATATATTAATGATCGGTCCTACTGGTGTAGGTAAAACTGAAATTGCACGGAGACTGGCTAAATTGGTAGGGGCTCCATTTGTGAAAGTGGAAGCAACGAAATTTACAGAAGTAGGCTACGTTGGCCGAGATGTAGAATCAATGGTCCGCGATCTCATTGAGACATCTATTCGAATTGTTAAAGAAGAAAATATGGTGAAAGTAAAAGAACAGGCTGAACAGCAAGCTAATCATCGTTTAGTAGAACTTTTAGTTCCTTCCAAAAAGAAAGAAAATACTTATCGTAACCCATTCGAGATGCTTTTCCAAGGTAATCAAGATTCACAGGAACAGCAGAGTGAAGAGCAGCAAGAAGAAACGACAGTCAGGGATCGACGGAAACGAATAGCACAGCAGTTAGCAGCGGGCGAGCTAGAAAATGAAGAAGTTAGCATAGAAGTTGAAGAGCAACAGTCCAACTTTATGGATATGTTCCAAGGCTCCGGTATGGAACAAATGGGGATGAACATGCAAGATATGCTCGGCAATATGATGCCTAAGAAAAAGAAACGCCGGAAACTTCCTGTTAGAGAAGCTCGTAAAGTACTTACTGAAGATGAGGCCCAAAAATTAATTGATATGGACGAAGTGACTCAAGAGGCTATTTTTAAAGCCGAGCAACTAGGAATCATCTTTATTGATGAAATTGATAAAGTAGCAGGTAAAAATCAGCAACAATCTGCCGATGTATCTAGAGAAGGAGTTCAGCGAGATATTTTACCTATAGTAGAAGGGTCCACCGTTATGACAAAATATGGCGCTGTGAAAACAGATCATATGCTGTTCGTAGCTGCTGGAGCATTTCATTTCTCGAAACCGTCTGATCTTATTCCGGAACTACAAGGCAGATTCCCGATTCGTGTAGAACTGAATAGCCTGACTGTTGAAGATTTTGTTAAGATTTTAGTAGAGCCGAAACATGCTTTGGCCAAACAGTACCAAGCGCTGTTAGAAGTAGAAGGAATAAAATTGAAATTTTCTGACGATGCTATTCGTAGAATTGCCGAAATTGCTACAGAGGTAAATGAAGCGACAGAAAATATCGGTGCGCGAAGACTTCACACCATTCTTGAAAAGTTACTTGAAGATTTATCTTACGAAGCTTCAGAGATAACAATGGAAGAGATAACAATTACACCTGAGTACGTAGAAGATAAGTTACAAGATGTCGCGAAAAATCGGGACTTAAGTCAGTTTATTTTATAAAACAGGAGGAATTCCAATGGATTTATTAACAAAAACACGAAAAATCAATGAATTATTACAGAAAAGTGCTGGGCAGGCGGTGAACTTTAATGATATGGCTTTAACATTAAGGGATGTTATTGAAGCCAATATCTTTATTGTCAGTAGAAGAGGAAAGCTTTTAGGATATTCAATTAAACAAGAAATTGAAAATTCAAGGATTAAACAGATGCTTGAAGAAAGACAATTTCCAGAAGCTTACACATCAGGTTTATTTAAGATTGAAGAGACGTCTTCAAATCTTGATATAGATAGTGAATTTACAGCTTTTCCAGTTGAAAATAAAGACTTATTTGCTAACGGTTTGACGACGATTGTACCAATTCAAGGAGGCGGACAACGTCTAGGTACCCTCATACTAGCGAGACTTGATGAGTCTTTTGGTGATGATGACTTATTGTTAGCTGAATATGGAGCGACAGTCGTTGGAATGGAAATTCTCCATGAAAAAGCCGAAGAGATCGAACAAGAAGCGCGTAGTAAAGCTGTTGTACAAATGGCGATTAGTTCTTTGTCCTACAGTGAACTAGAAGCTGTAGATCATATTTTCCAAGAGTTAGAAGGTAATGAGGGACTGCTAGTGGCAAGTAAAATAGCCGATAGAGTTGGCATTACAAGATCAGTTATTGTGAATGCATTGAGAAAACTTGAAAGTGCCGGTGTAATTGAGTCTAGATCATTAGGTATGAAAGGCACGTATATCAAGGTGCTTAACAATAAATTCCTTGTTGAATTAGAAAAACATAAAAATTAATGAGATAAAAAGACTATAGACGGACGAAGGCTTGTAGTACAAAAGCCTTCGTTTTTTAATTTCCAGAAAAAAATGCGCCAAAAGATGTGAAAATGTGATAAAGTTCTTATAGCGATAATGAAAATATGATTATTTTATCCTATTAAATTAAGGGATACAGTAAAATGTGACTATTTCCGGGACAAATAGTAGGCCTTTTTTATCTAACTGTAGTCAATTTCTGAGAACGTTAGACAAAATCCTATTTATTATATAGAATTAATCTCGACAGTGGTTCTTAAGTACGAGATATAAAGTTTTAGATTTTTAAATCGGGGGAATAAATAATGAATTTAATTACTAATTCCACAAACCAATTGTTGGAAACAGCATTGTCCTCATCTATGACTCGACAAAATACGATAAGTCAAAACATTGCAAATGTAGATACTCCGAACTATAAAGCGAAACAGACAGTATTTGCTCACGAATTAAATCAAGCACAAGCAAACCAAAAATTGAATGCTAATAGAACTGATAACCGCCATATTCAATTTGGAGGTGGGCCATCAGATGAGTCTGCTAAAATTGTATCTCGAAACAATACCACATATAACCACAATGGTAACAATGTAGATATTGATTCTGAGATGAGTGAACTAGCCAAAAACCAAATTTATTACAACACATTAGTAGACCGATTGAATGGTAGATTCAATAGTATACGAACTGTTCTTGGGCAAGGGAGGTAATGAAACATGTCAATATTTAATGGATTGAACATCTCAGCATCAGCATTGACTGCACAACGTTTCAGAATGGATGTTGTGTCAAGCAATATGGCAAATGCAGACTCGACAAGAGGTCGATTAGTTGAAGGAGAATGGGAGCCATACCGAAGAAAGATGGTTACCATGTACCAAAATGATAATTCTGGATTTAGTTCATATTTAAATAAAGCGATGGGGACTTCTGAAGGAGCGGGAAATGGTGTGAAAATAGGACATACTGTAGAAGACCAAAGTCCCTTTAAACAAGTTTATCAGCCTGATCATCCAGATGCCAATGAGGAAGGCTACGTGGAGATGCCTAATGTAGATCCACTTAAAGAGATGATTGATTTAATGGGTGCAACGAGATCCTATGAGGCGAATGTTACGGCAATAGATGCCCATAAAAATATGCTTCTAAAAGCACTTGAAATAGGACGATAGACTAATAGAGGAGGCTAACGATGGAAGTTAATCAAATTCAACAATTAAACTCGATTATGAGCACAGCTAAGAAAAATAATGTTAATCAAGCGACACCTGCTGAGGCCCAACAATCGTTTAAAGCGTGGCTAAACAATGCGATCTCTGAAGTGAACGAAGGTCAAAATAATTCAGCGATTATGACTGAAAAAGTCGCGCGTGGAGAAAATGTCGATTTACATGAGGTCATGATCACAGCTGAAAAAGCCTCTGTGATGCTTCAAACGACAACTGAAGTTCGTAATAAAGCAATTGAAGCTTACCAAGAAATTATGAGAATGCAAGTTTAAGATAGTACTAAAAATACCCGAGTAGCGGGTGCCGAAATTATATATTCTTTATTCTTTAAGACTATGATGGTGGATTGAACTGATTGCAGCATTAATAAAACAAACTCTCTCGTATGTAAAATTAGTTCGTTAAAGGGCATTATTTTATGGGGGGTTACTCATTTTATCGGTCAACCATCTGAGGAAGTTTAATAAAATAGGAACTTTAATTTAAATGGTGAAAAAGTATGAGGAACGAACATTATTACCATTTAAATGTACAGTCAGTGTGGGAGGAAACATGAACGATAAACTGATCAATTATAAAAATAAAACGACAGAATTTTGGCAGTCCCGTACTAAAAACCAAAAAGGGATGCTCATCGGATCAGTGTTACTTGTCTTAACTCTTCTCCTGTTATTCATGTGGATGGGTTCGAGGACAAGCTATGTTCCTCTCTACTCAAACTTAAGTGTACAGGAAACAGGGGAGATCAAAGCGACACTGGATAGTAGAGGCGTCGCTAATGAAGTGAGTAGTGACGGGACAACGATAATGGTACCTGAGTCGATGGTAGATGATCTAAAAGTCACATTGGCTGCTGAAGGAATCCCGAATTCAGGACGAATAGACTATTCGACATTCAGTGATAATATGGGCTTTGGGACAACAGATAGTGAATTTCAATTACTAGAAAGAGCTGCGCTTCAAACCTCATTAGAAGACTTAATTCGAAATATAGATGGGGTGCAAAGCTCGCAAGTTATGCTGACAATGCCTGAAGAAAGTATTTGGTTAAGTGATGATCCAAACGAAGCAACGGCATCGGTCCTATTAAATTTACAAGCTGGTTATACGATGGACGAAAATCAAATTCGTTCTATGTATCATCTCGTTTCACGAAGTGTACCTAATCTTCCAGTTGAAAATATTGTGATTATGGATCAAATGTCGCGTTATCTAGAATTAGACGACAATTCAACGACTGGTGGATCATCTTTAAGTGTTTATGAACAACAACGTGCCATTCAACGAGATATTGAAAAGGATATACAACGTGATTTGCAGCAAATGCTAGGTACAATGATGGGACCTGATAAAGTTCTTGTGTCTGTTACGACGGATGTGGATTTCACTCAAGAGAACAGACAGGAAGAACTTGTGGAGCCTGTTGATGAGGAAAACATGGAAGGTATCGCTGTCAGCGTCGAACGTATTACGGAAACGTATGAAGGTACTGACTTAGAAGATGGCGGTGTTGTAGGAACAGGTGAAACCGACATTCCCGGATATCAAGGTATTGTTGGTGCAGGCCAAGGAGACTACGAAAAGATAGAGGAACGGATTAATAATGATGTGAATCGGATTTCTAAAGAAATCGTAGAGAGCCCTTACCAAATCAGGGATATTGGCATTCAAGTTATGGTAGAACCGCCAGATCCTGAAGATCCTTTAAGTCTTTCTCAACAAAGCGTCAACGATATTCAACAAATTTTAGGCCAGGTGGTAAGAACATCGATTAACAGTGATGTCACTGCTGAATGGGAAGAGGATGACATTAACGAACGTATTTACGTTTCAGCGCAAGAATTTTTTGGGAAAGCAGAATTTGAAGAACCCGCTACAGGAACACCATTCTGGTATTACATTGTTGGGGCTTTAGTAGCAGTTGTTATTTTACTCATCTTCTTATTGGTTAGACGAAATCGAACTGAAGAAGAAGAAGACATGGTCGTGTCAGAACAACCAGGGTATGACATGACACCTTTTGATGAGGGACCAGAAACTGAAGAAAAAGCAAGAAGAAAACAACTTGAACAACTTGCAAAAGATAAACCTGAAGAGTTTTCTAAACTCGTAAGAACATGGTTATCAGAGGACTAAAAGGAGGAGAAAAGAGTGGCGAAAAGAAAAAAATTAACCGGCAAAGAAAAAGCCGCCATCTTGTTAATCTCTTTAGGTCCTGATGTGTCAGCGCAAGTTTATAAACATTTATCAGAAGAAGAGATTGAAAGACTTACACTAGAAATTGCCAACGTGAAAAGGGTAGAGCAGGACACAAAAGAAGAGATTCTTGACCAATTCCACCAACTTGCAGTGGCTCAAGATTATATTACTCAAGGTGGGATTGGGTACGCCAAAGATGTGCTAGAAAAAGCTCTTGGATCAGATGAAGCGGTGGAAATTATAAATCGGTTAACGTCCACTTTACAAGTAAGACCCTTTGACTTTGCGAGAAAAGCTGATCCAGGGCAAATCTTTAATTTTATTCAAAATGAACATCCGCAAACAATTGCACTTATCTTATCTTATTTAGATAGCGAACAGTCTGGTCAAATTTTGTCTTCACTTCCACAAGAAGTACAGGCAGATGTTGCTAAACGGATTGCCGTTATGGATAGTACTTCTCCGGAAATCGTCAATGAAGTTGAAAGTATTTTAGAACGAAAGCTATCTGCTACAGTCACACAAGATTACACACAAGCCGGTGGTATTGAAGCAGTGGTTGAAGTGCTTAATAGCGTTGACAGAAGTACTGAGAGAACAATTCTTGATTCTTTAGAAATTCAAGACCCTGAATTGGCTGAAGAAATTAAAAAGAGAATGTTTGTATTTGAAGATATTGTTACCTTGGATAACCGCTCGATTCAACGCGTTATCCGCGATGTTGAAAATGAAGATTTACAGCTGTCACTAAAAGTTGCCAGCGATGATGTCAAAGAAATTGTCTTTAACAATATGTCACAACGAATGTCAGAAACCTTTAAAGATGAAATGGAATTTATGGGACCAGTTCGTTTGAAGGATGTGGAAGAAGCGCAAACCCGAATCGTTGCCGTGATACGTCGTCTCGAAGAAGCAGGGGAGATTGTCATAGCGCGAGGCGGAGGAGATGATATTATTGTCTAGACTTATCAAATCTACTTACACACATTCTCCTAAAGCGGAAGGTAAGACCATTCGACTGCGTGAAGTAAAAGTACCGATAAAAGAAAAAGAATTTAACCCAACTGTTAACTTACTTTCAGACGATATGACCGATAACGAAGTTCACGATAATGAACATCAAATATTGGAACGAGAAAAACAAGATTTAATACGAAGAGAAGAAGAACTTATCAATGCAAAAGCTGAATGGGAAGTTTATAGAAAACAAGAAGAAGAAACCTTTGAAGAAACTAAGCGTACTCAGCTAAATAAAGCAGAGGATGAAGGCTTCACTAAAGGCTACGAAGCAGGTATTCAAGAAGGACAGCAAAGTATCCAGAAAGATGTTCAGGAAGCAAAGCATATTGTCGAACTTGCTAAACAGGATTATGAACAAAAGCTTGAGGAGGCTTCAGGAGAAATACTGGAGCTTGCTACGAAGGTAGCTGAAAAAATTGTTTCTCAAACACTTGAGACCACTTCAAGTGCATGGATTTCCCTCGTGAAAGAGGCGATTACTGAAGTAAGGGAACATGAGGAAGTCAAACTCTACGTGGCTCCTGCTTGGTATGAAACAACACTTTCTCACAAAAAAGAGCTAGAAGGTATCGCTTTGCATACGAGAGAGTTACTCATCTTTCCGGATGATTCGCTTTCCGCGAATGGGTGTGTGATCGAAACACCGTTCGGTCAGCTTGAAGCTTCTGTGGACAGTCAATTAAGAGAGATTAAACGGTTATTATCGGAAAGTCTGAAAAAAGGAGACCAACATGAGCATTAGTCACCTACTTCCTATCCTTGATAATATATCACCTTATAAGCAATATGGAAAAGTGACTCAAGTGGTGGGTCTTATGATTGAATCACAAGGTCCACAGGCTTCTGTTGGTGATTTATGTTCGATTACTTTAGGTCACGGGCAAAAACGGCGGATCCTTGCAGAAGTAGTAGGGTTTCGAGAACAAAATGTTTTGCTTATGCCTTATGACAGAGTAGAGGACATATCCCCGGGTAGTCTTGTTGAAAGTATGAATCATGCTCTTCAAGTAAAGGTCGGTACAAGCATGATAGGCAGTGTCGTAGATGGTTTAGGTAGACCCATTGATGAAAGCTTTTTTACAGAGGGATTGCAAAAGGTACCTACTGATAATACACCGCCAAACCCGTTGAAACGTCCTCGTATCCAAGAGCCACTTAGTTTAGGTGTAAAAGCAGTGGATAGCTTGTTTTCTGTAGGAAAGGGACAGAGGTTAGGGATTTTTGCAGGGAGTGGTGTAGGTAAAAGTACTCTCATGGCAATGATTGCAAAGAATTCCGAAGCGGACCTAAATGTGATTGCACTTATTGGTGAACGTGGACGTGAAGTGAGAGACTTTATTGAACGTGATTTAGGAGAAGCGGGGTTATCAAATACGATCGTGGTAGTTGCCACATCAGATCAGCCAGCATTAATGAGAATTAAAGGGGCTATGACTGCCACTGCGATCAGTGAGTATTTTAGAGACCAAGGTTTAAATGTCACTTTAATGATGGATTCAGTTACTCGTGTTGCCATGGCGCAAAGGGAAGTCGGATTAGCAATCGGAGAGCCACCTACTACTAAAGGTTACACACCTTCAGTGTTTGCTCTACTCCCGCGCCTTTTAGAACGAAGTGGCATGAGTGAACAAGGTTCCATTACCGCATTCTATACCGTACTTGTAGACGGCGATGATATGAATGAACCAATAGCAGACAGTGTAAGGGGAATATTGGACGGCCATCTAGTATTAGATCGTAGATTAGCTAATAAAGGACATTTCCCTGCCATTAATGTACTAACAAGTATTAGCCGGGTCATGAATGATCTTGTAAGTGATGATCACCGAGCGACTGCTGATTATATGAGACATATGCTATCCGTATATAGTGAATCTGAAGATTTGATAAATATAGGGGCATATAAAAAAGGAACGAACAAAGAAGTTGATGAAGCAATTGCTAAGTATCCTGAAGTAATGAGCTTTTTAAAGCAAGGACTTCATGATTCACACGATTTCAAGGAAACAGCTGCCAGTATGATTCAGCAGTTCGGTATAGGAGGTAAATGATGAGCTTTAAATTCGCACTTCAAAAAGTTTTAGAAGTAAAAGACTTTGAAAAAACGGACGCTGAGCGAGCTTATACGGAATCTGTCGAGGAATTTGAAGGAGTAGCAACACAGCTATATGAATTGCTGAAAAAGAAAGAAAAGTTAATTGAAGAAACGGAGAAAAAATTGTTACGAGGTTTAGCTATTTCTTCTATTCAACTAAATGAACAAAACATTTCTTTTTTACAGACTGAAATTAATAAGCTGCAGCTTAGCACACAAAAAGCTCGACAAAATATGAATGAGAAAGAGAAATTTCTCTTATTTAAAACTGTCGATTTAAAAAAATATGAAAAAATGAAAAAAATGAAGCAAGCTCAATACTTGGAAAATGAGAAACGTGAAGAGTTGAAATTTCTTGATGAAATATCAATTCAACAGTTTGTCAGACGATGAAAACAGGTGAACCTATGAGTAAAAAAACTAAACAAAAAGAAAAATCTCAAAGTAAATTTATGGCCTTTTTTATGGTCGTTCTCATACCGGCTGTTTTCGCTATTATTTTAGCTGTTGTACTGCTTTATTATCTAGGTATTAATGTAGGGGATACAGTCAAGCAGGCAGCTAGTTTTCTTCCATTTATAGAGGGAGAAGAGGAACAAGAGTTATCAGACGAAGAGCTCGTTGCACAATTAGAACATGAAAACCAATCGTTTTCACAGCAAATTCAACAGCTTGAAAGTGAGCTTGAAGCACGTAATGAAGAAATCGCTGAGCTAGAAGAGCAGTTATCAGAAGAAGGATCAGATAGTGCTTCCACTGAGGAAATAGAAGGAGCAGAAGATTTAGAAGAAGTGACAACAGATGTCAATGATATCGTTAAAACGCTGGAAAATATGACAGGTTCTAAAGCTGCGGACATTGTCAGCGAACTTCCTGAAGATGAAGCTGTGACGTATTTACGTCTCATGAATGTGAATAATCGCTCCGATATTTTGGGCAGGCTTGATCCAGAATTAGCAGCTCAAATTTTAGGTCAGCTTTCAAATTAATACTAATGAATGACTTGAAAGGGGGTGAAAAAATGAATGGAATGATGGCATTTTTACCGATGATGATGTCTAAACAGTCTACTCAAAGTAGCTTTGGTAATACGAACACTTTAAGTGGAAAAGGGAACTCAGAGTTTCTCACGGCATTATCTTCATTTATGGCAGATAATCAACAGGATCCTGATGCAAGCTTACGAAGTTTGGAAAAACAGTTAGAATCAGACCCTGAGTTAGCTGCTTTACTAAACAATCAGTCGCTGGAAAGTCTCATTGCTTCGTTATCTGAAACGGTCGTTGATTTGCAAAAGCTTATTAGTGATTTGAATTTAGAAGATAGTTTTCTTTCTAAAGACTTACTCGATAATGACGATTTGTCAGCCTTGTTAAGCATGTTGCCGCCAGAATGGACCGGTGAGTTAACAGAGCTGATTGAAAACAATACGTCATTAGAAAGTATAGTGGCTGACTTGGAAGTGTCGGGTGATCCAGTTCAATTGCTAGCACTTATCGCTGCTTTCTCTTTAATTGAAAAAGATGGCGTATTAGGACAACAAAAAGTGTTGCCACTTTTGCAGCAAATGGCTGAAACCTATTTTCCTAAACTGACTCAAGACTCTGAAGGCCAAGTAAACCGCCAGCTTTTAGCTCAACTAAAAGAATTTTTTAATAGTCAAAAAGATAGCAATGGTATGAGTCAAATGAAGTCAGAAGGTCAACAGCCCATGAATACGAATAGATTTGCTGAATTGGCTTATCTCAACCAACTTGCTTCTAGTCAATCAAACACTAAGCCAACGAATCAGACGTCGGGATTGTCTATGATGTTAGACTCATCTAATGGCCAATTAGCGAGATTTTATCAAATGTCCGTCGTACCTGCTCAAAGTGAAGGACAAGCTGAAAAACCGTCTCAGGAACACTTTATACGACAGTTTCAGAACCTTTTATCCCGTAGTACTTTTCAACAATTAACGAATGGTGTTCAGCAGTTAAATGTCAAGTTGCATCCAGCAAGTTTAGGAAGGCTTGATATAACACTTCAACAGGTGAATGGTGTTTTGCAAGCGACACTTATGACAACGACAAAAGTAGCTAGAGATTTAATTGAAGGGCAATTAGGGCAATTAAGGCATGCGTTTCAGACGCAGAACATTCAAGTCGATAAGATTGAGATTCAACAGCAGCAAAGTCATCAATTGTTGAAAGATTCACCTCATGAAGATGCGAATCACCAACAGGCTCATGAAGAAAATGACACATCTAATGATGAAGACGGAGATAATGTATTAGATTTCAGTGAGTTATTAGATGAAACCTTTAATGCTGAAGTTTAAGGAGGTGTTTGCATGACAACGGTTCAAACAAACAGTATCAATTACAGTGATTACGTGGAAAGTCAAAAGAATCAAGGCCAAGGTAGTAGCGTATTAGACAAGGATGCTTTTTTAAAACTTCTCATGGTTCAGCTTCAAAATCAAGATCCTCTTAATCCAATGGAGGATAGAGAATTCATTGCACAGATGGCTCAGTTTTCTTCCTTAGAACAAATGACGAATATGAACGTGAACTTGCAAAAATTCATGGAATCTCAAATGAATAACTTTGCTTCACATAGTGATTTAATTGGAAAACAAATTGAGTGGACGACTAGCACTGGTAACACAAGAGAGGGTATCGTCACATCTGTTGTATTTAAAGAGGGTGACGTTCAAGTAGTTGTTGGTGATACGAACGTTGACACAAAGAACATTACGAAAATTACAAATGGTGAGTAACAGAAGGGGAGGTGATTAACATGACTCCAAAAATCATGCCCCATCACCTGCAGCAACCTTTACCGAAGCCGACCACTGTTCATCGGACATCCGGACAAGCTGATCATCGCTTTAAGCAAATGCTTACTCATTCAATTGAAGAGCAGTCAGAGCTAAAAATTAGTAAGCACGCTGAAAAACGTTTACTCGATAGAGGCATTGATGTAGCAGGAGAAACGTGGAGTGAAATTCATTCCAAAATAAAAGAGGCGAAGCAGAAGGGTGTTACTGATTCACTTGTGCTAACGAATGAAGCGGCATTTGTGGTCAGTGCTCAAAATGAAACAGTGATAACTGCAATGGACCGTGAAGAAGCGGCGACTCAGCTATTTACTAACATTAACGGTGCCATTGTTATAAACACCTAAAAACGGCCGGACCGAGAGGGAGCCGTAGGCTGTGGACTGATTGAAGCAGCGACTAAAAGAGTTGAAAATTGAGAGGAGATTATTAACATGATTAGATCTTTATATTCTGGTATTGGCGGGATGAAGAACTTTCAAACCAAACTAGACGTTATTGGAAACAACATTGCGAATGTTAACACATTCGGTTTCAAAAAAGGCCGTACAACATTTAACGATTTAGTGAGTCAACAAATGGCAGGGGCTTCAGCGCCTGTAGCAGGTGGACGAGGTGGAACGAACCCGATTCAAGTTGGGTTAGGTAGTGGCCTTTCTTCAATCGATACGATTGATACGCAAGGGTCTGTTCAAACGACAGGAAGAGATCTTGATTTGGCTATTTCTGGTGACGGCTATTTCGTATTAGATGATGGCCAAGGTAACATTGGCTATACGCGAGCTGGAAACTTTTATCGAGATTCTGACGGAACGATTGTAAATGCTAATGGTTTTATCGTAACAGGAATTGATAACGGACCAATTGTTATCGACAATGCTGCTGGTTATGATAGCTACACGATCTCGTCAACTGGGGAAGTGTTAGGTATTCCATCAGATGGTAGTGAGCCTGTTGTCCTTGGACAAATCCAAATTGCTACTTTCCCTAACCCTGGTGGTCTTTCTAAAGCTGGAGGCAACATCTTTGTAGAGACACCTAACTCTGGTGCTCCAAACCTCGGAGCACCTGGAATGGATGGGCGCGGTGAGTTAGTCGGCTCAGCACTTGAAATGTCGAACGTAGACTTGTCTGAAGAGTTTGCTGAAATGATCGTTGCACAACGTGCTTTCCAAGCCAATACTCGAATGATTACAACTTCTGATGAAATCCTGCAAGAGCTTGTCAATTTGAAACGATAAGACTAGCTTGGCTTAGCGTGAGAGACGCTAAGCCAGCCTAATTTAAATAAAGAGGAGGAAGTGAGCCTCGCTTATAAAAGTGCAGCTCTAATAAAAAATATGGTGATTTTAACTAGGCTGAATGGCCAAACTTTTACATTGAATGCAGTTTATATTGAGCAAATTCAAGCATTTCCTGATACAACAATAACCCTTTCTAACGGTAAAAAAATTGTTGTTAAGGAAACCGAACAAGAACTGACCGATCGGATTGAACATTTTTACAAGCGAATTGGTTTAGCTCCTCTCGTCTCAAAACAGTTTGATCAGGAAGGGGAAGATTAACGCTATGTTTGCTAACCGACTCGTTAATATTATGCTCATTGTTCTGGCTGCTCTCACATTAATAGGAGTTTTAACACTCGTATTATATACACAGTTCTTTCAAGAGACTGATGCAGAAGAAGGAGAGCCGACGATTGATCAAGTGTTGGAAAGATCCGTTGAAACAGAGGAAATTACAACAAACTTATCGTCAAATAATATTATCCGGTCACAATATGTGATCCAGCTGGAGAACAATGATGCGAAAAAAGAATTCGAAAAACGTAGTTTTCAAGTAGAAAATATCATTATTCAAGAACTGTCTGACATGACAGCAACTGATTTTCAAGGATCAGCAGGGATACAAGGTCTAGAAGATAGAATTAAGAACCGCATCAATGACATTATGCAAGATGGAGAAGTGGTTCAAGTGTATATGAATCAACGAGTGATTCAATAAATGATAGAGTTGCAGGTGAAGTGAGGTGAGGCAAGATGGCTGATGTTCTTTCACAAGGGGAAATAGATGCGCTGTTATCGGCTCTTTCCACAGGTGAAATGGATGCTGATGAACTGAAAAAGGAAGACACGGAGAGAAAAGTAAAATCGTATGACTTTAAACGTGCTCTTCGCTTTTCAAAAGATCAGATCCGAAGTTTAACACGAATTCATGAAAATTTTGCAAGGTTGTTGACGACGCAATTATCTGCGCAGTTAAGAACTTTCGTTCAAATAAGCGTCGCTTCTGTCGATCAGCTTCCATACGAGGAATTTATTCGATCTGTGCCAAAGATGACTATTTTAAATGTCTTTGAGCCCTTTCCTTTAGATGGAAGGTTTGTCATGGAAGTTAACCCGAATATTGCATATGCTATGCTTGACCGCATTTTAGGAGGTCAGGGGGAAGCTTATAACAAAGTAGAGAATTTAACGGAAATCGAAACGAAAATTATGACGCAGTTATTTCAACGAACACTTGAAACGTTCCGGGAAGCTTGGCTATCGATTGAAGAACTTGACCCTGTTATGGATGATATGGAAGTTAATCCGCAGTTCTTACAACTCGTGTCACCAAATGAAACTGTTGTCGTCATTTCACTTTCGACAACGATTGGTGAATCGTCAGGCATGATAAATATTTGTTTACCGCATGTGGTCATCGAATCGATATTACCAAGGTTATCTGTCCATTTGTGGATGCAAACTAAAAAGAAAGATAGAGAGCCTGGTGAATTGCAATCATTAAAGAAAAATGTGAAACAGGCACCGCTTAACTTGTCAGTCGAACTTGGTAAGTCGGTCATTACTGTAGATGAGTTTTTACATTTAGGTGATGGTGACATTATCGAATTGGATCAACTTATTGAAGAATCGCTTTTACTCCGAGTAGGGGAAGAGCCAAAGTATTTAGTGCAGCCAGGTAAAATGAAAAATCATGTAGCTGTACAAATAACAGATATTATAGAAGAGGAGGAGACTCTTGATGAATGATGATATGTTATCCCAAGAGGAAATCAATGCTCTGCTAAACGGCATTGATAATGAAGATGAAGAAAAAGAGAATACTCCTGAGAAACCGATCGCGGAAACAACAGATAATACAGATAGCACTGCGATAGAGAACTACCTATCTGGAATTGAACAAGATGCTCTCGGGGAAATCGGAAATATTTCGTTTGGAAGTTCAGCAACTGCTCTTTCAACTCTTTTAAATCAAAAGGTCGATATTACAACACCAGAAGTATCCGTTATTAAAAGAGCTGACTTAGATAAAGCATTTCCAAAACCGCACGTGGCTATATCAGTTGAATATACTGACGGCTTTGAAGGTATTAATTTACTCGTTATTAAAACGTCTGATGCCGCTATTATTGCCGATCTTATGATGGGTAATGATGGCACAACTGCCTCCGAGGATTTAGGAGAGATGGAAATAAGTGCTGTTCAAGAAGCGATGAATCAGATGATGGGCTCTGCTTCAACATCGATGTCAACGATTTTTAACAAAAAGGTGGATATTTCACCTCCTGCAATCGATTTACTAGATCTTCCTGAAAATCCAAATGACGTTAAACTGCCTGAAGATGATATGCTAGTTGAGATTGCGTTTAACCTTAAAGTAGGTGACTTGATCGATTCGAAAATCATGCAGCTGATCAGTGTATCGTTTGCAAAAGGAATGGTGGAACAGTTAATGAACCCTGATGACTCTGGAAGTGCTCCTGAAGAGCCGGTAGAACAAGCAGCACCTGCTCAAGAAACGGCTATTCAACAAGAAGCGCCGATTTCACAAGAAGCACCGACGCAACATCAAGCACCGATGCCAACTCATACACCTAGAACTGGTCCTCAGCATGTATCGTCCGGACCTAGACAACCTGAACGAGCGGCGAATGTCCAGCCGGCTGCTTTTTCAAATTTTGAAGCACCATCTCTTAATGAGCAAGAAGCACGTAATTTGGACATGCTAATGGATATTCCGTTAGAAGTAACAGTTGAATTAGGTAGAACGAAAAGATCTATTAAAGAAATTTTAGAGCTATCACAAGGATCAATTGTAGAACTTGATAAATTAGCAGGAGAACCTGTGGATATTCTCGTTAATCAGCAGTTAATTGCAAAAGGTGAAGTAGTTGTTATCGATGAAAACTTCGGTGTACGTGTCACAGATATTATTAGCCAGAAAGATCGTTTAAATAATTTAAGAAATTAATTTTAAGGGAGGCCTAACGATGGCGACACGAGTATTAATTGTGGATGATGCAGCATTTATGCGCATGATGATTAAAGATATTTTACAAAAAAATGATTTTGAAGTAATTGGTGAGGCAGGAGATGGCCAGCAAGCTTTGGATCTGTATAAAGAACATTCACCTGACCTCGTAACGATGGACATTACAATGCCAGAGATGGATGGTATTACATCTTTGAAAGAAATTCGCAAGCATGACCCAAATGCAAAGGTCATTATGTGTTCTGCAATGGGACAACAAGCAATGGTTATAGATGCCATTCAAGCTGGTGCAAAAGACTTTATCGTTAAACCGTTTCAGGCAGAGAGGGTATTAGAAGCAATTAATAAAACTCTCGGCTAAAAGCAACCAGGGAGTGACGAGATTGAGAAAGTTATTAGTTATGTTGATTGTTATGCTTTTATTCCCCTCTGTTACGTACGGGGAGGGAGAGAATGATTTCGGAGAAGGTGACCGAAACGTCAATGAATTGTTAAATAGTACTTTAGAAGAAAACAATAATTTGGATGATGAAGGCGAGACTGAGGAAGTACCCTTAACAGAGGAGACGAACGAAGAAGAGAATGAAAACGACGTCTTAGGAGCCGCTAGCCCTAATTTGTTAACAACTTTACTGCAAATGGTATTAGCTTTAGGCGCTGTTCTCTTTTGCATTTATGCTCTATTAAAATTCATTAATAAGCGAGCAAAAAGCTATAACAATCATGCTACGTTACAAACGATTGGTGGCACTGGTGTTGGATCTAATAAGTCTGTCCAACTAGTTAAAGCAGGGGATCGACTTCTGATTGTGGGGGTAGGGGATACTGTCACTTTACTAAAGGAAATTGATGATCCTACGGAAGTAGACAACTTGCTTCAAAAGCACCAAACGTCTCAAGATTTATTCGACGAACCTGTTTCAAAAATACAGGGGTGGTTAAAGAACAAAAAAGAAGCCCGCTCCCAAAATACGAGTGAAGCAGCTTTTCATAATTTACTTGATAAAGAGATGAGAGATGTCAAGAAATCACAAACAAAGTTTTATTCTGCTATAGAGGAGAAAGACCGATGATAGCATTAATGCAAATACCAGCATTAGATATATTTAGTGATGATCCAGGCAATTTGTCAGCGACGATTCAGTTATTACTACTATTAACTGTGCTGTCTCTAGCCCCGGCAATCCTTATCTTAATGACAAGCTTTACACGGATTGTAATTGTGCTGTCATTCGTAAGATCTGGTTTGGCGACACAGCAAATGCCGCCTAACCAAGTCATCGTAGGCTTAGCGTTATTCCTAACGTTTTTTATCATGGCGCCGATATTTTCAGAAGTAAATGAAAATGCCCTTCAGCCGATGTTTAATGGGGAATTAACACAAGAAGAAGCGTTTGAAGAAGCTGCTATACCAATGAAACAGTTTATGGCTGAACATACTAGAGAAAAAGATTTAGCACTATTTATGGGATATGCTGGAGAAGAGAGACCAGAGACGTTAGACGATATTCCACTGACTTCCTTAGTTCCAGCCTTTGCGATTAGTGAGCTGAAAACAGCTTTTCAAATAGGTTTTATGATTTTCGTTCCATTTTTAGTCATTGATATGGTCGTAGCCAGTGTGCTTATGTCCATGGGGATGATGATGTTGCCGCCGGTTATGATTGCTCTACCATTTAAAGTCTTGTTATTCGTTATGGTAGATGGTTGGCATCTTATTGTTCGTTCACTATTATTCAGCTTTTAGAGGAGGCGCACTATGAGTCCAGAAATGGTTATATCATGGGCGGAACAAGGCGTATTTACGATTTTACTCATATCTGGGCCTTTGTTAATTACAGCCTTAGGTATCGGATTGGCAGTAAGTATTTTTCAGGCAACGACACAGATTCAGGAGCAAACATTAGCTTTTATTCCTAAAATTGCAGGCGTCCTTGTTGCATTAGTCATTTTTGGCCCTTGGATGCTTTCTCAAGCATTATCACTGGCTGAAGAAATTTTTAGTAACTTACATCAATTTATAGGATGATTGTATGTTAGATTTTATCGAGTGGTTTCCTGCATTTTTATTAATTTTAGTACGTATGTCAGCATTTTTTATAACACTTCCGTTTTTTTCATATCAGAATATTCCTGGCCGATTAAAAGTAGGGATTGCCTTATTTATGACGTGGATCATTTATTTTACTGAAGACTGGCCTGTCTTAGAGATGAATTACGAATTTATCCTTTTAATTATTAAAGAGGCCCTCGTTGGATTAACAGTTGGTCTCATTGCAATGATTCTCTTATATGCCATCCAAGTAGCCGGTGGATTAATTGATTTAAAGCTGGGCTTTATGATCGCTAACGTGATAGATCCACAAACAGGTACGCAATCACCCTTAATTGGTAGTTATTTATATACGTTTTCATTATTGTTCTTATTAGCTACAAATGCACACCACCTTTTAATAGATGGCGCATTTTACAGCTATCAATATATACCGATCGACCAAGTGTTCCTTCCATTGGGCGATGAAGCGGTGCTAGACCATGTTGTCACAGCATTTAGTACAATGTTCCTTATTGCCTTTCAAATGTCTATGCCAATCGTCGGGTCTATTTTTCTTGTTGACGTGGCATTAGGTATGGTTGCTCGGGCTGTACCACAAGTAAACGTATTCGTTGTCGGATTACCTTTGAAGATTTTTCTCGGTTTAGTCATGATGATTTTAACAATGGCACCGTTTTTCTTACTTGTACAAAATTTAGTTGAGACGATGACACTGACAATGAGAACGCTAATGGAGATTTATGGAGGAGTGTAAGGGATGTATCTTTCCCTAGACCTGCAATATTTTGCACAAGAAAAAACTGAAAAAGCAACCCCGAAAAAGAAAAAAGAGTCGCGAGAGAAGGGGCAGGTAGCTAAAAGTACCGATGTTAACACAGCATTTATATTATTGTTTGTATTTTTATTCTTTTGGCTTATTGGAAGCTTTGTAGTTGATCAGCTTACATCAATTCTAAGGTTTACGTTTACTGATTACTTGCTTATTAGTTTGACTGAAGAAAACCTTCATAAAATGTTCATGGATTATCTTTATCAAGCAGCGATTGCTACAATTCCTGTTATGTTAATAGCAGCAGTAGCTGGAATTTTCAGTAACTATTTGCAAGTGGGGGTCTTATTTGCACCAGAAGCAATTAAGATGAAATTGAGTAAGATTGATCCTATTAAAGGGTTTAAACGAATCTTTTCAGTAAGAGCTCTTGTAGAGTTTCTTAAATCGATGTTGAAAATATCTCTTGTGGGACTAGTTACAGGGTCGATACTTTGGTTTTTCCTTGATGATCTTCTAAAGCTAGGACTATACTCCGTCGGAGCTGGCACGATTTTGATAGGGAATCTCATTGTAATTATGGGACTGGCGGTCGGAGGATTGTTATTATTTATTGCGGTTCTTGATTACATGTATCAAAAATATGATCATGAGAAAAACATTAAAATGTCTAAACAAGATATTAAAGATGAGCATAAGAAGTCTGAGGGTGACCCGCTCATAAAATCAAAAATTAAAGAAAAGCAGCGGCAAATGGCGATGAGTCGCATGATGGCAGAAGTGCCTAAAGCAGATGTGGTTATCACAAACCCAACCCATTACGCTGTCGCTTTAAAATATGATGATACAACAATGAACGCCCCGATTATAGTAGCTAAAGGGGTCGACTATATCGCGTTGAAAGTCATTAATATTGCGAAAAACAACAATGTCATGACAGTAGAAAACAGGCCGCTAGCAAGAGCTTTATACGCCCAAGCCGAAATTGGGGATCAAGTTCCAGAGGACTTGTTTAAAGGTGTGGCGGAAGTTCTCGCTTATGTATACCGCCTTCAGCAGCAAGCCTAACGAAGAGTTAGCCGTTTTATTAATAAAGGAGAGAAGCGCAAATGCCAATGAAAGATTTTAGTATCTTATTAACAGTTATTCTTATCGTCATCATGTTAATTATTCCTCTACCGACGGGGGTAATCGACTTTTTGATCGTTATTAATATTACATTTGCGCTCTTAATTATTCTCGTTTCTATGAATACTCGGGAGCCATTGCAGTTTTCAATTTTCCCGACCCTGCTTTTATTAGTAACACTCTTTAGGTTAGGACTCAACGTGTCGACAACAAGAGCTATTCTTGGCAATCAAGGGGATGCAGGGAACGTCATTGAAACATTCGGACAATTCGTAGTAGGTGGTAATGCCTTAGTCGGATTTGTTGTGTTTGTGATTCTTGTCGTTATTCAGTTCGTGGTTATTACAAAAGGGGCGGAGCGTGTATCAGAAGTAGGCGCACGTTTTACACTAGATGCGATGCCAGGTAAACAAATGAGTATTGATGCCGATTTAAACGCTGGTATGATATCGGATATTGAAGCAAGGGAACGACGAAAAAAAATTGAACAGGAAGCCGACTTTTATGGCTCAATGGATGGTGCTAGTAAGTTCGTTAAAGGGGATGCGATCGCAGGGATTGTTATTGTTATTATCAATATTATATTCGGTCTTGTGATCGGGATGATGCAAGAAGGCCTTGCTGTAGCAGAAGCAGCCAACAAGTACACACTTTTAACAGTAGGAGATGGACTTGTCAGCCAAATTCCAGCACTACTTATTGCAACAGCTACAGGTATTGTTGTTACAAGAGCATCTTCAGACGGGAACCTTGGACACGATGTTACGAGTCAGTTACTCGCATATCCCAAAATGCTTTATGTGGCAGCGGGTACAATTGCCGCTTTAGGCTTTTTTACACCAATTGAAGCATTTGTTACGACGACTATCGCAGCAGTACTTGGTGTCGGCGGTTTCTTACTAGGTAAAAACGAAAAAGAATTGCTGGAATTAGACGAGGTAGAAGAAGAACAAGGAGGAGAAGAAGAGGATATTAAATCTCCTGAAAGTGTTATTAACTTGCTTCAAGTGGATCCGATAGAATTTGAATTTGGTTATGGCTTGATTCCCTTGGCAGATACGAATCAAGGTGGAGACTTATTAGACAGAGTCGTTATGATTCGACGTCAACTAGCGATTGAAATGGGAATGATTGTCCCAGTTATTCGAATAAGAGATAATATTCAACTTCAACCTAACGAATATTCTATAAAAATTAAGGGAAATGAAATTGCAAAAGGTGAGTTGCTTCTAGATCACTTTATGGCCATGAGCCCAGGTGTAGAAGACGAAGCTATTACCGGTATTGAAACCGTTGAACCTGCCTTTGGTCTTCCGGCGTTATGGATATCGGAGGAGTTGAAAGAGCAAGCTGAACTTTCCGGTTATACAGTCGTTGATCCGCCTTCTGTCGTCTCAACTCACTTAACTGAAGTCGTTAAACGCCATGCTCATGAATTACTTGGCCGTCAAGAAACAAAGCAGTTGGTGGATCACTTAGGTGAAACATATCCAACGCTTGTGGAAGATGTTACACCGAACCCACTATCAATTGGGGAAATCCAAAAAGTGCTTAGCAATTTATTGAAAGAAAAAGTATCCATTAGAAACTTACCGGTTATTTTTGAAACACTTGCAGATTACGGACAAATGTCAAAGGACTCAGATTTGTTAACAGAATATGTGAGGCAAGCTTTGTCGAGACAAATATCGAAACAGTATACTGAAGAAGGTGAGCCACTTTACGTCATTACAGTAAGTAGCAGTGTGGAGAAAATGGTGGCCGACGCTATACAACAAACTGAGCATGGTGCTTTCTTAAATTTAGATCCTAATTCCACACAAACGATTATTCAGTCAATGATGAGTGAAGTTGAGAAAATGCAGGAAATGGGTCAAATGCCAATGCTTTTATGTTCACCCGCAGTAAGAATGTATATTCGTCATTTAATTGAACGGTATATGCCACACGTTCCCGTGTTATCTTATAATGAGTTGGAACCACATATTGAAGTTCAAAGTGTCGGGGTGGTGAACGGAAAATGAAGGTGAAAAAAATTGTTGCTAAAGATATGACAGAAGCTATGACAAAAGTGAAGGCGGAGATGGGCCAAGATGCCGTCATACTTAACTCTAAAAAGGTCGAGTCGGGAGGTTTTCTTGGCTTCTTCACTAAAAAGAATATTGAAGTCATTGCGGCTTTAGATATGGAAGCCCGTTCTGGAAGACGGAGGCAGCCTGCTCGGGATAAGCCAACTCTGCCTATAAAAAAACAGGTCACTGAACAAGAACAAGCGAAGCTCTCCAAAGAAATAGATGAACTTAAGGCCATGATAAAAGGAATAGGGCCAAGTGTGAGTCAGAGTAATGAAGATTATCCAGACGCATTAAATACGTTTAACACTTACTTGAAAGATCAAGAGGTCCATGACACCTATCGGCTTACTGTGATGAAAGACCTGTTGAAGAAATGGTATCAGGAAGACGGGGAAAGTCAAAGTGAGGAGACGATCCGTAACTGGGTCACAGATGAGTTGCTTACCCTCTTAAAGGACTGTCACTTTGGAGCCTTTAATTATAATAAAAAATATCTCAATGTCGTGGGACCAACAGGCGCAGGTAAAACGACTACAATTGCAAAAATCGCAGCTAAAGCAGTTCTTAAAGATGAGAAAAAAGTTGCTTTTATAACGACAGATACATTTAGAATCGCGGCTATTGAACAATTAAAAACGTATGGAAAAATCCTTAATGTACCAGTTGAAGTTGTTTACTCTATTAAAGATTTTAAAGAGGCTGTTAAAAAGCTAAGCGATTATGATTTTATTCTTGTTGACTCAGCTGGAAGGAACTTTAGAAATCCATTATATGTAGAACAATTAAATCAAGTCATTGACTTTAACGAACAAATGGAAACGCATCTTGTATTAGCTATGACCTCAAAATACCGTGATATGAAGAAGATCATTGAGCAATTTAAACTCATCCAGATTGATAAGCTTATTTTTTCAAAACTTGATGAAACGGAAACAATTGGGGCGATGATTAATATTATGGCGGATTATCATTTAGGGGCTAGTTACTTGGCCACTGGACAAAATGTCCCAGATGACATTGAAGAAGCAACTGCTACTAATATGGTCCAGCAGTTGCTAAGGAGTTGAACAAGTTGTGAATGATCAGGCTGATGCTTTACGTCAGAAAATGAACAGATCTAAAACCTTGTCTCAACCTCCTGAGAAAAAGCATACAAAAGTCATTGCAGTTGTCAGTGGAAAGGGCGGTGTAGGGAAGTCAAATTTTGTAGTGAACTTCTCGCTAGGTTTGCAAAAAGCAGGGAAAAAGGTGCTGATTATTGATTTGGATATTGGGATGGCCAATATTGATATCTTGTTAGGTCAAACATCTCGCTACTCTTTTGTCGATATGATTGAACGCGATATGTCGATCTGGTCTGTTATTGAAACAGCTGAAGAAGGTCTTTCTTACATCGCCGGTGGAAGCGCCTTAAATGACGTTTTTGAAATGGATAGGGAAAAAGCGGACTTTTTTTACAGACAACTTCAATCACTTGAAGCAGAATTTGATTATATTTTTCTTGATATGGGAGCAGGTATTACGAATAACAGTAGCCACTTTCTACTTTCATGTCATGACATTTTTCTCGTTACAACACCTGAACCAACTTCTATAACAGATGCCTACGGTATGGTCAAATATATAACGTTACAAGATCCTACTCTACCTGTGTCAATGATTGTTAACCGGGCTCATTCTTTGAAAGAAGGAAGTCATACGTCTTCAAATATGTTAACTGTAACGAAACGTTTTTTAAACAAAGATATTTATTATTTAGCATCCATTCCTGATGATGACGCTGTGAGAAAGGCGGTTAGGGCGCAGAAGCCATTTGTTTTGTACTCACCTAGATCTAAACCGGCAACTGCTGTGACAGCAGCTGTTCACAAGTATTTGAAAGCAGGGCGTCACGACATTAAGAGCGAAGGATCGATTTCATCTTTTATTTCCAAGCTAAAAGGGTTTATGAAAAATTAGCCATGGAGGAGGATTTAGATGATTAAAGTGCTTGTTGTAGATGATTCAGCATTTATGAGAAAAATGATTTCGGATATCCTTGAAAGGCATGAGAACATTCGGGTTATTGATAAAGCACGTAACGGGCAGGATGCGTTGGATAAATTAGATAAATTAGACCCTGATGTAATTACAATGGATGTAGAAATGCCTGTCATGTCAGGCATTGATGCTTTAAAAGAAATTATGAAAAGAAATCCGAAACCAGTTATTATGGTTTCAAGTATCACGAAGGAAGGTGCAGATACAACGATTCAAGCTATGGAGATCGGTGCATTTGATTTCATTTCAAAGCCTTCAGGCTCCATTTCACTGGATTTTCATAAAGTAGGTAACGATTTAATCGAAAAAGTTCTACATGCTTCCTCTCTCCCTGCTAAAAAAATTAAAGAATTGTCAGTTGTCCATGAGAAAAAACGACCTGTCTCACTCACCCCGGTAGAAGATGGGCTTCTCTATAAACAAAAACCAGGCATAAAGTCTGGTGTCGACACCTTGGTAGTTATTGGAACATCAACAGGAGGGCCTAAAGCCCTACAAGAAGTGCTAGCAAGACTGCCCAAATCCTTTCCTCATCCTATTTTGATCGTTCAGCATATGCCGAAAGGGTTCACAAAATCATTAAGTGAGAGGCTAAATTCTCTGTCTGAGATATCTGTAAAAGAAGCAGAAGATGGTGAGATTATAAAAAAAGGTATTGCCTATATTGCTCCGGGAGGATACCATTTAAAAGTAAGAGGCGTTGGGACTTCTGTCGCAATTCGTTTGGATCAGTCAGAATTAGTAAATGGTCATCGTCCATCTGTCGATACTATGTTTACATCACAAACCGATATAAAACTTAAAAGCATTATTGCAGTTGTTATGACAGGAATGGGATCTGATGGTAAAAAAGGTCTAGTTCATTTGAAGGAAAACATGAAAACAATTGCAATAGCTGAATCTGAAAGAACATGCGTCGTTTATGGGATGCCGCGGGCTGCAATAAGTACAAATTTAGTGGATGAAGTGAAAGATGTGGAAGAGATTGCATCAACGATAGTGAAGTACAGCTAATTGGAGGGATCACAATGGAAAAAAATCAGTACTTAGATATGTTTATTGATGAGAGTACAGAACATCTTCAAGCGATGAATGACAACTTACTTAAGTTGGAGAATGCACCTGATGACCATTCAATCATAGATGAAATATTCCGTTCTGCGCACACACTTAAAGGGATGGCGGCTACGATGGGATATGAAGATCTAGCAAGCCTCACTCATCAAATGGAAAATGTTCTAGATGGTATTAGAAATGGAAAGATTGTTGCTGATAGTCACTTGCTTGATGTCGTTTTTGAATCGGTTGATGACTTAGAAGCTATGGTTAATGATATTGCTGATGGTGGTGAAGGTAAACGAGATGTGACCGCTGTTGTTGCTAAACTTGAGAAAATTGAAAACGGCGTGTCTGTTGCTGAAGTAGCAGCTACCGTTGAAAAGACAGTAACCCCTGTCAAAGAGTCAAGTACAGGTGTGAAGTTTGATGATTTTGAAATTACAGTATTAAAGCAATCGAAGGAACAAGGGTTTAATGCTTATTATGTCAACGTCCTTTTAAGAGAAGACGTCATTTTAAAAGCAGCTCGTGTCTTCATGGCTTTTGAAGTTCTTGAACAAATTGGAGAAGTGATTAAGTCGATCCCTTCTGTTGATCAGCTAGAGGAAGAAAATTTTGATTTAGACTTTTCGGTTACGCTTGTGACAAAGGAATCTGCTGAAGATGTTCACAGTCGTATTATGAAGGTATCAGAAATTGATCGAGTAGATATTGTAACGATTGATGCAGATACGATTAATGATCAAGAACAGCCAGCAAAAGGGGCAGTAGAAGCAGCAGAGGAAATACTAGAGCAAGCGGATACACAAGACGATAAATCTTCCGCATCTCAGCAGAAAGAAAGTAAAGGTGCCCAAGGAACTAACAAAACAATACGTGTTAATATCGATCGTCTTGACAGTCTTATGAACCTTTTCGAGGAGTTGGTCATTGACCGAGGGCGACTGGAACAAATTTCTAGTGATCTCAAAAGCAGTGAACTAACAGAAACAGTTGAACATATGTCACGAATTTCTGGAGACCTGCAAAATATTATTCTTAATATGCGAATGGTCCCGGTAGAACAAGTGTTTAATCGCTTCCCGCGTATGGTAAGAGGTATTGCCAAGGACTTGAATAAAAAAGTTCACTTAGAAATAATAGGTGCTGAAACTGAGCTTGATAGAACAGTGATTGATGAAATTGGCGATCCGCTCGTTCACTTATTAAGAAACTCAATGGATCATGGACTTGAAATGCCGGCTAAACGGCTTGAATCTGGCAAGTCTGAAGAAGGACAAGTAACATTAAAAGCCTATCATAGTGGGAATCATGTTTTCATTGAAGTCGCTGATGATGGTGCCGGAATCAACCGAGAAAAAGTTCTCGAAAAAGCCATTAAAAGCGGTGTAGTTTCAGAAGAAAATGGCGCAACATTAACTGATAATCAAGTTTATGAATTATTATTTTCAAGCGGATTAAGCACAGCTGATAAAGTATCCGATTTATCAGGCCGTGGTGTAGGGCTTGATGTGGTCAAAAATAAAATTGAATCACTCGGTGGTAACGTCACAGTTACATCTAAGCCGAATGAAGGAACTACATTCTCAATTCAATTACCACTGACATTGTCGATTATTTCAGTTATGTTAGTTGAAATTCAAGATGAAATTTATGCAGTTCCACTTTCGTCGATTATTGAAACGGCCATTATTAAGAAAGATGAAATCATGGCCGCTCATAATCAAAAAGTGATTGATTTCCGTGGAAGTGTTGTCCCACTACTTGATTTAACTGAGTTTTTTGATGTACCAGTTACAAAAGAGGACGATGATTTTTATTCGATTGTCATCGTGCGAAAAGGTGAAAAGATGGCTGCGCTGGTCGTCAATTCATTTATTGGTCAACAGGAAATCGTCTTGAAATCGTTAGGTGACTATTTAACAAATGTGTTTGCGATTTCTGGAGCTACCATACTCGGAAACGGCCAAGTCGCCTTAATCATAGATTGTAATTCATTAATTAAATAGGTGAAAGTCCTGTTACTAGAGAGAGAAATGAATCAACTAATCCAAACAGGGAGGGCTAGACAATGAGCGAAGCAGTCATGGATGATATGAAAGTCATTGTATTTCAGTTGAAAGATGAAGAGTATGGGGTAGAAGTTGAACAAGTTCGATCCATTGAAAGAGTTCAATATATTACGAGAGTTCCCAGTACACCTGATTTTGTTGAAGGGGTTATCAATCTCCGTGGGGTTGTTACACCGATTATAGACTTACGGAAGCGATTTAATATTGAAGGCATTGACCATTCAGAAACAACACGAGTGATCATCGTGACAGTGGGGAATATGGAGGTTGGTCTAGTCGTTGATGCAGCCAATGACGTAATTGACATTCCGAAAAGTGCTGTTGAACCACCTCCAGAAGTTGTTGGTGGTCTAGAAGCTGAGTATATTCGTGGTGTCGCAAAACTAGAAAAAAGGTTATTGATTTTACTTAACCTTGACAAAGTTTTGAATGCTGAAGAAATGAATGAATTACAAGATATCGAAGGTCCAGTTAAATGATGGATCTGAGCAAAATTGGTCCGCAATATTTAGATATTTTAAGAGAAGTTGGCAATATCGGCGCAGGTAACGCTGCTACAGCTCTCTCTCAAATGCTCAATAAAACAATTGATATGAATGTTCCGGCAGTCAGAGTCGTGCCTTTTAAAGAAATCGGGGATACTGTCGGTGGAGAAGAGGCAGTGGTAGCTGCGGTCTTTCTCCTTATTGAGGGAGATGCACCGGGAAATATGTTTTTTATGCTACCAGTGAATGAAGCCAGCCGTTTTATTCAACAGTTAACAGGGGACCCTTCCATTGATTTTTCGGACGAGCCTCTGAATGAGATGGCATCCTCTGCATTAAATGAAGTAGGAAATATTCTTGCTGGCTCATATTTATCATCGTTATCTGATTTTACTAAATTAAATTTACAACCTACACCACCTGCCATTGCAGTAGATATGACGACGGCCATTTTATCTTTCGGTCTTGTGGAACTTTCACGTGCGGGTGATTATGCCATTGTCATAGATACTGAGATTAATGAGAAAAACAACGATGATACGATTAGGTCAAAAGGACACTTTTTCCTTTTGCCTGATCCAGATTCATTAAACAAAATTCTTCAAGCGTTAGGAGTTCCGTTAGATGGGTGAGGTAGTGAAAGTGGGGATGGCTGACTTAAATATTGCTAAACCCCCCCAAACCATTCGGACGTCTGGCTTAGGTTCGTGTGTAGGCATCATTCTCTATGATGAAAAGGTGAATGTTTCAGGCATGGCTCATATTATGTTGCCGGATTCCTCATATGCACGTGCAGGAGTATTAAATCGTGCAAAATATGCGGATACAGCCATAGATGACTTGTTGGACATTTTGTCAAAAGAAGGGGTTGCGAAATATCGGATAAAAGCGAAAATCGCAGGAGGATCCCAAATGTTTAAATTTTCATCCAATAATGAGGCTATGAGAATTGGACCACGTAATGTGGAGGCTGTTAAACATATCCTTGAAAAGTTAAAAATTCCGATTATTTATGAAGATGTAGGAGGAAGTAGTGGTCGAACGATTGAATTCGATCCAATGACCAGCCTCCTGGAGATTAGAACCGTTAATAAAGGTGTGGTTCAAGTATGACTAAATTGAACGTTGTACTGTGTTTTTCTCTTACATGTTTTAGTGTTGTATTTATCGCTTCTCTTACGAGTAATTTATGGCCTACTTCTTTATTTAGAGGTGCTATTGGACTGGTTGCAGGAGCTGGTCTTGGATTTATTTTTCATGCTATCTGGAAATTTGTTGTATCAACGAGACCTGAAAAAGTCACTCTAAAAGAAGAGGATTCAACAGATCAGTATATTGACGATATTATTAAAATGGAGCAGGAGTTCTCGAGGTCCCCTAATAAAGAAGAATCTGAAGTCACAGATGCTGAGGAAGAAACGAGTTATGATGTTCAAAATGGTGAACAACAGTAAACTTTTTCGCGTTGAGAATTAATGACCGAACAGGAGGAGTATTTCCATGCCCCGAGCAAAAGAAGCACCGACGTTGGAGAATGAATGGAAGCGTTGGCAGGAAGATCGAGACCCCGCCTCAGGTGACCGCTTAGTCGAAGCCTACTTGCACCTTGTGGAATTTCATGTTCAAAGAATAAGTGCAAACTTACCTCGCAGTGTCCAGGTTGAAGATCTTAGAAGTCACGGTTTAATCGGTCTCTACGATGCCTTAGAGAAATTCGATCCAGGACGTGAACTAAAATTTGATACGTATGCCTCATTTCGCATTCGAGGAGCTATTATAGATGGATTAAGACAAGAAGACTGGCTTCCGAGGTCAGTCCGTGACAGGTCTAAGAAGATTGATCAAGCGATAGAAACTTTAGAGCAAAGACATGGAAGAAATATTACACCAGCAGAGGTGGCAGAAGAGTTAGGGTTAAAAGAGGATGAAGTTGTTCATACGATGAATGAATCTTTTTTCTCTAACTTGTTATCCATTGATGAACCTACGCAAGATTCAGAGAAAAATGACACATACTCTTCAACCATTGTGGACCAGCAAACACTTACCCCTGAAGAAACGCTTGGGAAAAAAGCTGTCTATGAGGAGCTGGCGGAAATTTTAAAAACTTTAAATCGTAATGAACAGCTTGTGATTTCACTATTTTATTTTGAAGAATTTACGCTAACAGAAATTGGTGAAGCGTTGAATTTATCCACATCTAGAATTTCTCAAATTCACTCTAAAACCATTTTCAAGCTTCAACAAAAACTAAAGAATAAAGTTAGCGATTTCTTTTCATAAACGAAGATGTACACAGCAGTGTCTTCGTTTTTTTGTACCCAGATTAAATACCTCCTGGGGAGTGAAATAACCTTGTTCATTAAAGCGGCATTACGAGATAGTCACCACCTTTATTGTGGTGATGACAATATAAATGCCCTTGATTTTGACATATGATTGGGTAGTTGTCTAAAGTTAGCCATCAGATATTACAAGTTGGTGTAAAATTATATGTAGAGTTAAACGAGGGGGGATTCAGATGGAGGAGTTACACGAGATTTTAACTATAGAAGTAAGTAGAGATAAAATGTCGGCCAAGTTAAAACAATTACAGCCATTGCCTGAAGAAATGACAGTCGATGATCTAAAAAAATTTGTTAAAGAAAATGGCGTTACATATGGTCTTTTTGAAGAAACTATTGAAAAAATTGTGACCGGAAACGTAAATTTACCAGCAATTATTGCTAAAGGGCTCGATCCTATTGACGGGGAGAATGCATATATTTGGTCAATTTTAGAGGATTTGCAAGACGAAGGTAGCGCTCAACAAAACGAGGAAGAAGATATCAACTTAAAAAAAGTTATCGAAATACCTTCTGTTGAAAATGGCGAATTAGTCGGGAAAAAAATAGAAGCGACTGAAGAAAAAAATGGTGTTAATGTGTATGGTGAGGATGTGAAGGCTAAGCCTGGACGTGATATAAAGCTGCGCCCAGGGAAAAACACCCGGGTTGATGGACTTGAAATATTCTCAACAATCGACGGACAGATCTCAGTTGAGCCGAAAGTGATTCATGTTTTCCCGATTTACGAAGTTAATGGGGATGTAGACATGAAAGTCGGAAACATTGATTTTATCGGTAATGTTAATATTAGAGGAAATGTTCCTTCAGGCTTTGAAATTAAGGCTCAAGGAGATATAAGGGTACATGGCTCGGTGGAGGC
Source organism: Bacillus sp. A301a_S52 (assembly GCA_024701455.1). Lineage (GTDB taxonomy): Bacteria > Bacillota > Bacilli > Bacillales > Salisediminibacteriaceae > Salipaludibacillus. The sequence continues at coordinate 2,616,074 of JABXYP010000001.1, read as the reverse complement.
GGCAGTATTAAAGGCAGGAGGCTCGATTTTTATTCAACAAGGCGTCGTAGCCCAAGGTGGCGGGATAATATCAGCAGAAGGTGATGTGGAAACATCATTTTTAAATCAGGCAAACATCGAAGCTGGGGGAGATGTGAAAGTCACTAAATCTATTTTACACAGCACTGTTAAGGCTCAAGGTTTTGTTTATTGCAATCAGAACAGAGGTAACATTGTGGGCGGATCTATCTCCTCTGGGAAAGGCATTGAGGTTAATGAGGTGGGTAATCATATGAATACACCGACCACCCTTTTTCTAGGTGTAAGTGAGGAAGCAGTGGCATCTGAAAGCAAATATAAAACGCAAATGCTTAAAGCACAAGAAAATACCCAAAAGCTTGGTGTTCTGCTGAAAAATATCGTGGATAAGGAAAAAATATCACCCTTAACTGCAAAAGAAAAGGTGATGAAATTAAAAATTAAAAACTCTTTAATGGATGCGAACAAAGAATTAAATAGTGCAAAAGATAAGTTAGATGAGATTAAAGAATTATTCGAAAATCAAGATCAAGCTGAAATTCGAATCATTAAAGCTATTCACGCAAATACAGATTTACATTTTGGTAAATATAGAAGAAAAATTGTCACAACACATGAACACGTTCTCTTTAAACTGGATCGAAGTGAAATTTCGTTTGAACCATTATAATTTTTTTAAGAGGTCATGATATAATGAGTGATAACTAAAGTGAAATAGGGGATTCTCAAACGGACAGGAGGAATTTCAATGAGTGGACTGCGGTCGATTGAAATGCAAGTCGCGTTACCGAGAACACAAATGGCGGGTAAAATTCAAGACCAAATGCAACAGAGATCAATGGTTGCTCAAGAACATATGGCACAAGCACAAGAAGAAAAAGATATTAAACAAAAAAAAACGGTTACTGAAACAGAATTTAAAGACAAAAATCGTTTGGACGCAGACGCCGATTCAGGAAAAGGTCATAGCCAGTCTGATGGACAGCATAAACAAAATCAGGACGAAGAAGAAGAAAAAGTCGTTAAACACCCCTACAAGGGCGTTCGATTCGATGCATCTTGGTAGTAAAAGGAGTTAGCAATGATTTATTTAGTCCTCATTAGTCTTGTTCTACATTTAATTAGCTTCTTTATCATTGTCGTGTTGTTTCAACGTTTAGATAATCAAAAGCCACTTGATAAAGAGAAGACGTTAAAAGAAATGGAAGATTTACTTATTTCTTATACGACAGAAATGAAAGAGAATAATGAAAAGCTTGCAAGGCGTATGGCGCATTTAACCCCCGCTGTTAAAGCAACGCCGGTGGTCACGCCAAAACCTTCATTTGAACAAAAAGAGACAGAGCCTTTCACTGAAGAAGTGGACGAGCTTAACAGCAAAAATGATAAAGAAGACGTGAACGAGCGGGTTGAAGAAACTAGCGACACAAAATTTGCTGAGTATGAACCTCCTCTTCCCTCTTCAGAGAAGGAGGATATTGTCGAACCTTCAGACACCTCCAAAGTATTATCATTAAGCAAACAAGGGTATACAGAGCAAGAAATAGCTAAGAAGTTGGATATGGGGGCAGGAGAAGTAGCCCTTCTGCTTAAATTTTACAAAAACTAAAAATTTATTTATCAGAGCGCTTGTCATTGGCTGGTGGATATGATATATTATTTCTCGGTGTTATTACACACGCTTATGGATTTTGACAACGGTGCTCTTACTTTAGAGTCTTGTCGAAAAATGACATAGGCGGAGGATTAAAAACCAGAGGAGGTGAGTGAAGTGGCAGTGATTTCCATGAAACAATTACTAGAAGCTGGAGTTCATTTCGGACATCAAACACGTCGTTGGAACCCAAAAATGGATCGCTACATCTTCACAGAAAGAAACGGTATTTATATTATTGACCTACAAAAGACGGTCAAGAAAGTTGACGAAGCATTTAACTTCGTGCGTGATTTAGCTGCACAAGGTGGAACAATGCTTTTTGTAGGGACAAAAAAGCAAGCTCAAGATTCTGTTAAAGAAGAAGCTGAGCGTTGTGGTATGTACTTTATTAACCAACGTTGGTTAGGTGGTACACTCACAAACTTTGACACAATTCGTAAACGTATTGCACGACTTGTTCAACTTGAAACGATGCAAGAAGATGGCACATTTGATGTCCTTCCTAAAAAGGAAGTAGTTCTTCTTAAAAAGGAAATGGATCGTCTTGAAAAATTCCTTGGAGGAATTAAAGAGATGGATCGTTTGCCTGATGCGTTATTTATCATCGATCCTCGCAAAGAGCGTATCGCTGTAGCTGAAGCGCATAAATTAAATATTCCAATCGTCGGTATTGTGGACACTAACTGTGACCCTGACGAAATTGATTATGTTATCCCAGGTAACGATGATGCAATTCGTGCGGTTCGTCTTTTAACAGCGAAAATGGCAGATGCTATCATTGAAGCAAACCAGGGTGAAGAAGAAACAACTGCTTAAATGTTCGTTCAAAAGGGTGATAGAGGGCCGGACCCTTTATCACCCTTTTTTGCAAGGGACTAAACGGATGAAAATCATTTACACGTACTCAAGGAGGAATTTCAATGGCTATTTCAGCTAAAATGGTAAAAGAATTACGTGAAAGCACAGGTGCGGGGATGATGGACTGTAAGAAAGCCCTCACTGAAACTAATGGAGATATGGAAAAAGCAATAGATTATCTTCGCGAAAAAGGCGTTGCTAAAGCTGCTAAAAAAGCAGATCGTGTGGCAGCTGAAGGACTTGCCCATATCGTAACAGAAGGAAATAAAGCTGTTCTTGTTGAGATTAACTCTGAAACGGATTTTGTTTCTAAAAATGAAAACTTTGTTAATATGGTTGAACAAGTAGCTCGCCATATACTTAGCAATAAGCCTGCAACTGTGGAAGAAGCTCTTGAACAAGCGTTTGATGGAGATGGGGATACATTACAAGGCTTTATTACCAACCAAATTGCTAAAATTGGAGAAAAATTATCACTTCGTCGATTTGCTATTGTTGAAAGTGGCGAAAATGAAGTGTTTGGTAGCTATATTCATATGGGAGGACGCATTGGAGTATTAACTGTTCTTTCAGGAAATGTAGACGAGCAAGTTGCGAAAGATGTGGCTATGCACGTTGCAGCTATTAACCCTAAGTATGTAAGTCGTGATGAAGTATCAGAAGAAGAAGCAAACCATGAGCGTGAAGTGCTTAAACAACAAGCATTAAACGAAGGTAAGCCTGAGAACATTGTTGAAAAAATGGTCGAAGGTCGTCTTGGGAAGTTCTTTGAAGATATTTGCTTAAACGAACAGCCATTTGTTAAAGATGGCGACCAAAAAGTTGGTAAATACGTTTCTTCTAAAGGTGGAGAAGTTAAAACTTTCTACCGCTATGAAGTTGGTGAAGGTATGGAGAAGCGTGAAGAAAACTTTGCTGAGGAAGTTATGTCTCAAGTTAGAAAATAATGGGGATGCTGAGGAAAGGGACACTATGTGTCCCTTTTTCAAAAAATTGCTATCTCATTAAAATAAAGTATTATACCGATGCTCTACTCTTGTCTAAGAATTTATGATATTGTTTATTTAAATGGAGGGTACTATGGAGGAGACAACATACAATCGTATTGTGTTAAAATTAAGTGGAGAAGCTCTGGCTGGTGAGCAAGGTTATGGGATAGATCCCACCATGATTCAATCTATTGCTGAGCAAGTTAAAGATATTATTGCTCTAGATGTGGAAGTAGCCATTATTGTTGGTGGCGGAAATATTTGGCGGGGAATGGCTGGAAGTGCTAAAGGAATGGATAGAGCCACCGCTGATTATATGGGTATGCTTGCGACAGTTATGAACTCTCTAGCACTTCAGGACAGCTTAGAAAATATCGGTGTCCAGACGAGGGTGCAAACCTCCATTGAAATGAGACAGGTAGCAGAACCATACATACGACGTCGCGCTATTAGACATTTAGAAAAGAAACGAGTGGTTATCTTTGCTGCTGGTACTGGAAATCCGTATTTTTCTACGGATACAACAGCCGCATTAAGAGCTGCTGAAATTGAAGCGGATGTTATCCTTATGGCTAAGAATAAAGTCGATGGTGTTTATAGTGCAGACCCATCAAAAGACGCTAATGCTCAAAAGTATGAACAGTTAACATACTTAGATCTATTAAAAGACGGTTTAGCTGTTATGGATTCAACGGCATCCTCATTATGCATGGACAATAATATACCACTTATTGTCTTCTCAATCTCTGAAAACGGTAATATTAAACGTGCAGTAACTGGAGACCACATTGGAACACTTATAAGGGGGAAGTAATAATGTCAACGGATATTTTGAGCAATGCTAAAGAAAAAATGAATAAGTCAGTAGAATCTTATCAAAAAGAGCTTTCCACACTTAGAGCAGGACGGGCTAACCCTTCTCTACTAGACAAAGTCCAAGTAGAATATTATGGGATGATGACACCATTAAATCAGCTGGCCTCTATAACAGTACCTGAAGGTAGAATGCTACTTATTCAACCATTTGATAAATCATCAATATCGGACATCGAAAGAGCTATTCAAATGGCTGATCTTGGATTATCACCGTCAAATGACGGGAATATTATACGAATTACAATCCCTGCTCTAACTGAAGAACGCCGTAATGAACTTGTCAAGCTTGTCGGTAGATACTCAGAGGAAGCAAAGGTAGCTGTTAGAAATATTCGCCGTGATGCAAATGATGAACTGAAAAAATTGCAAAAAGACGGTGATCTTACGGAAGACGAATTACGCCGCTCACAAGAGGACGTTCAGAAACTTACAGATAATACGATTAAAACCATTGATGATATAGCTAAAGTAAAAGAGGAAGAAATAAGAGAAGTCTGAGTTATACAAACAGTGGTATGATTAGGAGAATGAAAGACCCTCTTTTCCACAGAGGGTCTTTATTACTTTATGTTACTTTTAAACGATAATGGTCTGGTTTGCGACCAATGTGTTTAAAGAAGATAGGTTTTACCATTTTAAAGTAAATGCTGTTTCCCTAATAAATGGTTATGAAAGGCTGTTATTGAGGGGAACTTTGAATAAGTTCTTATACATAAGTTTAGTTCGTGATAGAATATAAAGGTACCACAGGGAGTTAATTATGTGATCTGCTTAACTGACTACATCGTGCAGTGATTGGATCATGTTGGAGGAATATCATGCTTAATAAGTTAAGAGCACATCTTAAAAGCGTCCAGAATGATCCTGAATCAATGGATGAATTGACAAAAGAAAATTTTCCAAACCATATAGCCATTATTATGGATGGAAATGGTCGTTGGGCTAAAAAACGTGGGTTGCCGAGAGTGGCAGGCCATCGTGAAGGAATGAGTGTCGTCAGAAAAATTGTTAGACACGCCAATAAATTAGGAGTGAGTATTTTAACACTTTATGCCTTTTCAACAGAAAATTGGAAGCGCCCGAAAACTGAGGTTGATTTTTTGATGAGACTGCCTGAAAGGTTTCTGAAAGCAGAATTACCTATACTTATAAAAGAAAATGTCGTCGTTAGAATCACGGGCGATCGAGATAACTTACCTGATTACACGAAAAGGGCTGTCGATGAAGCCGTTACTGCAACTGCGAATAATACAGGACTGGTGTTAAATTTTGCACTTAATTATGGAAGTCGTTCTGAAATTATAGATGGTATGAAATCTCTTTTTAAGGATGTACAGAATGGCAAATTAGCAATAGAAGATCTTTCTGAAGCCTCCTTTTCAGAACATTTAATGACAGCAGGGCTTCACGATCCAGATTTATTAATTCGGACGAGTGGAGAATTACGACTTAGCAATTTTATGCTTTGGCAGCTTGCCTATTCGGAGTTTTGGTTTACTGATGTGTTGTGGCCTGATTTTTCACAAGAACATCTAGAAGAAGCGATCAAAGTTTATCAAAAAAGACAGCGGCGATATGGCGGAGTATAGGGAGGTATTACCATGAAGCAGCGAGTTATTACAGGTGTCATTGCAGGAGCAGCTTTTGTTACCCTTATTATTCTAGGTAACCTTCCGTTCACTCTTGTTATGATCGCTTTAGCAACGATCGGTATGTGGGAATTGTTGAGGATGAAAAGAATCCATCCGTTAAGTATTCGGGGGATTGCAGGAATGTTATTTATGTGGCTTTTATTAATACCGGAGAATGTTATAGGGGTGTTTGACTGGGTTCACCTTGAGCGATTGGAGCTGTTTCTACTGCTCATTATCGTCTTACTTGCATTAACGGTTATTACTAAAAATAAATTCACGTTTGATGAAGCTGGCTTTGTCGTGTTAGCTTCTGTGTACGTAGGGTTTGGCTTTCATTATTTTATGCACGCTCGTTTTTTAGAAAATGGACTAGCGATGATTTTCTTTATTTTAATTATTGTATGGTCAACAGATTCTGGAGCCTATTTTACTGGACGCCGCTTTGGAAAGCATAAATTATGGCCAGAAATTAGCCCTAAAAAGACGATTGAAGGTTCGATAGGCGGTACATTGTTAGCCCTTTTAATCGGTAGTATCTATGTAGTCTTTTTCCCGGTATTTTCTACATGGATGACGACTGTATTGTTTATGATTGTTGTTTCTCTAGCAGGACAGTTAGGGGATTTAGTAGAATCAGCATTTAAACGGCATTACGCTGTTAAAGATTCTGGTCAGGTATTACCAGGTCACGGAGGCATTCTTGACCGTTTTGACAGCTTAATTTTTGTCATGCCAATTATCTATTTGCTCGGTTTTCTTTAACATAGAGTTGTTTCAGCCAGATGAGAAGAGCATAAGGTGTTGGTAAGTGATGGAATCAATAACGTAGAATATTTTTTTGTTAGGAGTAAGATGTGATGAGGAAAATCAATCTTATTGGATCTACAGGATCTATAGGTGTTCAAACACTTAATGTTATACGCTCCCACCCAGAGGAATTCAGTTTAGAAGCCTTGAGTTTTGGATCGAATTTTAAAGTGGGTATTAAGCAGATAGAAGAATTTAAACCCAAAGTAATTAGTGTTCAGTCTGAAGCGGTAGCTCAAGAAGTTAAGGAACACATCAGTTATAAAGCAGAAATTATGTCCGGACTAGAGGGATTAACAGAAGCAGCTGTTTATGGTGAAGCAGATATTCTTGTTAATGCGGTTATGGGGCGTGTTGGCCTTGAACCTACTATAAAAGCAATAAAATCTGGGAAAGATGTGGCTATAGCGAATAAAGAAACACTTGTTATGGCAGGGAATATCGTCACAGCGTTAAGTGAAAAATATGGTACCCGTCTTATTCCAGTGGATAGTGAGCATTCAGCTATTGCCCAATGCTTACATGGTAATAAGGAAAAAGAGGTTGCTAAACTCATTCTAACGGCATCAGGTGGGAGTTTTAGAGATCGTGCACGTGAAGAATTGAAGGATGTCACAGTGAAAGATGCGTTGAACCATCCAAACTGGAATATGGGAGCCAAGATTACGATAGATTCAGCGACCATGATGAATAAAGGTTTAGAAGTCATCGAAGCAAAGTGGCTCTTTGATATGGCATATGATGATATTGATGTATTACTTCACAAAGAGAGTATTATTCATTCTATGGTTGAATATATTGACGGTAGTATACTTGCCCATTTAGGCACTCCTGATATGAGAGTGCCGATTCAATATGCCCTTTCAGAGCCTAACAGGCTTGATTTAAAAGGGGGAGACAGGTTAAAATTATGGGAAGTTGGCACGTTACATTTTGAAAAGATGGATTTCGATCGCTTTAGATGCTTGAAAATGGCCTTCGAAGCTGGCAGGGCAGGAGGGATTGCTCCTGCAGTGTTGAATGCTGCAAACGAGGTTGCTGTCTCACTGTTCCTTGAAGGTAGAATATCATTTCTTGATATTGAAGTTTTCGTGGAAAAGGCACTCCATAGACACACCCCAATCAGTAACCCGTCACTAGAAGACATCGTTTCGGCAGATAAAGAAGTACGATCAGACGTTTTATCCTATTTAAGCTAAAGGGTGTGGTATAACAATGAACACGTTAATAGCTGTCATCGTGATTTTTGGCATACTTGTATTTGTACACGAATGGGGACATTTAGTCGTTGCTAAACGAGCAGGTATACTCTGCCGTGAATTTGCAATTGGTTTTGGGCCAAAGATCTTTTCATTTAAACGAAACGAAACAGTGTATACGATTCGGTTACTTCCTCTCGGAGGGTTTGTTAGAATGGCCGGGGAAGACCCTGAAATGATCCAAATAAAACCGGGCTATGAAGTTGGGCTTTTATTTAATCAATTAGGTAAAGTGAGTCGAATCATTATAAATAACAAGTCAAAACATCCTGATTGTAAAGTAATTCAGGTGGAAAAAATTGATTTGGAACACGACTTGTTTGTGCAGGGATATGTTGAGGATAAGGAAGAATTGGTCACTTATGAGATAGATGATAAAGCTGAATATGTTCATGACGAACAGCCAACACAGATAGCCCCATATGATCGACAGTTCTCTGCTAAAACAGTGGGACAAAGAGCAGCTGCTATTTTTGCAGGCCCTCTAATGAACTTTGTATTAGCGGTTTTTGTCCTTATATTGTACGCAGCATTTGCAGGTATGCCTGTAGATGAGCCTGTTGTTGGTGAAGTTACGGAAGACGGGGTAGCGATTCAAGCTGGCTTAGAAAGTGGAGACCGCATCGTTTCCATAGACGGTGAAAGTGTTGCTAGTTGGGAAGAAATGACTAACATTATTGTAGAGCATCCCAATGAATCACTTGATTTCATTATTGAACGTCAAGGTGAACAATTCGATGTAACAATGACAGCGCAAGAACGTCTTGGTGCTGATGACGAACAAATCGGGGTTATTGGTATTACTGCACCGAGAGAACATAATATAGGTCAAGCCGTTTTATTTGGGTTTACGGAAACCTATGAGTATACCACTCTTATTTTTGAAGCGTTAGGCATGCTCGTTACAGGACAGTTTAGCTTAGATCATTTAGCAGGTCCTGTAGGTATTTACAATTATACTGGTGAGGTAGCCTCAATGGGGCTGTTAGTACTGTTTCAATGGGCTGCTATCCTGAGTGTCAACCTAGGTATTATTAATCTTTTACCACTTCCGGCTTTAGATGGAGGGCGCCTCCTCTTTATCGGTTTGGAAGCTGTGAGAGGAAAACCTATTGACCCTCAAAAAGAAGGACTCGTACACTTTGTTGGATTTGCGTTACTTATGCTACTAATGCTTGTTGTCACGTGGAATGATATTAATAAATTTTTCATGTGAATGGTAGCAAATATAGTGGTTCTTTTTAATGGGTTGAAGGGAAAGGTATTGAATTTCAAATAATTGGAAATGTATGTAAATACAATAATGTACAAGTTTATCGGCCTCAATTAGTTTAAGATGAAACATTGAAGGGGTCTGCTTGTAGCGGAAGATCAATCTACTAGTTGTTTTTTACAAGTGTATTTTGTATGTGGAAATGGGTTATGTGAATTATCTCTCTTTAATTTAAGAGAATTTAGTGAAAGTAGAGGTGGCATATCGTTGAGACAAAGTACGTATTTGGCACAAACGTTACGTGATATACCAAGTGATGCAGAAGTAAAAAGTCATCAGTTAATGTTAAGAGCAGGATTGATCCGCCAAAGTACCTCAGGTGTTTATTCTTTCTTGCCCCTTGGCTTAAAAGTATTAAAAAAAGTAGAGAATATTGTGAGGGAAGAGATGGATAAAGCAGGAGCACAAGAGATGCTCTTGCCTTCCATTCAACCTGCTGAACTCTGGAAAGCTTCTGGGCGTTGGGAAGAGTATGGGGCTGAACTCATGCGGATAAAAGATAGACACGATAGAGAGTTTGCTCTAGGGCCAACCCATGAGGAAGTCATAACAACTATCGTGCGTGATGACGTGCGGTCATACAAGAAGCTACCGATGACGCTTTATCAAATTCAGACCAAATTTCGTGATGAAAGAAGGCCAAGGTTCGGCATTTTAAGAGGCCGGGAATTCCTTATGAAGGATGCCTATTCATTTGATACGAGCTTTGAAGGACTTGATGAAAGCTATCAAAAGATGTACAACGCCTATTGCAATATTTTCACAAGATGCGAATTGAATTATCGGGCTGTCGTTGCGGATTCTGGGGCAATGGGTGGAAAGGATACTCACGAATTTATGGTGCTTTCGACCGTTGGAGAAGATACGATTGCTTACTCGGATTCTTCAGACTTTGCAGCTAATATTGAAATCGCGCCAGTAAATATGACTTATGAAACGTCCTCAGACCAACCAAAAACGCTTGAAAAAGTGGAGACACCTGATAAGAAAACGATAGAAGACGTGGCAAATTTTCTTGCAGTTACAAAAGAGAGTTGCATTAAATCTATGTTATTTTTAGTTGATGAACAACCTGTCCTCGTCCTTGTTCGCGGCGATCATCAGGTAAATGATGTGAAGATTAAACATTTATTTGAGGCTCGTTCCGTTGAATTAGCTGGAGAAGCTGAGACTAAAAAATGGTTAAATACTGAAGTGGGCTACATAGGGCCAGTGAACGTGGATGACAACATCACTATTATTGCTGATAAAGCTGTTGAAGTGATGATTAATGCGGTCTGTGGAGCAAATGAACAAGATAAACATTTAATTAACGTTAATCCTGGGCGTGACTTTAACGTTTCTAACTATGCCGATTTAAGAAATATTCAGGAAGGGGATCCTTCTCCAGACGGTAAGGGGACTATTAAATTCAAGGAAGGTATTGAAGTGGGGCATGTATTCAAACTAGGCACGAAATACAGTGAAGCATTAAATGCCCAATTCCTTGATGAAAATGGTAAAGCTCAGCCGATGGTGATGGGCTCCTACGGAATTGGTGTTTCACGTACAGTAGCTGCCATTATTGAAGAGCATCATGACGAAAATGGTATTGTATGGCCAGCAAGTGTGGCTCCATTCCACATTCATCTTATGCCTATTAATGTCAAGCAGGACGAACAACGTAAGCTTTCAGAAGAATTATACGATAGTTTAAATGTTAAACGTTATGAGGTTTTATATGATGATCGTGTAGAACGACCAGGTGTAAAATTTAAAGATGCAGACTTATTCGGACTGCCTTTACGTATAACAGTTGGTAAAAAGGCTGAAGAAGGGATCGTTGAAGTTAAGGTTCGAAAAACTGGAGAAGTGTTAGAAGTGCATCGGGATAACCTTGTGGAAATAATAGAGAAATATATTGGGTAATAGAGAGGTTGTCTCCTCAGCTTGAATGATCGTCTGAAGAGGCAACCTCTCCTATGTTTCCTTATTCAGTGGAGTAAAGTGTAAAGCAAGGAGGTCATCAATAATGAACGACGAATTGAAAACTAGGCAAGAACGTTTTAAGTTACTGATGGAACAAGTGGCCATGCCTGATGAACTCATAACGAATTATTTACAAGCTGCCCACATTAATAAGCTTGAAGTATATACGAAATCAAAACGTTGGCATTTTGAATTTTGCCTACCAGATGTTTTGCCATTCCAAGCTTTTGAATTGTTCAAAAGTCGTATTGTACAAAACCTTGCCCATATTGCAACCGTCGATTTTACCTTGGCATATGAGGCAGAAATAGATTTGAAAAAACATTTACCTACCTACTGGCCCTTTATCGTTGAGACATTACGATCTTCAACAAACGGATTAATTCAACGTTTACAAGAGCAAACGCCGACAACTGAAGGACGAAAAGTGACGATTGCTGTCTTAAATGAGACAGAAGCCGAAATGATTCAGCGTCGTGTGAACGAGCCCCTCCAACGAGTGTGTCATGAACTTGGCTTTGGACAAGTTGAACTTGGAGTAGCGATAAAGGAGTCTCAAGAAGCAATGGAACGCTTTGCTGAGCAAAAGAAAGAAGAAGATCATCATAAAGTCGTTGAAGCGATGATGGAAAAACAAAAGCAACAGGAGCAAGCCAAAGACCTTAAACATAATGTGGCTGTTTCAATGGGTGTGACGATTAAGGACGAGCCACAACCGATTCAAACGATCATCGAAGAAGAGCGAAGAATTACGATTCAAGGTTATGTATTTGAAGCTGAAACAAAAGAACTAAAGAGCGGTAGAACGCTTTTAACCTTCAAAGTGACTGATTATACAGATTCCATCACAATTAAAATGTTCTCTAACGGTAAAGAGGATGTACCTATTTTTGAATCTGTTAGCAAAGGCATGTGGTTGAAAGTCCGTGGCAGTGTGCAAATGGACACCTTTATCCGTGATCTAGTTATGATGGCTAAAGACTTTGATCAAGTGACCCCACCAACAAGACAAGATAAAGCACCAGAAGGTGAAAAACGTGTGGAATTGCATTTACACTCTCCTATGAGTCAAATGGACGCAGTCACTTCTATAGGCGCTTATATAGAACAAGCTAAAAAATGGGGCCATAACGCAATTGGACTAACTGATCATTCTGTCCTGCAAGCTTTCCCAGATGCTTATGGAGCAGGTAAGAAACATGGTGTAAAAATTCTTTATGGTGTAGAGGCAAATCTAGTGGATGATGGTGTTCCCATTGCTTATAATCCAACTGACCGACCTCTTTTGGACGCAACTTATGTCGTTTTTGACGTGGAAACAACTGGATTGTCAGCTGTTTACAATACGATTATAGAATTAGCCGCTGTTAAAGTTAAAAATGGGGAGATTATCGATAAATTCGAATCGTTCGCAAATCCACATGAGAAATTAAGTCCACTAATCATTGATCTTACGGGAATTACCGATGACATGGTAGAAAACGCACCAGAAGTAGATGATGTCCTTAAAGATTTTCATAAGTGGATGGGTGACGATATTCTAGTGGCGCATAACGCAAGTTTTGATATGGGCTTCTTGAACGCAGGATATCAGCGGATCGGTTATAATAAAGTGCCTAACCCAGTCATTGATACGCTAGAGCTCGGTAGATTGCTTTATCCTACTTTTAAAAACCATCGTTTAAACACTCTGTGTAAGAAGTTTAACATTGAGCTAGTTTCACATCACCGTGCCATCTATGATGCTGAAGCAACAGGGCACCTGTTATGGAAAATGATGAAAGATGCGAATGAAAAAGAGATCACTATCCATGCGCAATTGAATGAACAGACCTCTACTGACGATTACAAAAAACAACGTCCAACTCATTGTATTATTTATGCAAAGAATAACACTGGACTAAAAAATCTATATAAGCTTGTCTCATTATCGCATATCAATTATTTCTATAGGATGCCTCGTATTCCCCGGTCTGAACTCATTAAGCACCGTGAAGGGTTAATTATCGGCTCAGGGTGTGATCGAGGTGAAGTATTTGAAGCGATGATGCAAAAATCGCCTGAGGAAGTTGAAGAAGCTGCAAAATTTTATGATTATTTAGAAATACAGCCACCGTCAAACTATCAGCATTTAGTAGAAAAAGAGATCGTAAGAGATGAATTAGCTGTCAAAGATATTATCAAAAACATTATTGAGCTAGGTGATAAACTCGATAAAAAAGTTGTTGCTACAGGAAATGTTCATTATTTACAGCCAGAAGACCATATTTATCGAAAAATTTTAATTGCTTCTCAAGGAGGGGCGAACCCATTAAATAAACAAACATTACCACAAGTCCATTACCGTTCAACGGATGAAATGCTAGATTGTTTCAGCTTCTTACCGAAAGAAAAAGCGAAAGAAGTCGTCGTAACAAATACACAAGCTATTGCTGATGAGATCGATGAGATCAAACCTGTACCAGATGATTTGTTTACTCCTCATATTGAAGGAGCAGACGAGGAGATACGGGATATTTGTTATACAAGAGCGAAAAGCATTTACGGTGAAGAATTACCCCAAATCGTAGTGGAAAGACTTGAAAAAGAATTGACGAGTATAATTAGCAATGGCTTTTCAGTTATTTATTTAATATCGCAAAAGTTAGTAAAAAAATCCCTAGAAGACGGCTATCTTGTTGGCTCAAGGGGATCAGTTGGTTCAAGCTTAGTGGCTACAATGATGGAGATTACGGAAGTGAACCCCCTTCCACCTCATTATGTATGCCCGTCGTGTCATCATTCATATTTCTTTAAGGATGGAAGTGTCGGCTCAGGATTTGACCTCCCTGATAAATCATGTGAAAAATGTGAGACAACTTATAAAAAAGATGGCCATGATATTCCATTTGAAACTTTCCTTGGATTTAAAGGAGATAAAGTGCCAGATATTGACTTAAACTTCTCGGGAGATTATCAGCCTATAGCCCATAATTACACGAAGGAATTGTTTGGAGAAGAGTATGTTTACCGAGCAGGGACGATCGGTACGGTAGCAGAGAAAACAGCTTATGGCTATGTAAAAGGGTATGAAAGTGATGAACAGATCCAACTTCGTGGTGCAGAGATAGATCGTCTTGTCTCAGGATGCACTGGCGTAAAACGAACTACGGGACAGCATCCTGGGGGGATCATAGTGGTTCCCGATCATTTAGATATTTATGATTTTTCCCCAATTCAGTTTCCAGCAGATGATCGAGAATCAGAATGGAAGACGACCCATTTTGATTTCCATTCAATTCATGATAATTTGTTAAAGCTCGATATTCTAGGTCATGATGATCCAACCGTGATTCGTATGTTACAAGATTTAAGTGGAATAGATCCTAAAGACATTCCTGTTGATGATCCTGAAGTATTTAAACTTTTTGGAGGCACAGAAGCATTAGGTGTAACGGAAGAGCAGATAATGTGTAAAACAGGCACGTATGGGATACCAGAATTCGGTACGCGTTTTGTGCGTCAGATGCTGGAAGAAACTAAACCGACGACTTTTAGTGAACTTGTCCAAATTTCTGGCCTGTCCCACGGTACAGATGTATGGCTTAACAATGCAGCAGACCTTATCGCCAATGGAACATGCGTCCTAAAAGAAGTTATTGGCTGTCGAGACGATATCATGGTCTATCTTATTTATAAAGGACTTGAGGACTCTCTTGCATTTAAAATTATGGAGTTTGTTCGTAAAGGCAAAGGGCTTCAAGAAGAATGGATAGAGGAAATGAAAAAACATGGTGTACCAGACTGGTATATAGGGTCATGTTTAAAAATAAAGTATATGTTCCCGAAAGCACATGCTGCGGCCTATGTTCTCATGGCAATTCGAATTGCCTACTTCAAAGTCCATCATCCTATCTTGTTTTATGCCGCTTATTTTACAGTTAGAGCAGATGACTTTGAACTAGAGACAATGACGAGAGGGTCAGCCACTATTCGGAAACGAATCGAGGAAATCTATCAAAAAGGTCTTGAGGCGACGCCAAAAGAAAAAAGCCTTGTAACGGTTCTGGAACTGGCGTTGGAAATGTGTGAAAGAGGATTTTCTTTCCAAAAGGTTGATTTATACAAATCAAAAGCATCGGAGTTTCTAGTAGATGGAGATTCACTAATACCACCTTTTAACGCCTTAACGGGAGTGGGAACGAATGCTGCCATAAATATCGAAAAAGCACGTGAAAATGGTGAATTTCTTTCTAAAGAAGACTTAAGACAACGAAGCAAAATTACAAAAACTGTTTTAGAAAACCTTGATGAGCATGGTTGTCTAGCAGGCATGCCTGAGTCTAATCAATTATCGTTGTTTTAAAGGATGGTCATGTTAATGTGAGCTGTTATACCGGTATTTGCAAGCCGGTGCGTAGTATGTTATATTATTGAAGGACACAGTTCATAACCAACGGCAGAAAGAGTGGGGAAACCCGCTCTTTCTTTTGCACTTAATAGTTTTCCATATGAAGGAAGTATAAGAAGATGACTGGTAAGTTGTGATGAGTGGTTTTTATCACAGATAAGCGTCCGCTAAACTCCCGACTCAAAATAGAGAGGAGAGCAAACGCTATTTAGGCGAGAGATAAAGGCCGCTAATGTCCTGATTAACTCAACTACCAACAGAAGGTGAAGAGCGAAAGCTCCCACTGATTACAGGTTCGTTTTATAGAAGGACAAATGTACTGAGATTTTGTCTTGTGAAAAGGAGGTAGATGTTATGGCAGAGTCGATTCAATCAACAGTCGAACAACTCGTTCAACCGGTTCTTGAAGAGTTATCATTGGAGCTCGTAGATGTAGAATTCCAAAAAGAAGGTAAAAGTTGGTTTTTACGAGTGTACATAGATGGTGATGGCGGGGTAGACTTGGATGATTGCACCTCAGTAAGTGAGCGTTTAAGCGAATTACTGGATGAACACGACCCTATTGAGCAAGCATATTATTTGGAAGTGTCTTCTCCGGGTGCCGAAAGGCCATTAAAAAAAGAAAAAGACATGGAAAATGCAATTGGAAAAAATGTGTTCATAACGACGTATGCGCCAATTAATGGTGAAAAAGCCTTTGAAGGTAAGTTGGCACAATTTGATGGTGAAACATTAACAATTGAGACTAAAATCAAGACCCGAATCGTGCCCGTTAATATTCCTTATAATAAAGTGGCAAAAGCAAGATTGGCTGTCGTTTTTTAAAATTGAAAGGGGGATTGAGTACCATGAATAGTGAATTTATGGATGCATTAGCCACCATTGAAAAGGACAAGGGGATAGACAAGGAAATTATACTTGAAGCGATTGAGCAAGCGTTAATTACAGGTTACAAGCGTAACTTTAACTCGGCGCAAAATGTTCGTGTGGATATTGATCGCCAAACGGGTGTTATTCGAGTATTTGCTAGAAAAGAAGTGGTGGAAGAAGTATTCGATGCAAGGTTAGAAATTTCAGTGAATGAAGCTAAAGGCATTAATCCGCTTTATGATGTAGATGATGTGGTGGAAATTGAAGTGACACCTCGAGACTTTGGCCGAATCGCTGCTCAAACAGCGAAACAAGTCGTAACACAACGTGTACGAGAAGCAGAGCGAGGCATTATTTATTCCGATTTTATTGATCGTGAAGAAGACATTATGACGGGGATCGTTCAGCGGCAAGATCATCGCTTTATTTACGTGGATTTGGGACGGGTTGAAGCCTTAATGCCAGTTGGAGAACAAATGCCCAATGAAACTTATCGTCATAACGACCGCATTAAAGCTTATATTACAAAAGTGGAAAAGACGACAAAAGGCCCGCAGATTATGATCTCTCGTACCCACCCAGGACTTCTAAAACGCTTGTTTGAATTGGAAGTTCCTGAAATCTATGATGGGACAGTTGAAGTAAAGTCCGTTTCTCGTGAAGCGGGTGAACGATCTAAAATCTCTGTTTATGCTGAAGATGAAGATGTGGATCCAGTAGGGTCTTGCGTAGGACCTAAAGGTCAACGAGTTCAGACAATCGTAAACGAATTAAAAGGGGAAAAAATTGATATAGTAAAATGGTCAGAGGACCCTAAGGTATATGTAGCGAATGCTTTAAGCCCCTCTAAAGTTTTACAGGTCACTGTGAATGAAGAAGAGAAAATGACTCAAGTGGTGGTACCTGATTATCAATTATCACTAGCTATTGGTAAACGAGGACAGAATGCTCGTCTTGCAGCTAAATTAACTGGATGGAAAATTGATATTAAGAGCCAAACAGACGCTGAAGAATTAGGACTTTATAACGCAGATGGCCCATTGATTGAAGAAAGTGGCTTTGAAGAAGCAGATGATGATACACAGCCAGATTGGGATAAATTAGAAGGTCATGCAAAAGATATAAGTGAACCTATTTACGAAGATGATCTCATGATAGATGACGAAGAAGATCAAGATCGTTAAGGAGGACACTATGGCAACGAAAAAGAAAACCCCTCTTCGCAAATGTGTCATCACGCAAGAAATGAAACCGAAAAAAGAACTTATAAGAATCGTCCGTTCTCCTGAAGGAGAAGTCTTTATTGACCATACATCAAAAAAGTCTGGACGAGGGGCCTATATTTCAAATGACGCAGTGGTGATCAAAGAAGCACAAAAAAAGAATGCTTTAGCACGACATTTAAAGGCCACTGTTCCAGATTCTATTTATGAAGATTTGCTTAAACTAAGTGGAGAGAGACAACCATGACGCAATGGTCATCCCTTCTAGGTCTCATGCAAAGAGCAGGCAAGCTTATTACAGGGGAAGAACTAGTAGTCAAAGCGGTACAAAATAAAAAAGCCCACCATGTCATTATTGCATCTGATGCTTCTGAGAACACAAGAAAAAAAATTACTGATAAATGTCACTATTATAAGATTCCTTATACACTTTTTGAAAATAGATTTTCGATTGGCCAGGCGATTGGTAAAAGAGAACGGGTCGCCGTAGCCATCATTGATAAAGGATTTGCAACAAAATTTCGCTCAATTATTGAGTAATATTCGTAGGGGAAAACCGGTATTTTATTGGCTCAGCTATGAATACAGGAGGTATGTATATGAAAAAAGTGCGTATTTATGAATATGCTAAAGAAAAGAATCTAGCTAGTAAAGATGTGATTGAACAATTGAAAAAACTGAATGTTGATGTCACTAACCATATGAGTGTTATTACGGAAGAAGACATCAAAAAATTGGAATCACCTAAAACTACAGACAAATCTAAAAAAGCAGAGGCGAGTAAGCCTAAGAAGGAAGAAGCTAATAATTCAACTAAACGTGCCACCCCTTCTAAAAAAGATAAGAACAAAAAAAATAAGCGTCCTTCACAGCAAACTCAAACGACTACAAAAAAAGGGGAAAGCAAGCAAAACGCCCCTTCTAAAGTCACCTATTCAACCCCAATTACAGTGGGTGAATTTGCCGAAAAACTTAATAAAGAACCATCAGAAATTATAAAAAAACTCATGTTTCTTGGTGTCATGGCTACAATCAATCAAGAATTAGATAAAGATTCAATTGATCTTATTGCTGAAGAATTCGGTGTGGACGTAGAAGAAGAAGTGATCGTTGACAAGACTGATTTTGAATCAATGATGGAAGACGATGCTCCTGAGGATTTACAAGAGCGATCCCCTGTTGTCACAATTATGGGACACGTAGATCACGGAAAAACAACCTTGCTTGATAGTATTCGCCATACAAAGGTAACAGCTGGAGAAGCGGGAGGTATTACTCAACATATCGGCGCTTACCAAGTTGAAGATAATGGTAAAAAGATAACATTCCTTGACACACCTGGTCACGCCGCTTTCACAATGATGAGAGCAAGGGGAGCACAGGTGACTGATATCACTATTCTTGTCGTGGCAGCAGATGATGGTGTTATGCCACAAACAATCGAAGCCATTAATCACGCTAAAGCAGCTGAAGTGCCAATTATTGTTGCGGTTAATAAAATTGACAAAGAGGGATCAAACCCTGATCGTGTCATGCAGGAACTAACCGAACATGAACTAGTAGCAGAAGCTTGGGGCGGCGAAACAATCTTTGTAAATGTGTCAGCATTGAACGGCACTGGCATTGACGAACTGCTTGAGATGATTCTGCTCGTTTCAGAAGTTGAAGAATTAAAAGCAAACCCTAACAAAGCAGCGATGGGAACAGTTGTAGAAGCAGAGCTTGATCGCGGGCGTGGCCCGGTTGCGACACTTCTTGTTCAAGCTGGCACCTTAAACATCGGTGACCCGATCGTTGTAGGAAATGCTTTTGGTAAAGTAAGAGCAATGGTGAATGATTTAGGGCGCCGAGTTAAAACAGCAGGACCATCTATGCCAGTTGAAATTACTGGATTAAACTCAGTTCCACAGGCTGGAGATCAGTTCCGTGTGTTCAAAGACGAAAAACAAGCACGCCAAATTGGTGAAGCTAGAGCGAGTAAACAAAGAGAAGCAGATCGTAAAGAAAGCTCACGTGTAAGTCTTGATGACTTATTCGATCAAATCCAGCAAGGTGAACTTAAAGAGATTAACATTATTGTAAAAGCAGACGTCCAGGGATCAGCTGAAGCAATGAAAGGATCTCTTGAAAAAATTGAAGTGGAAGGTGTGAAAGTAAACATCATCCATACTGGTGTAGGGGCCATCGCTGAATCTGATATCATCCTAGCATCAGCGTCTAATGCCATTGTAATCGGCTTTAATGTACGACCAGATGTGAATGCGAAGCGAACCGCTGAAGCAGAAAAAGTAGAAGTAAGACTTCACCGGGTGATCTATGATGCAATCGAGGAAGTTGAGGCAGCCATGAAAGGAATGCTGGACCCTGAATATGAAGAAAAAGTCATTGGCCAGGCAGAAGTACGTCAAGTATTTAAAGTGTCTAAAATTGGTTCAATTGCTGGCTCATATGTGACAGAAGGAAAAATTACAAGGGACTCCTCTGTGCGTTTAATTAGAGATGGTGTCGTGATCTTTGAAGGTGACATTAAAGACCTTAAACGCTTTAAAGACGATGTTAAAGAGGTTGCACGAAACTATGAGTGCGGTATTACGTTAGAAAACTTCAACGATGTGAAAGAGGGAGATGTTGTTGAAGCCTATATTATGGAGGAAATTAAGCGTTGATAATTGGCGTTCTCGTCGTTGAAGCTGTTATTTACGACTCCGGTTCACTTAAAGAAAAGCGCTCAGTTTTAAAGAGTGTTTCAACCAAGATAAAACAACGTTTTAATGTCTCTATCGCTGAAACAAACCATCAGAATGTTTGGCAACGAACAGAATGGGCTATTGTTTCTGTAAGCTCAGAAAAAGTTCAGGTTGAAAAAGAATTGCAAAGATCGCTCAAATTATTGGAATCTTACACAGAACTTGAGATTGCTAATGTCAGTTGGGAATGGCTTTAAGCTTTGAGACAACTCTTATTGAAGCTCCTGAATCTCTTTCTAACCAAACGGTAAAGCTAGTTAGGCGTAGAGACTCTAGTTTGACTTAATATAGAGGCTTCTGACATGTAACATGAGCCGAGTTTTAAAACGATAGGAGTGTCGTAAAATGAGTAAAGTTCGTGCCAATCGAGTAGGAGAACAAATCAAAAAAGAATTAACTGATATTATTCAACGTGGCCTGAAGGACCCGAGAATCGGTTTTGTTACAGTAACAGATGTAGAAGTGACTGGTGACTTACAGCAGGCGACCGCATTTATTACGGTGTTTGGAGAAGAGGAAGAAAAAGAAAAAACACTTCAAGCTTTAGAAAAAGCCAAAGGTTTTATTCGTTCGGAAATAGGGAAACGAATTCAGTTAAGAAAAACACCTGAGCTAACATTTAGTTTTGATAAAAGCATTGAGCAGGGGAATAGAATTGATGCATTGCTTCGTAAATTAAACGAAGAAGAAAAATAAATGGGTGAGAGGATAGAGCAATCTATCCTCTTTTCCTTTGCGGCTTTTCTTTCTTGTAACTCCTTGAGCTTGTAAATAATGATTATTTTATGCTTTAATTTATTTGATGGAGGCGTAATGAGATTATGAAATCGACAACAGGTATTTTCCCACTTTGGAAACCTAAAGGTATGACGTCATTTTCCGCTGTTAAAGAAGTAGGCAGACAATTTAAAACAAAAAAAGCAGGCCATACAGGAACTCTTGACCCAGATGTGGAAGGCGTACTACCTATCTGCCTAGGAAAAGCGACTAAACTGGTTGAATATTTAACAGCCGACACTAAAACGTATTGTGGTGAGGTGACGCTAGGAATATCAACTACAACAGAGGATGCTTCTGGTGAGATCGTTACTGAAGCTTATATAGAAGACGTCATTACTCGAGATGACGTACAAGAAGTTTTTGAAGAACTCACTGGCTCAATTGAGCAAGTTCCACCTATGTACTCAGCAGTAAAAATTAAAGGTAAAAAACTTTATGAGTATGCGAGAGAGGGAAAAATAATAGAAAGACCGGCACGACAAGTGACAATACATGAGTTAAAACTCACCTCTGACCCGCTCTTACGTGAAGGAAAGGTCTCATTTACATTTGAGGTAACTTGCAGTAAAGGAACGTACATAAGAACCCTTTGTGTGGCTATTGGAGAAAAGTTTGGTTACCCTGCTCACATGTCAAGCTTGACACGAGAAGCATCAGGCGCATTTAATCGTTCAAACTGTTTTACACTTGAAGAGCTAACCGATGCAACTATTAAAAACAGCCAAGAACAACTCCTAATGTCAGTGGAACAAGCATTGACACGGTTTCCAATTGTGACAGTTGATAAAGAGACTGAAAAGAAGGTACTACAAGGAGCTATTCTACCTTTGCATGGTGAGACTGGGGACGAAAAAGTATGGGCTTTGTATAATCAACGCGAGGAATGTCTCGCTCTGTACAAAAAAGACCCTAAACGTGATGGAATGATGAAACCAGAAAAAATGATCAGATCAATTCACGACTAAACTATTTAACGCGCATAAATGAAATTGAGGTGGCACCGTTGAGAGTAGAATATATTAAACATCCGCACCCCCCATTGGATTTACCCCCTACAGCTTTGGCATTGGGTTTTTTTGATGGTGTTCATCGGGGGCATCAACAAGTCATTAATACAGCGAAGGTGGAGGCGGAAAAACGTAACCTTAAATCAGCAGTGATGACCTTTTATCCGCATCCTAAAGAAGTACTTGGAAAACAAAATGTCAATGTAAATTACCTTTCTCCCATACAGGAAAAGATAACGTTATTAGAAAAGACAGGTATAGATATATTGCTCGTCGTCTCATTCGATGCTCGCTTTTCTGAGTTGTCGCCTCAACAATTTGTGGACACTTATTTAATTGACTTAAATGTGAAACATATTGTGGCAGGGTTCGATTATTCTTACGGACGATTAGGAAAAGGGACGATGGAAACCTTCCCCTTTCATTCTCGCAACTTATTATCCCACACGACTGTTCCG
Organism: Bacillus sp. A301a_S52; assembly: GCA_024701455.1. Lineage (GTDB taxonomy): Bacteria > Bacillota > Bacilli > Bacillales > Salisediminibacteriaceae > Salipaludibacillus. Next base: position 2,593,260 of record JABXYP010000001.1, on the reverse strand, counting down.
AAATTAGCCGAAGATAATGAAAAAATTAGTTCTACTAGTATTCGTGAAGCATTAGCTGTAGGCAACATAGAGAAAGTGAATGACTATTTAGGAAGGGTCTACACGGTAGAGGGAGTCGTGGAGCACGGGCAAAAAAGAGGTCGGGAAATTGGCTTTCCAACAGCGAATGTAAGCCCTGATCCTAATAAAGAATTACCTGCCACAGGTGTCTATGTTGTACGGATAGTTGTTGATGGTAAAACATTTGAAGGTGTATGTAACATTGGGTTTAATCCGACTTTTAATAGCGGAAAAGGTAGGCAGACGATTGAAGCTCATATCTTTCATTTCACCAAGGAGATCTACAAGGAAAAAATTAAAGTGGCTTTCATTAAACGAATTCGAGGAGAAAAGGCGTTCAATGGCGTTGAAGAGCTAAAAACAAGAATCCAACAAGACATAGAAATCGCCCGCCACTATTTTTCGACATAAAAAGTTTTGAGGAGCCCTTGTAATAACACGTGAAAACTAGTATGATATAACATGTTAACAACCAATGCTTGGCATGGCGATTCACCAACGTATGCGAGGCACTTGGGGATATTAGATAAGGAGGTGGACAGGATGGCATTAACTCAAGAGCGTAAAAATGAAATTATTGACCAATTTAAAACTCACGAGAATGATACTGGTTCTCCTGAAGTACAAGTGGCTATCCTAACAGAGCAAATTACTACGTTGAATGATCACTTACGTACTCATAAAAAAGATCATCATTCACGTCGCGGTCTGTTAAAAATGGTTGGTCAACGTCGTAACTTACTTACGTACTTACGTAATAAAGACGTTACTCGTTACCGTCAACTAGTTGATAAGCTTGGCCTTCGTCGATAATTAAAAGCGGGAGATTCTCCCGCTTTTTTCTATGGCATAAGTTATCGGCCTAATCTTCTGTTTCGTTACGTATCTTTTTTTGTTATGATATAAAAGCTAGGGCTATAACTATAGTTTGTTCTGTATACACACTTAACAAGCCAATAATATGCTTTTTACCTCATACACCAGGTTTACTACATACAAAAAAGCGAAACACTAAGTGTAAGAAGGACTAATTATAAAGTTGAGAGGAGTACACGATAAGATGAATCAAGAAAAACAAACTTTTTCGATGGAATGGGCCGGTCGTACATTAACGATTGAAGTGGGGCAGCTTGCTAAACAAGCTAACGGAGCTGTTCTCGTACGTTATGGTGATACATCGGTATTATCTACGGCCACTGCTTCAAAGGAACCAAAGGACTTACCCTTTTTTCCTCTAACAGTCAATTATGAAGAACGACTATACTCAGCAGGAAAAATACCTGGAGGGTTTATTAAGCGTGAGGGGCGTCCAAGTGACCATGCGGTTTTAACAAGCAGATTAATTGACAGACCAGTGCGTCCGCTGTTTCCAGACGGCTTCCGTAACGATGTTCAGGTTATTAGTATCGTCATGAGTAACGATCAAAATTGTTCACCTGAGATGGCTGCCATGGTAGGATCTTCTCTTGCTCTGTCCATTTCGGACATTCCTTTTGCAGGACCTATTGCCGGTGTGACGATCGGAAGGGTTGACGGTAATTTTATTATCAACCCTAAAACAGACGAAATGGACAGCAGTGATATTAATTTAATCGTTGCTGGTACGAAAGATGCTATAAATATGGTTGAAGCTGGTGCGAATGAAGTGCCTGAAGAAGTCATGCTTGATGCTATTATGTTCGGTCATGAAGAGATTAAACGACTCGTTGCTTTCCAGGAAGATATCGTCTCTAAAGTCGGTAAAACGAAAATGGACGTACAACTCCTTACTATTGATGAAGAGTTGGCAGCAGAAATTCGAGAAAAAGCAGAAAGCAAACTAGTTAAAGCAGCCACTGTCGTTGAAAAAGGACAGCGTGAGGATGCTATTAAAGAAGTGTATAACGAAATATTGGAAGATTACACAGACGAAGAGAATGACAGAACGAAAGATGCACGAGACGTTTTGGACAAGTTGTTAAAAGAGACAGTGAGAAAACTTATAACAAAAGAAAATATTCGACCTGACGGAAGAAAAGGTAACGAAATTAGACCTTTAGCTTCTGAAATTGACATTCTTCAAAGAACGCATGGCTCTGGTTTGTTTACCCGTGGTCAAACCCAAGCTCTAAGCGTTTGTACTTTAGGAGCTTTAGGTGATGTTCAAGTTCTTGATGGGCTAGGGATCGAAGAGTCGAAGCGTTTTATGCACCATTATAACTTCCCATCTTTTAGTGTAGGTGAAACAGGCCCGATCCGAGGACCAGGGCGCCGTGAAATTGGACACGGAGCTTTAGGTGAAAGAGCTCTTGAGAAAGTGATTCCATCAGAGCAGGAATTTCCTTATACGATTCGTCTAGTCTCTGAAGTTTTAGAGTCAAATGGTTCAACCTCTCAAGCAAGTATTTGTGCAAGTACTCTTGCTATGATGGCAGCTGGCGTTCCGATTAAATCTCCGGTAGCAGGGATTGCCATGGGCTTAGTAAAGCACGAAGAAGATGTTGTCGTTTTGACGGATATTCAAGGAATGGAAGATGCTCTAGGTGATATGGACTTTAAAGTGGCTGGAACGTCAAAAGGCATAACAGCGCTTCAAATGGATATAAAAATAGACGGAATAGATAAATCAGTTCTTGAAGAAGCCTTATCACAAGCAAAAGAAGGACGTCTTCAAATACTTGATAACATGCTTTCTGCCATCCCAACACCAAGAGCAGAACTGAGCGATTATGCGCCGAAGATTCTAACGATGAAAATTCATCCAGATAAAATCCGTGATGTAATCGGTCCAAGTGGTAAAATGATTAATCAAATAATTGATGACACCGGCGTTAAAATTGATATTGAACAAGATGGAACGGTTTATATTTCATCTACTGATCAGCAAATGAATAACAAAGCAAAACAAATCATTGAAGACCTCGTTCGAGAAGTTGAAGTTGGTCAAACTTATCTTGGAAAAGTAAAGCGAATTGAAAAATTTGGGGCCTTTGTGGAAATTTTTAAAGGGAAAGATGGGCTTGTTCATATTTCACAATTAGCCAATGAACGTGTAGGTAAAGTTGAAGATGTCGTATCAATCGGTGACGAAGTCCTGGTTAAGGTAACAGAAATTGATAACCAAGGCCGTGTCAATTTGTCACGCAAAGCTGTTTTACCTGAACAAAAAGAATCATAATGGAAGGAAGAGCCCTTTAGCACGGCTCTTTTTTTATGTGGAAATAAAGAGAGCTATTGTACCTTTATGCAACTAACTGCTTTATTTATCACAGATAAGCGTCCGTAAACCTCCCGGATCAAAATAGAGAGGAGAGATCACTCCATTTAGACAGGAGCTAACGGTCGCTAATGTCCTGATTGACTCAACTACCAATCAGCGGGAGAAGAGCGAAAACATCCCCTGATTGAAGGTTCGTTATATCACAGATAAGCGTCCGTAAACCTCCCGGATCAAAATAGAGAGGAGAGATCACTCCATTTAGACAGGAGCTAACGGTCGCTAATGTCCTGATTGACTCAACTACCAATCAGTGGGAGAAGAACGGAAACGTCCACTGATTGAAGGTTCGTTATATCACAGATAAGCGTCCGTAAACCTCCCGGATCAAAATAGAGAGGAGAGATCACTCCATTTAGACAGGAGCTAACGGTCGCTAATGTCCTGATTGACTCAACTACCAATCAGTGGGAGAAGAACGGAAACGTCCACTGATTGAAGGTTCGTTATATCACAGATAAGCGTCCGTAAACCTCCCGGATCAAAATAGAGAGGAGAGATCACTCCATTTAGACAGGAGCTAACGGTCGCTAATGTCCTGATTGACTCAACTACCAATCAGCGGGAGAAGAGCGAAAACATCCCCTGATTGAAGGTTCGTTATATCACAGATAAGCGTCCGTAAACCTCCCGGATCAAAATAGAGAGGAGAGATCACTCCATTTAGACAGGAGCTAACGGTCGCTAATGTCCTGATTGACTCAACTACCAATCAGTGGGAGAAGAACGGAAACGTCCACTGATTGAAGGTTCGTTATATCACAGATAAGCGTCCGTAAACCTCCCGGATCAAAATAGAGAGGAGAGATCACTCCATTTAGACAGGAGCTAACGGTCGCTAATGTCCTGATTGACTCAACTACCAATCAGCGGGAGAAGAGCGAAAACATCCCCTGATTGAAGGTTCGTTATATCACAGATAAGCGTCCGTAAACCTCCCGGATCAAAATAGAGAGGAGAGATCACTCCATTTAGACAGGAGCTAACGGTCGCTAATGTCCTGATTGACTCAACTACCAATCAGCGGGAGAAGAGCGAAAACATCCCCTGATTGAAGGTTCGTTATATCACAGATAAGCGTCCGTAAACCTCCCGGATCAAAATAGAGAGGAGAGATCACTCCATTTAGACAGGAGCTAACGGTCGCTAATGTCCTGATTGACTCAACTACCAATCAGCGGGAGAAGAGCGAAAACATCCCCTGATTGAAGGTTCGTTATATCACAGATAAGCGTCGTAAACCTCCCGGATCAAAATAGAGAGGAGAGATCACTCCATTACAGGAGCTAACGGTCGCTAATGTCCTGATTGACTCAACTACCAATCAGCGGGAGAAGAGCGAAAACATCCCCTGATTGAAGGTTCGTTTTATTTAAATTGACGCTGTGATCCCACTACAAAAAATAGGGGGAGTACAAAGTTATATTCGCGTAATTGCCGGTTCTACCTTGTCCTCTCATCACATATTTTTTAAGGGGAGGGGATAGATATGTTAAAGAAAGTTGCGATTCAATTGGGAACCTTCTTTTTTTTGTTAATTGTAACCTTGTCTCATATACAAAATCCTGTCACTGGTGGATATATTGAAGAATTAAGAGGGCAAGCAGAACAAGTGATGAAAGAAGAAAGTCCTCTTTATATGGAAATACTTCGAGTGAAGCAGGAGTATGAAGATTCACCGATCAATGCACGTATTGATCCTGTTTGGAAAGCAGTCCCAGGCTATAACGGGAGAGAGGTAGACGTTCAAAAATCTTATGAGAACATGAAAAAACGGGGAGACTTTCAAGAAGAGGCTCTCGTTTTTAAAGAAATATCACCAGAGATAACACTTAAAGATCTTCCACCATCCCCTATTTATAGAGGCAATCCGGATAAACCAATGGTTGGTTTTATGGTCAATGTCGCTTGGGGGAACGACCATTTACCAGACATATTAAAAACGTTTAAAGAAAATAATGTAAAGGCAACCTTCTTTTTAGATGGCTCATGGGTGAAAAATAACTCGAATCTTGCTATGATGATAAAGGAAGAAGGGCATGAAATAGGAAATCATGCTTACTCACATCCAGATATGAAGAGGTTAGCTCGAGAAAGTATTCGCGATGAGATAATAAGAACGAACGAAGTAATTGATGCAGCCCTCAATGAGAAGCCAGTTTGGTTTGCACCGCCGAGCGGTAGTTTTCGTGAAGATGTCGTCACTGTGGCCAGTGAGTTAAATATGTATACGATACTCTGGACGGTTGATACCGTTGATTGGAAAAATCCATCATCTGCTCAAATGACACAGCGGGTCGTGAATCATGCAGAGCCTGGCTCACTCATCCTTATGCATCCGACAGCGTCATCAGCCAATGGGCTAGAAGCTATGATTACCGGTCTTAAGAATAAGAATTTACACATAGGAAAAGTATCAGAGGTTCTTAGTGAAAAACGACTCTCTGATTAAATGATATTTGACAGTAGGAGGCTCAAGTCGTGATTAAACGTTATGAATGTAAAAATGGCGTAAGAATTGTGTTCGAACCGATAGAAACAGTCAGGTCAGTTGCAGTAGGAATATGGGTAGGCACAGGCTCGCGCTTTGAAAAAAAAGAAGAAAATGGGATGTCTCATTTCATTGAACACATGTTTTTTAAAGGAACTAAATCCCGATCAGCTCATGAGATAGCTGAATCTTTTGATTCGATTGGAGGACACGTGAATGCCCTTACTTCTAAAGAATACACATGCTACTATGCAAAAGTACTAGATACACATGCTAAGTATGCAGTAGATGTGTTGGCAGATATGTACTTCAATTCCACCTTCGAAAAACGCGAATTGGAAAAAGAAAAAGGGGTCGTATTGGAAGAGATCAAAATGTACGAAGATACGCCAGATGATCTCGTCCATGATTTACTTAGTAAAGCGAGCTACGGGGACCATCCACTAGGATTTCCTATTCTCGGGACAGAGCAAACATTAGATTCATTCTCCTCGGATGATTTATTTTCATATATGAATCAATATTATCATGCAAACAACGTTGTGATTTCCATATGTGGGAACGTCGATGAGTCATTCGTATCGTATGTTGAGGATTTGTTCTCCTCTCTTCCAGGAACGGCATTTCCCGATGTGAAGCTAGAAAAACCAGCATTTATACCAGATAAAATAGTGCGTCAAAAAGAAACCGAACAAGCTCATTTATGCTTAGGGTTTGATGGTTACGCACTAGATGATGATAAAATTTACTCCTTAATTTTGATGAACAACGCATTAGGTGGCAGTATGAGTAGCAGGTTGTTTCAGGAAATAAGAGAAAATAGAGGGCTTGCCTATTCTGTTTTCTCCTATCACTCTGCTTACAAAGATTCTGGAATGCTGACTGTGTATGCTGGTTCAGCACCGGAGCAGTTAGAGCGAACATTTGATGTTATGCTGGAAACAATAGCAAAAGTAGCGGAAAATGGCTTGACTGATAAAGAACTCAAAAATGGCAAAGAACAGTTAAAGGGAGGTTTGATGCTTGGCTTAGAAAGTACGAACAGTCGAATGAGTCGAAACGGTAAAAATGAGTTACTCCTTGGTAAGCATCGCTCATTAAATGATATAACGAACGCCATTGACAGTGTGACAATGGCCGATATTAAAGCAACGAGTGAAGATATTCTTTCAAAAGAATATTCCTTAACATTAATAACACCAAACGGAAAATTGCCTCCCTCTATAAATTAAGCCGTCATATGAGCCGTACCTTTCTACATAAGCTTGTAATAAAGGGAGGAAAGGTGGTGCTAGTTATGAGGTTAAGTGAAATAAGTCAAAAGGAAATCATTGATTATCAAAAAGGTGAGAGGCTAGGGGTTTTAGGCCAAACAGACCTTATGATTGATGAAAAAACTGGTCATATCGAAGCTTTTGTCATCCCTACATTAAAGTGGTTTGGCTTAGGCAAAAGAGAAAAAGAAGTAACGGTCTATTGGAAACAGATAAAAAAAATTGGTGCCGATATGATTATCATAGAAGTTAAATGAACAAGTGCTATTAAGAAAACATACGCTTAAAAGCCACATTGATACTCAACGATATTGTAAAACTATAAATAAAAAATGAATTTAAAGCATGAAGAGTGCCCCTAGTATTTCTTTGAGGGCACTCTTTCTTTTTATATCTAAATAATTGAACACGTTTTCGTTAACAAGAACAAGGGAAATAGTCTCCTCATTACGTGACTATGCAGTGATGTTTCGCTACATACAGGTGCCTTCACAAAGTCTTGCCTTCAGCTCATGGTGTAATAGTCCTACCATACCACTACGATGACACTATCCGACCAGAGATACCGTTTCTTACTACACCAGTTCAATTTTATAAACGGCTAAAACGAACCTTCAATCAAGACATTAGCGACGTTTCTCTCCCGACTGAAAAGAGTAACCTCTCCTCTCTATTTTGATCTGGGAGGTTTACGGACGCTTATTTGTGATAAAACAGCTGAGCCGCTTTTAAAAACTACATAATAAGAGGATCCCTGTAGAATGACTTTGTTGGAGATGAAAAAAGAGAGAGGCAAATGATTATTATAAGAATTTTTATACTCTTATCACCAATTGTCATTGCTATCATAAAATATGGTGAGCATCCGCAAGGCTCATGTGTCCCTTTCCGAAAGGTGCTGTGACACTGCCCAAAGAAAGCATGTCATTAGCTTACCGAAAGTTTTATCGAAGGGGAGGTAAAAACGTTGTTAACTGGAATGCAGGTAGCTATTATTGGAGGAGATTTAAGGCAGATCGAAGTTATTCGTAAACTATCTACTTTAGATACTTCTCTTTATTTAATTGGGTTTGATCAGCTCGATGATGGATTTCTTGGAGTGGAAAATAAAACGTTTGAAACAGTTAATACAGAGTTATTGGACGCTGTTATTTTGCCCGTTAATGGTGTGAATCACAATGGTGAGGCGGATACCGTATTTTCAGGTCAACCCCAAGTGTTAGAAGAAAAGTGGCTTGCAAAAACACCGGAGCATTTAAAAATTTATACTGGCATTGCCAACAAAACCTTAAAAAATATTGCACAAAAATCAGAAAAGTCCCTTGTTGAATTAATGAACAGGGATGATTTAGCTATTTATAATTCTATTCCTACAGCAGAAGGGGCGGTCATGTTAGTCATTCAGCATACAAATATGACAATTCACCGTTCCAACGTTTTGATTACTGGATTTGGGCGAGTAGGTCAAACGGTTGCTAGAACCTTTGCTAATTTGGGAGCGCGTGTCTCGGTGGCTGCAAAGGAAAGGGAGCTTTTAGCTAGAATTTACGAAATGAACTTAACCCCAATTCCTTTAAACAACTTAAGTGATGCAGTGTCAGAGGCAGATGTTGTTATTAATACGATTCCTGCCCACGTTTTAACTTCTACTATTATCGCAAAAATGCAAAATCACGTGCTTATTCTTGATATCGCCTCTAAACCTGGAGGAACTGATTTTAATTTTGCTAACAAAAGAGGTATTCATGCAATCTTAACACCTGGTTTACCCGGTCTAGTCGCTCCAAAAACTGCAGGCATTCAGCTTGCAGAATTATTGTCTACGCTACTTGAGAAACAATGGAATGATCAGAAAGGAGGCCGCCATTAATGATTTTAAAAGGCAAGCATATCGGTTTTGGATTGACAGGATCTCATTGTACGTATGAAGAGGTGATACCTGAAATAGAAAAACTTGTTTCACTAGGAGCAAAGGTCACCCCTTTTGTATCTTATACAGTACAAACGACCGATTCAAAATTTGGGAAAAGTGATGATTGGATCAAAAAAATTAAAGCTATTACATCAGAACCACTTGTGGATACAATTGTGAAGGCAGAGCCTTTTGGGCCTAAGACCCCTTTAGATTGCATGGTTATTGCCCCATTAACAGGGAATTCTACAAGTAAATTAGCCAATGCCTTAACAGATACACCTGTATTAATGGGAGCGAAAGCAACAATGAGAACGGGCAGACCGATTGTTCTTGCAGTCTCTACCAATGATGCCCTCGGTTTAAATGGTGTGAACATTATGACGCTTATGGCTGCTAAAAATATTTATTTTGTACCACTTGGCCAAGATCACCCTTACAAAAAACCTAACTCACTCGTAGCAGACATGACTAAAATACCTGAAACAGTAAAAAATGCTATTGAAGGGAAGCAAGTTCAACCTGTTTTTATAGAAAGATATAAAAATTAATGCAATTCTCATGATCAGTTGTTAAAATAAGAGTTTAGTGATATTCGTCGCCGATAGAGTTTTCTCTTAACGGCGGCGATAATCTTGTATATAATCGGAGTAGCGGCATGTAAAAAAAGACTCTTAAAATATCTTATCAGTGAAAGGAGAACTGATTCATGACACACCAAACATTTAACGTGGCTATTGTAGGAGCAACAGGGGCGGTAGGTGAACAGATGATCAGGACACTTGAAAAGCTCGATTTTCCAGTAGATACTCTCTTATTGCTTTCTTCTAAAAGATCAGCAGGTAAGCAATTGACATTCAAAGGTGAACAACTAACCGTTCAAGAGGCGAAGCCTGAGTCTTTTGAAGGGATTCAATTGGCATTATTTAGTGCGGGCGGTTCTGTTTCTAAAGCATTGGCTCCGGAAGCAGTGAAGCGTGGCGCTATCGTTGTAGATAATACGAGTGCCTTTAGAATGGATAAAGATGTCCCATTAATAGTACCTGAAGTGAATGAGCAAGCTTTAGAACGCCATAAAGGAATTATTAGTAACCCTAATTGTTCAACTATTCAAATGGTCGCAGCTTTAGAACCAATTCGTAAAGAATTTGGACTGAAACGAATTGTGGTATCTACATACCAGGCTGTTTCAGGAGCAGGTGTAGATGCCATTGATGAAATGTATGAACAATCTCGCCAAATATTGGATGGTGAAAGCATTGACCCACAAATATTACCTGTTTCAGGAGATAAGAACCATTATCAAATAGCATTTAATGCCGTACCACAAATCGATGTTTTCCAGGAGAACGGTTTTACGTATGAAGAGATGAAAATGATCAATGAAACTAAAAAGATAATGGAAGATGAATCTTTGCAAGTGGCGGCCACATGTGTTCGTCTTCCTGTAGAAACTGGACATTCGGAGTCAGTCTATATTGAGGTACAAGAAGAAGGCTTGAACGTCGAAAGGATGCGTAAACTGTTAGACGAAGCTGATGGCGTTACTTTGCAAGACGATCCTCAGAATCAAGTCTATCCACTAGCGTCTGAAAGTAAAGGGAGAGACGATGTGTTTGTAGGCAGAATTCGTCAGGATCTCGATCACCTTAAAGGCTTTCATATGTGGATAGTTGCAGATAATTTACTAAAAGGCGCAGCCCTGAATTCAGTTCAAATAGCTTTCTCTTTAATTAAATTAGGCTTGTTGAAATAGAAAAAAATTCGTGTGTAAAGGCAGATGGAAATACGATGAAAATTGTTGTTCAGAAATTCGGTGGTACCTCATTAAGAAATGAGACAATGCGCGATAAATGTAGTGAGCACGTAATCACTGCTGTAAAAAATGGTTACAAAGTGGTTGTGGTTGTGTCTGCAATGGGACGATCTGGCGACCCTTATGCTACTGATACCCTTTTAGATTTAGTAGGCGGCGTCACTACCACTGTATCTAAACGAGAACAGGATTTATTATTATCGTGTGGTGAAACAATTTCTTCTGTTGTGTTTTCATCTCTTCTCCAACAAAAGGGGCTTTCATCACTTGCCATGACGGGGGCTCAAGCAGGTTTTAGAACAACGGAAGACTATACTAACGCGAAAATAACTGATATAAAAACTGACCGTCTTTTAGCAGCGATTGAAACTACTGACGTGATTGTTGTAACAGGATTTCAAGGTGAGACTGCAAAAGGCACAACGGCTACACTTGGAAGAGGCGGATCAGATACATCTGCTACAGCTTTAGGTGCGGCTTTAAAAGCAGAGGTCGTGGACATTTTTACAGATGTGGCTGGTGTCATGACGGCAGATCCACGCATTGTAAAAACAGCAAAGCCTATTAAGGTCGTCACGTATAATGAAATATGTAATATGGCCTACCAAGGAGCTAAAGTTATCCATCCTCGGGCAGTGGAAGTGGCCATGCAGGCGAAAGTACCAATTAGAATAAGATCAGCTTCTGAAGAAGGCACAGGAACGTTAATCACGACGAGTACCTCTTCCAGCCCGGGAAAAGATATAGAGGAGCGCCCAATTACAGGTATTGCTCATGTCAAAGAAGTTTCACAAATAAAAGTGGCTGCTAGTGAAGGAGAATATGATCTTCAGGCGAAAGTTTTTAAAGCGATGGCTACAGCTAATATCTCTGTGGACTTTATTAATATTCATCCATTCGGCGTGGCTTATACGGTTCCAGAGCATCTCACTGATCGTGCAGTTAGCGTTTTGAACAGCTTAGACTTACAACCTGAAGTACAGCAAAACTGTGCGAAAGTATCAGCTGTAGGTGCTGGTATGACCGGAGTGCCAGGAATAGCTTCTAAAATCGTTGAAGCACTTACCGACCGTCATATCCAAATATTACAGTCGGCTGATTCACACACAACCATTTGGGTACTTGTACACGAAAAAGACATGATCGATGCTGTAAATGCGCTTCACGACATGTTTTTACAAGATCTTGACGAAAGATAAGGAGAGTGGAGTATATGGCATTGGGTAATGTCTTAACGGCAATGGTAACTCCTTTTGATTTTAAAGGAAATATTGATTTTAAAAAAATGAATCGATTGATGGATTATTTAATTGAAAATGGGACAGAGGGCGTTATTGTTGGTGGAACAACAGGAGAATCTGCAACCCTTAGTATGGAAGAAAAGTCTGCTTTATACGAGCATGCCGTTAAAGCGGCTGCTGGGAGGATTCCTGTCATTGCAGGGACAGGAATGAACGACACCTATGCAACAGCAGAACTCACGGTGAAAGCAGAAAAATTAGGGGTAGATGGTATTATGCTTGTTACCCCGTATTATAATAAACCTTCTCAACGAGGTTTATATGAGCATTTTAAAACAATTGCAGAAAAAACCTCTCTACCAGTTATGCTTTATAATATTCCAGGACGTTGTGTCGTAAACCTACTTCCGGAAACGGTCGTGGCTCTGTCTAAAATTCACAATATAACATCTATAAAAGAAGCTAGTGGGGATCTAGATCAGATGACAACGATCATTTCTGAAACCCCTAAAGAGTTTCAAGTTTTTAGCGGGGACGACAGCTTGACACTACCATCTATGGCTGTTGGAGCTGATGGTATCGTATCTGTTTCCAGTCATATTGTAGGTAATGACATGCAGCATATGATAAGAGCGTTTAAATCAGGTGATATGGCAACAGCTTCTGCTATTCATCAAAAGTTATTGCCTATTATGAAGAGCTTATTTATCGCACCAAATCCTTCACCAGTGAAAACAGCTCTTCAAATTAAAGGACTCGATGTAGGAGGCGTCCGCCTTCCATTACTTCCTGTAACACCAGAAGAACGGCTCATTATCCAACATGCTTTGTCTTAAATTAATTTGTTTAAGAAAGCTGTATGCTAGGGCATACAGCTTTTTAATAGCGGAACCGTACGCAAACACATTGAGATCTTCATATGACATTGTGACTAAATGCTATATGCCCTGTTTAAACAACGAACAAACCACCTATCATTCGTGATCTAACGTACATATTCATGCCTGAATGAACGTTGGAATGTTGCTTTTTTGATAGCCAGACCAGTAAAGTCCCTTTATATGCCTGTTAAGTAACTGTATAGCTTTAAAAGTCTAATGCAGTCTACTGATAGGTAATGGCTTTTCACCTAAAAATCGAGGTTTAAAGTAAAAGAGTCCGCTCTAAACTATACAAAATACAATCTCAAAATATGAACCGATCGCATAAGTTCAAGCGCTCATTTAGTCTTGTTTTATCACAGATAAACCGTCCGTAAAACTCCCGGCTCAAAATAGGAGGAGAGCTAACTCTATTTAAGCGGGAGATAACGGACACTAATGTTCTGATTGACTCAACTAACAATCAGTGGGAGAAGAACGAAAACGCCTACTGGTTGAAGGTTCGTTTTATTAATTTAGGATTAAAAAACGCGTCTCCTTCTTTTCTCACTTGTGATTAAAAACAATAATAAGTTATACTTATCTCCAGAGGGTAGGCCGTTTTGAAATATAGATTATTTATAGGAGGATTTACCATTGTCGAATCAACAAACTGAAAAGATCCGTATTTTTTCCCTAGGTGGACTGGATGAAATAGGGAAAAATATGTATGTCCTTGAAATGGACGATGACATTATTATTATTGATGCCGGTTGTATGCACCCAGAAGATGATATGCTAGGTGTAGACATTGTCATTCCTGATATCACTTACTTGGTTGAAAATAAAGACCGTGTTAAAGGTATTATCGTAACCCACGGCCACGATGATCACATTGGCGCTATTCCATATGTTTTACGTGACTTGAATGTTCCTGTTTATGGTTCAAAGTTTACGTTAGCGTTAGTTAAAGATAAATGCAGTGAGATTAAAGTAAAGAAAAAGCCAAAACTTATAGAAATTCACGCTGATTCTAAAATTAAAGTGGGGAAAACACCAGTGAATTTCTTCCACACGAATCACAGTATTCCAGATTCACTAGGCGTTATCCTTCATACCTCTCAAGGGCCGATCGTATATACTGGTGATTTTAAATTTGACCAAAACCCTGTAGATGGACAAACATCAGAAGTTGGAAAACTTACAGAGCTTGGAGAGAAAGGTGTACTATGTTTACTCTCTGATAGTCAGAATGCCGAGATACCAGGAAACAGCTTGTCTGAATCTATTGTGGCAGAAGGATTAAAGGATGCATTCCATGAAGCTGATGGTCGTATCATCGTGTCACTTTATGCCTCCCATATTCATCGAATTCAGCAAGTGTTAACAGCTGCAGAGAATGAAGGACGAAAAGTAGTCGTGACAGGAACGGACATCGAAAAAGTAATCAAAATTGCACTTGATATTGGATATTTATCTTCAAATAATGAGACGTTAATCGAAAAGAGCGACATTAAAAAATACGCCCGTGATGAACTCGTTATTTTGACGACAGGTAGTCAAGGTGAACCTGTAAGTTGTCTAGCAAGAATGGCTAAGGGCTCTCATAACTTAGTTAAAATTGAAGCTGATGACCGTATTATTATTTCTGCAATGCCTAATCCAGGGAATGAAAAAGCTGTTTCTCAAATGGTTGACTTACTATCCCGCACAGGCGCTAATGTAATATATGGGAAAAACAAGAAAATCCATGTTTCCGGTCATGCCAATCAGGAAGAGTTAAAAATGATGCTTAATCTCGTTAAACCTCAGCATTTTATCCCAATAAGTGGCGAGTTTCGCATGCAATATGCCCACAGGCACTTAGCGAGATCGGTTGGTATAGATGATAGTCGTATTTTCCTCTTAGAAAAAGGAGAATTAGTTGAATTTACGAAGCGAAAGGGTAAACGGGGAAATAAAATTCCTTCAGGACATGTTTTAATAGACGGGCTAGGAGTTGGAGATGTAGGAAATATTGTGCTTAGAGATAGACGCCTCCTGTCCAAAGACGGTATACTTGTTGTGGTTGTAACACTCAATAAAAAACATAGTGCTATTTTATCAGGCCCTGATATTATTTCTAGAGGGTTTGTGTATGTGAGGGAGTCAGAGGCCCTTATTAACCAAGCAGAAAAACTGGTAACTGAAACACTTCAACATTCCATGGAACAAAATCAGACGGAGTGGTCGCAATTGAAAACGCAGGTACGTGATCAATTAAGTCGCTTTTTATACGAAAAAACTAAGCGACGCCCGATGATTATGCCAATTATAATGGAAGCTTAACTTATAGAACTGCTATGGTCTTATATGCATATAAGCCATGGCGGTTTTTTCATTGTGAGACATTGACGACACTGAGAGCGAGTCATCTTTCTTTTATAGAGAGTATGAAAGAAAGGATCTCCTTACATACTAAGCAAAAAAGGGAGGAGATCATCAGTTATGAACAATCAGCAAGACCAACCACAACGAGAACAAGATAACCCAGGGGCAGAAAAAGCGAGCGGTATTGTTGATAAAATTCAACAGCTAGGCCAAACGAATATTCCTCAAATGGAAGCAAGCAATATTCATGTCCTGACGATAATTGGTCAAATTGAAGGCCATATGCAGTTGCCGCCACAGAATAAAACGACTAAGTATGAGCATGTTATTCCTCAACTGGTAGCCGCAGAACAAAACCCAAAAATTGAGGGGCTTTTACTCATTTTAAATACAGTTGGAGGGGATGTAGAAGCGGGCTTAGCGTTGGCAGAAATGATTGCCTCCATGTCTAAACCAACCGTGACACTTGTGCTCGGGGGTGGTCATAGTATCGGAGTGCCAATCGCGGTGGCGGGAAAGCATTCGTTTATTGCAGAAAGTGCCACGATGACCATTCACCCAGTACGACTTACTGGCCTTGTTATCGGTGTTCCTCAATCATTTGAATATCTAGATAAGATGCAAGACAGAGTAATCCGGTTCGTAACGAATCATTCGTCCATCTCAGAAGAGGATTTTAAAGACCTTATGTTGTCTAAAGGAAATTTAACGAGAGATATTGGAACAAACGTAATCGGAAGCGATGCTGTAAAATACGGATTAATCCATGAAGTAGGCGGGTTAGGGGAAGCGATAAAAAAACTAAATGACCTTATTGAAGCTAATAGGCCACTAGAAGACTCGAAGGAAGTGATCCAATGATACTGTATACGTACCAGCAACTAGATATGGTTTTTCCGCCTGCTCAAAACAGCTATACATCTTATAAAATGGTGCAAATACCAGGAGGACATCTTATTTTAGAAAAAGAAGACGAAGGAGAAGGGTACAGAATTAGCCGCCTAATAGCCACGGATCCAAACATGTATTTAAACCCAAATTTTACTCCTGGACGCTCCATTAATTCGAATTAGTGTATGATACCGGTAGTCACACTCCTATTCTCTATGCTATAATGGTTGAAACAAGCGTTCGTTAATCCGGGAAAAGCAGCCGACAGAATCTCGGCTGCTTCTTCAATTTGTTAAAGTGATATGGGGTGGTTGTAATGGCACGAAAACGGAAGAAAAGGGCACCTAAATGGCGAAAACAATTAACATTTGAGTTAACAGGATTATTTCTATTCATCGTGTCTATCGTCACATTTGCAAGGCTTGGCATTGTTGGTGAAGGCTTAATAGAACTGTTTCGTTTCTTTTTAGGAAGCTGGCACATTCTATTAACGATTAGCTTATTCCTTTTCTCCATTTATATCATGTTGAAACGTGAGCTTCCTGTTATGTGGAATCGTCGCTTTATTGGGTGTTACTTATTTGTCTTTTCGTTAGCACTTTTAAGTCATGTCCAATTGTTTAGCGAAATGAGTGAGAAAGTAGAATTTCTTGACCACTCCGTGATACGAAATACGTGGGATCTATATTGGCAACAGCTACAAGGAACAGCTCCTGTAGAGAACCTTGGAGGTGGGATGATAGGAGCGATTGCTTTTGCAGTCAGTCATGTTTTATTTTCTTCAGGAGGCACAATTGTATTTGCTATTGGTCTTATGATTGCGGCCCTCGTCTTAGTAACTGGAAAGTCGTTTATCGATGTGATTAAAAAAAATGGACGAGGTCCTGCTGGGCTAGTTATAGCTGCTAAAAATAAAATGAGTGAGTCCTTTCAAAATATAGTAACAGCGATAAAAGAAAGAGTATCTGAGAAAACAAAACAGCGAGTAATTAAAAAAGAAGCTTCAGAGCAATTGGCTCCCGACAATGACACTTTTCACGTGAAAGAAGGAGAAACAGAGGAGCCGATTATTTATGATTTCACAAAAACTGCATATGACAATTCCTCTGATAATGAGACTGAATATTTTGATGTGATACCAATTGAACATACGAAGAGTGATAAGGCGAGTGATGACATAACAACTGAGACCACTGGCATCACCTATCGCCCTAAACAAAATGAGAAGTCGAAAGAGACGGTGCAGCCTGTCTCTACGTCCCTCGTCGTCTCCGAATCTGAGAACGCATCTTATGAGTTACCTTCGTTTGAATTATTGCAAAACCCTGCTAAAGCAAGTCAAGCGAAAGAACATTCAATGCTTTCAAAAAATGCCAGAAAACTCGAACGCACCTTGGAGAGCTTTGGAGTGAGTGCAAAAGTAACAAAAGTGCATTTAGGCCCGTCTGTAACAAAATATGAAGTGTATCCAAGTACTGGCGTAAAAGTGAGTAAAATTGTGAATTTAACAGATGATTTAGCTTTAGCTTTGGCGGCTAAGGATATTCGGATGGAAGCGCCTATCCCTGGAAAATCAGCGATCGGCATTGAAGTGCCCAATCAGGAAGTATCGCTCGTTACGTTAAGAGAAGTGCTTGATTCACCAATAATGAAAGAAAAGAGTAACCACTTGGCAATTGCACTTGGTCGAGATATTTCAGGTGAAGCTGTTATTGCAGAATTAAATAAAATGCCCCATTTACTTGTGGCAGGAGCTACGGGTAGTGGTAAAAGTGTGTGTATTAATGGCATTATTATCAGCTTATTAATTCGTAGTAAACCTCATGAAGTAAAGCTGATGATGATTGATCCCAAAATGGTTGAACTTAATGTGTATAATGGTATTCCTCACCTTTTATCACCGGTCGTAACCGAGCCTAAAAAAGCGGCACAAGCGTTAAAGAAAGTCGTAAATGAAATGGAGCGTCGATATGAACTTTTTGCTGCATCTGGAACGAGGAATATTGAAGGTTATAATTCCTACATAGAAAAAGAGAATAAGAAAAGAGATACAGAAGATGCCTATTCACCTTTACCGTTTATTGTGGTAATCGTAGATGAACTAGCTGACTTAATGATGGTTGCTTCTTCTGAAGTGGAAGATGCCATTACACGTTTAGCGCAAATGGCAAGAGCTGCGGGTATTCATCTAATTATTGCGACACAACGTCCATCAGTTGATGTTATTACTGGGGTAATAAAAGCTAATATACCTTCTCGAATTGCTTTTGGGGTTTCAAGTTCTACAGATTCGCGGACAATTTTAGACGGTAATGGGGCTGAGAAGTTATTAGGAAAAGGAGATATGTTATTTTTGCCTGTAGGTGCGTCAAAAGCAACACGTATACAAGGTGCGTTTCTATCCGACGATGAGGTTGAAAGAGTTGTCAGACATTGCATTGAACAACAGAAAGCTCAATATTCAGAGGAAATGATGCCTAAAGAAGGGGAACAAGAAGAAATAAGCGAAGAAGTGACAGACGAGCTCTATTATGATGCGGTGCAACTTATTCTTGAGATGCAGACGGCGTCAGTCTCCATGTTGCAGCGACGCTTTAGGATTGGGTATGCTAGAGCTGCTCGTTTAATTGATGAAATGGAAGTAAGAGGTGTTGTGGGGCCTTACGAAGGAAGCAAGCCGAGAGAAGTTCTATTAGGAAAAGATGATGATAATATCGTTTCACGTGATTCCTTGTAGAATCATGATGTTGTGAGCACATAAAATGATAGTCCAAACTGGGAATTCGTGTTACATTTACTATATAGAAATTCGCAACGACTTGGTCAGCAGGAGGAGTATAAAAGATGATAAAATCGGATCAGCGCCCGTTATACTTGCAAGTCATTGACAGAATTAAACAAGATATTGAAGATGGAGCTTATGAGACAGGTGAACGCCTACCGTCGGAGTTCCAACTGTCAAAACAATTAGGCGTAAGCAGGGCTACATTACGTGAAGCATTACGAATGTTGGAAGATGAGAGTATCATTATAAGACGCCATGGTGTTGGGACTTTTATTAACTCTAAACCGCTATTTTCATCAGGGATAGAAGAGCTCTTCAGTGTAACAGATATGATTAAACGGGGTAACAAAGAGCCTGGGACAATCTTTTTGTCATCCTCCATCGAAAAACCATCAGAGGACGATCAACGACGGTTTTATGACGAGCAGATGGATGATATGATTGTGATAGAACGTGTTAGGACAGCAGATGGAGAACCTGTCGTCTACTGCTTAGATAAAATTCCAAAACACCATTTACCTGACTATGTATCCCATGAGGAACAATCGATGTTTGATCAGTTAGAAAAAAACGGTAACACGATTACCTATGCTATGACACAGATTGAACCACTTGGTTATCATGAACAAGTATCGGAAATACTAGCCTGTGATCCGGAAACAGCGCTTCTTGTATTAAAGCAAATGCATTATAACGAACAAGAAGAGCCTGTTCTTTACTCATTAAATTACTTTAGAGCTGATAAGTTTAAATTCCATGTATTACGAAAAAGAGTGTATTAGAATTTCTTCAAGAGCTCTTCTTGAGGAAATTTTTATTGTGCTTTTTCAGTTCAATTGACAGAGCATTTTATGAACATGAAAATAATTCTTCTGTTAAAATCAGTACTAAGTAGAAATTAACAATAGATTAACGACATATTCATTCGGATTTAAGGTATATTATGACTAATAAGAGGAGGGAATAATATGGAACCAGATCGCATGATCCAGTTTCAGTCTGGATCACTTAACGTACACATCATTCCATCAAAAACATTTAAAACAACGACATTTAACATTCAATTAAATGCGCCCTTATCAAAAGAAACAGCAACAAAACGGGCGCTGCTATCACATATTTTGCAAAACAGTACTGCCGATTATCCATCAAGACAGCAATTGAGAAGTGCTCTTGAAGAACTCTATGGAGCATCTTTAACATCTGATGTTACAAAGAAAGGCGAGCATCATATTGTGTCTATTAGAATGGATATAGCAAATGAGAAATTTTTAAAAGATCAAACACCACTCATGGAGGAAGGGATTAAACTCTTATCCTCAGTATTGCTAAATCCGAATGAAGTGAAGGGGAAATTTAACGACAAAGTCATCGAAGAAGAAAAACGTACCCTTGCTCAAAAAATATCGTCTGTCTACGATGACAAAATGAGATATGCTAACAAACGACTAACTGAAGAAATGTGTCAAGACGAACCATTTGGGGTACATGTTCTAGGCTATGAAGAAGATTTGCAAGCTATTACAAGTCAGGCTTTGTATGACTATTACCATGAGTCACTAAAGAAAGATCAAATGGATTTATACATCATGGGTGATGTAGAAGAAAAGGAAATAAGAGATTTTATCACGCGCTATTTCCCGACTGAGCAGCTGGATAAAAGCGAGAGTCACAAGTTAATTGAGACATCTCATGCGAAGTTAAAAGATACTCCGAATGAGGTTATGGAAGAACAATCAGTCCAACAAGGGAAACTTCACATTGGTTATCGAACAAATGTGTTATATGGTGATGATGATTATTTTGCCATGCAACTGTTCAACGGTATCTTTGGTGGTTTCTCACATTCCAAATTATTTATTAATGTACGAGAAAAGGCGAGCTTAGCCTATTATGCAGCATCAAGAGTTGAAAGCTTTAAAGGCTTATTAATTGTTATGTCAGGCATTCAATCGAGTCATTATAAAAAAGCGTCAGACATTATTTTTAAGCAAATGGAAGAAATGAAACAAGGGAATTTTACTGAAGAAGATCTTTTACAAACAAAAGCTGTTTATAAGAACCAAATCCTAGAAACAATGGATGTACCTAGAGGACGAATTGAATTAGAATATCATAATGAGTTAACGAAGAACTCCATCCCTCTTAATGAGTGGATTGAGCGTACAGATAATGTGACCAAAGAAGATATTGTGAATGTTGCTAAAAAAATCACGTTGGATACGGTCTATTTCCTTAAAGGGAAGGAGGATGCAACAAAATGACGAAACAAACATTCGATCAACTTCAAGAAACATTATATTTTGAAAAATTACCAAACGGTTTACATGTCTATGTCTTACCTAAAAAAGGGTTTAATAAAACGTTTGCTACGTTTACAACGAAATACGGTTCTATAGACAATCATTTTGTTCCCCTTGGAGAAGAGGAACTACTACGAGTTCCTGATGGCATCGCTCATTTCCTAGAACATAAACTTTTTGAAGATGAAGAAGGGGATGTTTTTCAAGAGTTTAGTAAGAAGGGTGCTTCTGCGAATGCCTTTACAAGCTTTAACAGAACAGCTTATCTATTCTCAAGCACAATGAATATCGAAGACAACTTAGAAACCTTAATGAATTTTGTGCAGAAGCCCTATTTCACAGATGAATCAGTGGACAAGGAGAAGGGGATTATTGAACAAGAAATTAAGATGTATGAAGATAATCCAGATTGGCAAAATTTCTTTGGTCTTTTAAAAGCGATGTTTAAAGAGCATCCAGTTGGCATTGATATTGCTGGTACGGTCGAATCCATCAATAAAACAACAAAAGATTTACTTTATACATGTTACAAAACTTTTTATCACCCAGGAAACATGGTTCTCTTTATTGTCGGGAATGTAGACCCTGAAAAAATTCTCGAACAAGTGAAACAAAATCAAGAAAGCAAATCGTTTCCAGAACCAGAGGAAATTCAACGTGAGACAGTGAAAGAACCAGCAGAAGTTGATGAAGAAAAAGTCGTCATTCCCATGCCTGTTAATACTGGTAAATGCTTAGTAGGTATAAAGGAACAGCGACCTGATAAGCAAGGGAAAGACTTACTAAAACATGAATTGTCGGTACAGCTTTTGCTAGAAATGATGTTTGGCCAAAGTTCTGAAAATTATCAAGCATTGTATGAACAAGGATTAATAGACGATACGTTCAGTTTTGATTACACAGGGGAATATGGTTTTGGCTTTTCTGTTATTGGTGGAGATTCAAAAGATCCAGAAGCATTAGGAAATGCGATAAAAACAATGATTTCTGATTTTTTACATCAGCCGATAAATAAGGACATTGTGGAGCGCATACGCAAAAAGAAAATTGGTTACTTTCTCAAAGCGATGAATTCTCCAGAGTATATCGCGAATCAGTTTACGCGATATCGATTTAACGATATGGATTTATTTCATGTGATTCCTGCGTTGGAAGCATTAACGACAGATAGTTTACAGGAGACCCTAAAGGAGCATTTTAATGTTGATACTCAAATGAGCCAATGTTTAATTGTACCAGAGGGAGAAGCTCAGCGTGCATAAGGGACGTCCACTTGCACTAGTCACAGGAGCTTCAGGAGAGATTGGCCGCGCAATCAGTTTAAAACTGGCAGCTAGCGGTCATGATCTCATTATTCACTATTGGCAAAATAAAGTTGGAGCGGAAGAGCTTAAGGCGTTAGTTGAATCTAAATTTACTTGTAAATGTACTCTCTTGCACGCTGATTTTAGTAACTATGAACATACAAAGGAAAAGGTTGATACATTAAAAGAAAGGAATATAGATGTTATCATCCATAATGCAGGAGAGCCTTCGCTCGGCTTGTTTCAAGAGGAAACTGAAGAGGAAATGAGAAGACAATTAGCAATTAGTCTTATGGCTCCCTCGGTTATAACCAAAGCGTTTTTGCCTAAAATGATAGCTCAGAAAAAAGGCAAAATTGTTATTATAACGTCAATATGGGGTTTAAGTGGTGCCGCATGCGAAGTAACCTATTCAATGGTCAAAGGAGGTCAGAATGCTTTCGTGAAAGCATTAGCTAAAGAAGTAGCTCCGAGCGGGATTAATGTGAATGGAGTGGCACCTGGTGCAATTCAGACACGTATGCTCTCAGAGTATTCTGAGGAAGAAAAAGGGGCTTTATGTGAGGAGATTCCGGCAAGCCGGTTAGGTGAACCGGAAGAAGTTGCGGAACTAGTTACTTTTTTAGTATCAGAAAAAGCAAACTACATAAATGGCCAAATCATATCTATTAATGGGGCTTGGTATTGTTAATGCCGATGTTTGTATGCATATTATTCCTTCATTGTGAAAAGCTAGAGAAGAAAGACATCACAAGGAGGAATGACTTATGTCAGTTCTTGATAACTGGGAACAGTGGAAAAGTTTTCTAGGCGACAAACTCGAACAAGGGCAACATGAAGGTATGGATCAAAAGACAGTGTCAGAAGTAGCTTACCAAGTAGGGGAATATTTATCTGAAGAAGTAACCCCAAAGAACGAGCAAGAAAAAGTGTTAGCAGACCTTTGGCATGTAGCAAGCGAAGAAGAGCAACATGCAATTGCTAATATGATGGTCAAACTCGTTCAACAAAGGTAATGCTAAAAAGTATCGTCGTTAAGACGATGCTTTTTATCTTTCCTTATTAAGTTGGCTTTATTTTTTGTATGTAGGTCAATTTCATAATGATGTCTTTAAAACAATAGCACGAATCAGCGACTCCATAAAGATAAAGCTAAGCCCTTG
Source organism: Bacillus sp. A301a_S52 (assembly GCA_024701455.1). Classification (GTDB taxonomy): domain Bacteria; phylum Bacillota; class Bacilli; order Bacillales; family Salisediminibacteriaceae; genus Salipaludibacillus. Next base: position 2,569,534 of record JABXYP010000001.1, on the reverse strand, counting down.
AGAAAGCGTCCATCTGAAGCGGAGGTCACAGCCGTTATTTGAATGTTAACATCTTATTTTGAATTATGACATTCATGTAAAAGCTTAGTATTTTTAAGATTTTATACTCGACTTTGATAGAAAAATAACGAAAATTGTTGTGTTTTGAATAATAATGATATAAATCTCTTTTAATGAAGAGAAAAATCCATTATGATGTTATCAGGAAGACGATTGTACTCAACATAAGGTATACACAATATGGACGTTTGTGAGACGGGTAATTCAGGGAAACAGATGATGTATAAAACCATACTGTTTTTCGTACATATAAATGATACACAATGCAGATGAGGATTTTTTGATGAGAATATGTGAGAAATAATTTTTCTGTCACTATCGGCATCCTTATAATTTCATAAGTCTTTTGTTCTCCATAAAGTTTGGTCCTCTCACATTAAGTCGTCATTCAGGGGGAAGAAAGGAGTTGTCAGGTGAAACAAAAAGAGTGGTATATGGAATATCAAATTAATGAAAATCGCCCAGGACTATTGGGTGAGATATCATCACTCCTCGGCATGTTACGAATTAATATTCTAACCATAAACGGTGTGGAGCATAGGCGGCGAGGTATGCTGATTAAAAGTGTCAGTGATGAAGCGATCATGCGACTTCGTTATATCATGGAAACGATGGATGTGATAACATTAAGGAAAATCCGGGAACCGAAACTGCGAGATAGACTGGCAGTTAGACATGGACGCTACATTGAACGAGATGAAGATGAGAAAAAAACATTTCGATTTGTTCGTGATGAGTTAGGCCTTCTCGTTGACTTTATGGCAGAGCTGTTTATGAAGAGCGGCCATCGACTTATCGGTATTCGTGGTATGCCAAGGGTTGGGAAAACAGAATCTGTTGTTGCAGCAAGTGTTTGTGCCAATAAACGATGGTCATTTCTCTCTTCTACGTTATTGAGACAGACGATAAGGAGTCAGTTGGCTGACGATGAAATGTCAGAAGACCACATTTACATTATTGATGGTATCGTATCAACGATGAGAGCCTCAGAGCGACATCAGGTACTTATTTCAAAGATGATGCGACTTCCTGCTACTAAAGTCGTGGAACATCCTGATATATTTGTAAGAGAGACAGAGTATTCTTTAGATGATTTTGATTATATCATTGAGCTTCGAAGTGATGAGAATGAAGAAATTACATATGATTCCATTGAGTCAGGATTCTCATCCTTTGATATCAGTTAGGTGGTAGGTGTTGAGTGTGTCTGAATTAGGAATTAGATTAAAAAATGCAAGGGAAGAGAAAGGGTATTCTCTAGATGAACTTCAGCGAGTAACTAAAATACAAAAACGATATTTAATTGCTATCGAGGCCGGGGACTTTTCTAAAATGCCTGGGGACTTTTATGGCAGAGCATTTGTAAAAAGCTATGCAGAAGCCGTTGAATTAGATCCAGATATGATTTTTGAGGAACACAAAAATGAGCTCCCTCAAACGAAAAAAGAGCCTGTCGATCTTCCGCCAAGAGTGAATAGGTCTAAGCCAAAGACTGTTAGGAAGAAATCTAAAATTGCTTCACTTCTTCCTACTTTAGTCGTGATTCTATTTATATTAGCCATAGGCCTAGCTTTTTGGTTATTACGCCAAGGAGATACAGATGATTCTGGAGGCGTCCCACGAGATAATCAAGAAGCTCCTTCTATTGAAATAACCGATAATGATGTAGAAGAAGAAAATAACGTGGATAATAACGATGAAGATACAAATGCCAATAACACTAGCAACAATGAAGAAAATGAAGAGAACGAGGAAGAACAGGCACAATCCCTTTCCTTTGAAGAAAGTGAAGGAAATCGCTATACGTATACGTTAACTGGAATAGATGATCTTGATGTCAGTCTCTCGTTTTCTGGAGACAGCTGGCTGCAGATTTTAGATTCGAATGGTGACGAAGTTCATCAAAGTAGTCATGGTGATGGCGACGAAATTGATTTTGACTTGTCAGGAGAATCTGAAATTACATTTAATATGGGTAATATAAGAACAGCTGATATTTACATTAATGATGAATTGCTGGATTATGAGAGTGATGACCACCGCCAGTATGTCATTATTCGAGTAGAAGACTGACAAAATAGTTCTTCCTTCTTTCACAACAGCTCCCCTTCTTAGAGGAGCTGTTGTTCTTTTCCTTAATAGGCTTAATTATAGATATGCTAGTGCTATGGCGCTACTAATTATACATACTTTTAGTCGATACAATTAGCAATATAGTTGCCTTTTTGATAAAATTGAAGAGGCTTCATCAATACGGTAGGAGTGTAGACAAAAGACAGGAGGATCATTCGTGAATATTCCAAATCAGATTACCATTTCCAGAATAGTATTAATTCCATTATTTATGGTATTTCTTCTCGTACCATTTAATTGGGGTGAGTTAGCCCTTCTTGGTGCCAATATTCCAGTTCATCATTTTGTGGCAGCCATCATTTTTATTTTCGCAGCATCAACTGATTGGCTCGATGGTTACTATGCTAGAAAATATAACCTTGTCACTAACATGGGGAAATTCCTAGATCCTTTGGCGGATAAATTATTGATTACTGCGGCATTTGTGTCTTTGACAGGGCTTGATATGTTTCCTGCATGGGCTGCTGTTGTCATTTTAAGCCGAGAATTTGCTGTTACTGGTCTAAGGCTCGTAGCTTCAGGTGAAGGTGATGTGATTGCAGCAAGTATTTGGGGGAAATGGAAAACAGTCAGTCAAATTGTGGCGGCTTCATCCATTTTATTACATAATATTATCTTTGAAATGATCGCCATACCATTTCACACAATTATGATTTATGTAGCCGTCATATTGACTATTTTCTCAGGTGTTGATTATTTTGTGAAAAATAAGCATGTGCTTAATAAATCCATGTAAGTTCTTGGAAGGGTGTCTTGTTCATGAATGCTGAAATTATTGCTGTTGGTTCTGAACTATTATTAGGCCAAATACAAAACTCAAATGCGACTTATTTATCTAGAGAGTTATCAAAAGTGGGTATTGATGTTTATCACCATACAGTTGTAGGGGATAACGAAGAACGCTTAATGGACGTGGTTGAAAAGGGGCTTGAACGAGCTGATGTGTTAATTTTTACAGGGGGGTTAGGGCCAACTAAAGATGATCTTACAAAAGAGACCATTTCGGAAGTGACAGGGGTGCCGTTAGAATATGACCCAGAGACAGAAGGACGAATAAAGCATTTTTTTGCTACCCGAAAGCGTAATATGACTGAGAATAATCGTAAACAAGCTCTTGCATTAAAAGGGGCACACATTTTTCCAAATGATCATGGTCTTGCCTGTGGGATGGCATTAGAAATAGCAGGGAAACAGCTTATTTTACTTCCGGGGCCTCCGAAAGAATTGATTCCAATGTTTGAGACGTACACGTTGCCTTTTTTATACAAGAATGTTCATCAAAAGGAAAGAATTCAATCAAAAGTTCTGCGTTTTTTTGATATTGGTGAATCTCAACTTGTAGAAAAAATAGATGACTTAATTGAACAACAGTCCAACCCTACTATTGCCCCTCTTGCTTCTGGGGGAGAAGTGACGCTGCGGCTTACTGTTAAAGGAGCGGATGATAAAGAGAATGAACGTCTACTAAATCATTTAAAACAGCAGGTTTTGGAGCGGGTAGGAGACTTCTTTTACGGTGAAGGGGATGCAAATTTAGCAACATTATTAGTAAAACTACTGACAGAGAAGGGCTTTACGTTAGGGGCTGCCGAAAGTCTCACCGGTGGTCGATTTTCTGCTGTCCTTACAGAAGTCCCAGCAGTTTCAAATGTGTTTAATGGGGCTATAGTATGTTATAGTAATGCAGTAAAGGAAACGATGTTGTCACTATCGCCTCGCCTTTTAAGTGAGGAGGGAGCAGTTAGTGCTGCTTGTGCGAAACAGTTAGCGAAAAATGTAAAAAAGACATTACATACTGATGTAGGTGTGAGTTTTACAGGAGTAGCGGGGCCTGGTGAACTGGAAGGACATGCTCCTGGTGTCGTATATATCGGTATTGCTACACAACATACCACAGAAGCTTATAAGTTACATTTAGCGGGAAGCAGAGAAAATATCCGTGACCGCTCAGTTAAATATGGACTTTATTATTTATTGAAAGATTTACGTTAAGAAAAGGTGGATGAATAGACATGATGAAATTTGAAGACTTCAAAATATCAGATGACCTGAAAAAGGCGATTAAAGACATGGGGTTTGAAGCTCCTTCTCCAATACAAGAAAAGGTCATTCCAGAGATTTTAAAAAAACAAGATGTGATTGGCCAAGCACAAACAGGTACAGGTAAAACGGCTGCTTTCGGTATTCCACTTCTTGAGCATATTACAGCAAGCAACCATATCCAATCACTTATTTTAACACCTACTAGGGAATTGGCTATTCAAGTAGCAGGTGAGCTTCAAAAGCTGTCAAAATTCAAAAAAGTGACAACACTACCTGTTTACGGTGGTCAATCAATTGGCCAACAAATTAAATCGTTAAAACGAGGTGTGGACGTTGTCGTTGGGACACCAGGTAGAATTCTTGACCACCTCAATCGAAAAACACTTAAACTGCAACACGTACACACGCTTATTCTGGATGAAGCTGATGAAATGCTTGATATGGGCTTTGTTGATGATATTGAAAAGATCTTGCAACAAGTGAATCGTGAACGGCAAACATTGCTTTTTTCTGCTACGATGCCCCCGCCGATTCGTAAGCTCTCTAATAAATATATGCAACAACCTAAACAAGTGACGATCAGCAAAGGTGAAGTAACGGCTCCATCAATCAATCAAGTTTATTATAAAGTGCTAGAAAGAAATAAACTCGATTCTCTCTGTCGCGTTATAGACAGTGAAACGATCGATTTGGGGATCATCTTCTGCAGAACGAAAAAAGGGGTTGCCGAGTTAACAGAGGCACTTCAAGCGAGAGGCTATCAAGCAGATGGTCTACATGGTGATTTAACACAGTCTCAACGTGACATGGTTATGAAGAAGTTTCGTGACTCATCTATTGAGTTTCTCATTGCCACTGATGTAGCGGCCCGTGGTATAGACGTACAAAATGTTAGTCATGTTATAAATTATGATATCCCGCAAGATCCAGAAAGCTACGTGCACCGAATTGGCCGAACGGGTCGGGCTGGACGAGATGGCATAGCATTAACACTCGTTACGCCGAGGGAAATGAAGCACCTCCGCTCAATCGAAGCTGAAATTAAAATGACGATTCCGTCTCAAAACCTACCTTCAGTTGAGGAAGTGGTGGAGAAACAGCAGCATGTATGGAAAGGGCAAATCATCGACTTAATTGAAAACGATGATGAGGGAGCTAATTTGTATGATGCTCTCGTAACGGATCTACTTGATCAGTACCCAGCAGAAAAAGTTGTTACATCACTTATGAAGCTTGCTTTTTACAGCCGAGATAATTTAAATGATGATGGCTATGATTTTGGTGAAACTGGTGCACAAAAAGGTATGACGCGCTTTTTCATTAATGTAGGACGAAATGTTGACTTAACTCCGAAAAAACTCGTAGATGAAGTAGCAAGACTCATTGGAATTAACCCTAAATCAATAGGGAAAGTCGATATATTTGAAAATTTCACCTTTATGGAAGTGCCTGAAGAAGTGGCGCCGTTTGTCTATGAAGGGTTAAAATATGCTCGAGTGAGTGGAGCAAGAATTAACCTAGAACCGGCAAAGCCTCGTCCGAAACGAAAGTAATAAAGGAATGCTATACATCCGTCTTAGTAGCTAAAAGTGCCTTTTATCCGTACATCGATGATGGTTTTACCTTAAGCGATGTTCATTGTCATTAAAAGGTTATCACTTTTCTTTGACAAGGCGGATGTTTCCGTTTATAATAAAAAGCGAACGGATGTTTGTAGTTGTTGGAATTAAAGACGTTAATAAATGAGATATCGTCATATGCGAGATCATTTAATGTATAAAGGAGAGTTGAGAATGTCAGATCGAAAGCAAGCATTAGATATGGCTTTAAAACAAATTGAGAAACAATTCGGAAAAGGCTCTATTATGAAGTTAGGTGAGCAAGCAGAGCGTCGTGTGTCCACCATATCAAGTGGTGCCTTGGCACTTGATATTGCCTTAGGAGTAGGCGGATATCCACGAGGAAGAGTGATTGAGATTTACGGGCCTGAATCATCTGGTAAGACAACTGTTGCTCTTCATGCTATTGCTGAAGTGCAGCGCAATGGTGGTCAAGCAGCTTTTATAGACGCTGAGCATGCTTTGGACCCTGTTTATGCGCAAAATCTAGGTGTTAATATTGATGAATTACTATTATCTCAACCAGATACAGGAGAGCAAGCTTTAGAAATTGCTGAAGCTCTTGTACGAAGTGGAGCTGTAGATATTCTTATTATTGACTCTGTCGCTGCTCTCGTTCCAAAAGCGGAAATAGAAGGAGAGATGGGAGATAGCCATGTAGGCTTGCAAGCTCGTCTAATGTCTCAAGCACTTCGGAAACTGTCAGGAGCTGTTAGTAAATCCAATACAATTGCCGTTTTCATCAACCAAATTCGTGAAAAAGTGGGTGTCATGTTTGGTAACCCAGAGACAACCCCTGGTGGACGTGCGCTTAAGTTCTATTCCTCTGTACGACTGGAAGTCCGTCGTGCAGAAACACTGAAACAAGGAAACGATATGATCGGAAATAAAACCAAATTAAAAGTCGTTAAAAATAAAGTAGCCCCTCCATTTAGAACAGCGGAAGTTGATATTATGTATGGAGAAGGGATTTCACGTGAAGGATCAATTTTGGATATTGCATCAGATCTAGACATCGTCCAGAAAAGCGGGGCGTGGTACTCATACAATAACGATCGTATGGGCCAAGGGCGAGAAAATGCTAAACAATTCCTTAAGGAAAATGAGGATGTGACAAAGGAAATAGAGAATCGAATACGGGAATATCATGGGTTGCTTGGAACACAAGAAGTACCTGCAGAAGAGTCTGTTGACGAAGGAGAAGACCTTCGCTTAGATTTAAAGTAAATTAGTTTCATATTAAAGCTGCTTTATTTAAAAGATTCCGATTATCGTCAGATAATCGGAATCTTTTTCGTAGTTAAAAACTTCATTGTCAATGTGACTTCCTAAGTTCATCAATTGTGGAGTGGAGCTATGTTACTAATCTTTTCGTTTCTCTTTGGAAAAAGCTAAGAACAAGCACTCACAAGGATTTATCGAATCATGCTTCTAAGTAGTGTCTGTTTTTAAATCTCTTATATAGTTGTCTAGCTTTTTGACAGACTTTGAATCGCTTTTTGCTTGAAAGACATCTTTTGAAAGGTGTAAAAAATGGTGAGCCTCTTTAAGATTATTCTGCTTTATATGAGCAACAGCACTCTGAAAGTAGAGTTCACCTAACAAATAAAATGATTCAATATCAACCGAGAAAGAAATGCCTTTATTGCAATAGAAAAGTGACTCTTTATTGTCATCCAGTTCGTAGAGTGATTTTGCTAAATTGTAATAGACTCGAACGATAATCCGAGGGTTTAGTTCCATTAAAGATTGATCTTTCACCTTTAAAATATTTTTGAAGATTGCTATGCCGCCATCTAGCTTTTTTGCCTCACAGTAAATGATGGCTTTACTGTTTAAGATTTCGATATCTTGAGGTGTTAAGTGAGTGGTAGGACTCATAGCTAATGAGGCATCTAGAAGGAGAATGGCATGTTCGAAATGGCTATTTAAGTAGTATTGCAGTATACCTTCATGCCACTTGATAAACTGTTGTTCATGGATATGTTTAAAGTTTGGATGGTTTTTAATTTTGTTTACTAGACGTCTGACTTCTTCATAATTTTTTTGACGAATTTCTTTCCGGATGGCTTTTTTACTCTCTTGAATAAATGCATATTGCGGTTTTATAAGAATGTCTATTAGAAATCCTGGCTCAACACCTAGTTTTAAAGCCATTTGCACTAACGTATGAACATAAGGACTGATTTCCCCATTTTCAATTTTACTAATTTGAGATTGACTACAAATATCTTTGGCAAATTCTTTTTGGGTATAACCTAATGATTGTCTTAACTCTTTTATCGTCTTTCCTAAATGATTTAACATGTTTTTTCTCCTTATAAATATTCCTATAAGAATACTGGTATGAAAAAATTGAGGGATACTCCTCGTTTTTTTGATGCTATCCTCTCAAATCGTTAATTATTGTAAAATCATTCACTGTTAATTTCTATTATACTCATATTAGTTAAATGTTTAAATATTAAATCTATTTAAAAGTGAGGGCGAGAAGTGATTAAACTATTCACTAGTATTCTATTAGCTTCGTCATTATTGTTTAGTTCTTCTACTGCAGTAGTTAGTTCTTCATATGAGACATCACCTAAGATTTTTGACTATGAACATTAATTTTATAAGGAGGTGATTCATATGAAAAAACAAGAATGGTTAGTTGTTAAAGCAGAATGGTTGGTGGTTTAATTACGACAGAAAAAGTGTGAAGGGTATCCTCACACTTTTTCTCATTAAAAAACGAGGTGATGAGATGAAACAGATTCCTTATAATGAAATTCCTCAGTTATGGAACTTTTTTTATCCGATTGCAGGTGCTGTTAATCAATCACAAGAAATCGCTGAAAACAAAACTAAAATGCAACTCTCACACACCGCGGATAATAACACCGGGTTAAATAGCCTTTACTTACACATTCCATTTTGTGATACAATCTGTACATTTTGCCCATTTATAAAAACGACAAACTATGCTGATACGCTAGAGCCGTATTTAGAGGCATTAGTTGAAGAAATCAAGATGGTTTCATCGATGCCCAGAATAAAAAGTAAAAAGATTGATGCCATTTATATTGGTGGAGGGACCCCATCAGTTTTAAAGCCAGATCAAATTAAACGACTAGGTGAAGCGATAACAGACTCATTTGTGTTAGCAGATGATTATGAGTGGACATTTGAATGTGCGGCACTTACAGCAACTGAAGATCGCATTAAAGCAATGGCAGAGATTGGTGTAAATCGTGGTAGTTTTGGTGTACAAACCTTTAATCAAAAGTATAAAAAAATGTTTAACTTACAATGGACGATGGACCACATTCAGTCCGCAAGAGATTTAATGATGAGCTATTTTAACGCCTGTAATATGGATTTACTTTATCATCTTCCTGGTCAAACTCATGAAGAATTAATGGAAGACGTTGATCACGCCATCGCTTTAGGAACATCAAGTATTGATGTGTATCCATTGGAGTATTTAGCAACCTCCAATTCATTTCTAAGAAAGATAATAAATAAACAGTTAGAAAATCCTCCTACTCCTATAGAAAAAATTGAACAAAATAAACTAATCTATAACAAATTAAACAACTCAGGCTATTTTCAAAACTATGTTTACACGTTCACAAAAAAAGATGCTAAATACAAACGCTTCAAATTTAGTGAAACAATATATGGAACCTATGAGGATGAATTTATTGCTCTAGGGGTTGGAGGAAGATCAACGATAAAAGGATTAGCTTATGACAATATAGCTGATATCAAAACTTATATTGCCACTGTTAATCAAGGGAAGCAACCTGTTGCAAGGGCAATAGACTATCATGCATATGAGCGAGGCTTAATCTTCTTTCCTAAAAAAATGCGAATTTCTCTTCAAGATCTTCGTATATATGGTCTTGACAAGACTTATAAGCATAAATTTGAGGAACTAGAAGAAAAACAACTTATCATACAAGAAAAGGATCAAATAGTGTTAACAGATAAAGGGAAAATATGGTTTGCAAATATTATGGTTGACCTTTTTCCAGAAGATCAAAGGGCAAAATTAAACCAAGTCGTAGGAAATATTCAAGAGGCAAAGGAATGGTACGAAGAATCAAAAGTACTCGAAACGACAAATTAATCATAAACAAGGTTTATCACAGATAAGTGTCCGTAGACCTCTCAGGTCAAAATAGAGAGGAGAGGTAACTCTATTTTGACCCGGGAGGTACCAGACGCTAATGTCTTGAATCACTCACTGACCAATAGTGGGAGAAGAACGAAACCTTCCACTTATTGAAGGTTCGTTTTATTGGGGGGTTTTTGGTGAACTTCCTCTTAACAGTTAAGGAGGGCTATAGACATTGTCTATTTGGAAAAATAAAAATTTTAATTACTTATATTTTGGCCAATTGTTTTCCGTTTTCGGTGATTGGATTAAGACGGTTACACTCATTACCTTTATTTATTATTTGACGGGTGATGCGAAAATGACCGGTGTTTTATTTATATTAGCTATTCTTCCTCAAATCGTTGTTTCATTCTTCTCAGGTCCACTTATAGATAAAAATAATAAAAAGAAACTAATTATCTTCTTAGACATTATTCGTTTTTTGCTAGGAATTGTGCTTGTTTATGCAGCATCTATCGAAAGTTTGGGGCTGTTACTAAGTGTCATTTTTATTACAAATATTTTCTCAGCTATTTTTGTACCAACTCGTTCGTCCTTCATCCCTCAAATCATTAAAAAAGAGCAGATTGTCAGTGCAACTAGTGCCATTTTAATTAGTTTTAACGTGATGATGGTTGTGGCCACCGCTATGGGTGGAATTCTATCAGAATGGCTAGGTGTGATTCCAATCTTGATAATGGCTGCGGGGACGTATTTAATTGCGGGATTATGTATTCTCCCTATTACCTATGAGCATAAAAAAGAGAGTGATAGTGAACGTGATAGTTCTAGTTATTGGAATGATTTAAAGGTTGGCTACCAAGCAACAATTTCTTCACCACAACTTAGAAGTACATTTATTTTAAATGGGACGAGGGATTTCGTTTTAGGTGCGGTTAATGTCATGTTTAATGCGATTATATTAAGTACATTTCTTGCTGGAGAGACAGGGATTGGATTTGGCTATACAGCTACAGCTTTAGCGTACATTGTCGTTGGCTTTTACGTAAAAAAACAAATAAAAGTGAAAACAATGGAAAATGTACGGCTATTTTCTAAGCTGTCATTGTTTTTAACGATTGCTTACGGTATATTGTTGGCAGTTGGTTTTTCTATGAATTCCTTATATTTATTCCTTATATTTATATTTTTAATGAATATCCCTCAAGGAACGATGAATATATTATTTGAATCTAGTGTTATGTACAATGCTAAGGATGATCAGAAAGGAAGGGTGTTTTCTCTACTAATAACGTTTACTAGACTAGGTTATTTGTTTGGGCTACTTTTCTATATGGCGCTAGGAGATTATATGTCTTTAATAAGTGTTGGCTGGATATTATGTTTATTGTTAAGTGTAGTTGGTATAACAAATTACATGGTTTATCGTACACATGGTCATTCAGTCATAAATGAGAAGCAAATTGTAAGTTAGGAGGATACTATGGACGTAGAAACGGTTTTAGGTATTTGGGAAAATGCTAGAAAACGTACAATGAGGTATGTAGAGGAATTTCCTTCAGATTTAATAAATTTTCAGCCAAGTAAAGAGACATTTAGTTTCTGTAAGCAAGTTTTGCATATTATTAGTTGGGAACGAATTATGTTTTCTCGATTATTAGATCAGATACCTGTTGAAGATGAGTTACGGGAGAATGGTGTAATAAATAAATCAGAGTTACAGAAATTAATAATATTGATAACTAATGAAACAGAAGAAAAAATACAACAAATGACAAAAAGTGAATGGAATAAAACAATTCCGATCGATGGGAATATGATTCCTTTTAAAGTTGTATTTTTAGACCTGATTGAGCATGAAGCCCACCATAGAGGACAATTAGCCGTTTACTATCGGCTTTTAGGTCTTCAACCGCCAAGTTTTATAGAGGAACAACCTGTTATTAATAAGACACATTTATTAACACGACCACATGTTGAGGTGTTTATAGCAAGTATGAGTATGTAAGAAATAGTGTTGTCTGAACCCCCACTGCCTTGTAGAGTAGATGGGGTATTTTTCTGCAAAAAACGTATTTGTTGAATAATGACTATTGCAAAGTGCGTTATACAGTTTTTCTAGTTTCGTATAAGTAATAAATGGTTTACATGACGATAACTACTGTAAAAGGCTCTTAAGCTGGAGGTCGCCATGTCAGACAGATACTAAAATACGGTAAACTAATGACTGCTGTGAAAAAGCGATTATTGGGAGTAGTCGTTTGTAGCGGAAAGTATAAGTTATCATCGGTAATGGTCTAAACAAAATAATTGAAATTAAGAAAGGTTTCTCTAGTTTAGATAAGCATGAAATAGTCTTTTGTGCTATCTCTAATCTTAACAGCTAACCGTCCATAAACCTCCAGGGGTCAAAATAGAGAGGAGAGGTCACTATATTTAGGCTGGAGCTGATGTCCTGATCGGCTGAACAACCAATCAGTGGGGAAGAACGAAAGCTCCCACTGATTGAAGGTTCGTTTTGTGTGTAATTAGGGGAAAACACTCATTCCATTCAAAAAACTGTCTTTTTTAAAACCTACGTTCTTATTAAAAACATATTATCTGAGTCCTTGCCAAAGCTTGACATTATACGTTATGAAGCATACAATTAGTGAGAATACTGCATTAAACGACTGTTTATTATTAGTCGTACTGGATGAATAGTTTGCATTATTTTTACAAAAAGATGAACTTGAAAAAATGGACATGTTTGACCACAAAGAAATAGCATGAGGAGGTGAATCAGTATTGGATAATCTGATCATACAAATCCTCATTTTGCTATTCACTGTAGCAATCGGTATCTTGATTGGATACTTCGTTCGTAAATCAATCGCTGAAGCAAAGATTTCAAGCGCGGAGGCTTTGGCCCGACAAACAATTGAAGATGCTAAGCGGGAAGCGGACTCTAGTAAGCGTGAAGCCATCCTTGAGGCAAAAGACGAGGCGCATAAGATGCGTATGGAGGCAGAACAGGAAGTTCGCGATCGTCGAAACGATATTCAGAAACAAGAGAACCGATTGGTTCAAAAGGAAGAAATATTGGATCGAAAAAGTGAAACGTTGGACAAAAAGGAAGAGACTCTTGAAAAACGAGAAGAGCAATTGTCAAAACGTCAACATGAAATCGACGAGATGAATAGCAAAGTCGAGGAGTTATTTAATCAACAGCAGCAAGAATTAGAAAGAATTTCTGGGTTCTCTAAAGAAGATGCCAAAGAAATAATTATGAAAACGGTAGAAAATGAGTTAACCCATGAAAAAGCTGTTCTCGTCAAAGAGGCTATTACACAAGCTAAGGAAGAAGCTGATAAAAAAGCGAAAGAAATTCTTTCCTTATCTCTACAGCGATGTGCAGCTGATCATGTGGCTGAGACGACCGTTTCTGTCGTAAATTTACCGAATGATGAAATGAAAGGTAGAATTATCGGACGGGAAGGGCGAAACATACGAGCTTTAGAAACGTTAACTGGAATTGACCTCATTATCGATGATACGCCGGAAGCAGTTATCTTATCTGGTTTTGATCCGATAAGAAGAGAAATCGCTAAAACGGCGCTTGAGAAACTTGTTCAGGATGGACGGATTCACCCTGCACGAATTGAAGAAACTGTGGACAAAGCTAGACGTGAAGTTGACGAATTAATTCGTGAATATGGAGAACAAACAACATTTGAAATGGGTATTCACAATCTACATCCCGATTTAATCAAAATAATGGGACGTCTAAAATTCCGAACAAGCTATGGACAGAATGTCTTAAAACACTCAATGGAAGTAGCTCATCTAAGTGGAATAATGGCTGCGGAGTTGGGAGAAGATGTTCAACTTGCTAGACGAGCAGGCCTCTTACATGATATCGGTAAAGCAATTGATCATGAGGTAGAAGGAAGTCATGTTGAGATCGGTGTTGAGCTTGGTAATAAGTATAAAGAACATCCAGTTGTCATAAACAGTATTGCATCACACCACGGTGATACAGAAGCGACCTCTGTTATTGCTACGTTAGTTGCTGCTGCAGATGCATTATCTGCTGCGCGACCTGGTGCGCGTCGGGAGACATTGGAGACGTACATTAAGCGACTTGAAAAGCTTGAGGAGATTTCTGAATCCTTTGAAGGTGTTGAAAAAACATATGCCATTCAAGCTGGACGTGAAGTACGTATTATGGTGAAGCCTGACTACATTACGGATGAAGATTCGTATAGATTAGCTAGAGATATCACAAAGAAAATTGAAGATGAACTTGACTATCCGGGACATATTAAAGTAACGGTGATCCGTGAAACACGGGCAGTTGAGTATGCAAAATAAAGTGGTGATTTATTGCCACTTTATTTTTTTGGGCAAAGGTATATGCTATATTAATACGTGGAAATCTTTAAGTAAAGAATGGCCTTACTTTTCTCATTAGTACATTTTAACGTTATATAGTAGAATGATTGTCACAATGGCATAGGAATAAAAGCTCATTATAAGGATCAAAAGGAGAAGGTAACAATGAAAATTTTATTTATTGGCGATGTGGTTGGTTCGCTAGGACGTGATGCTTTAAAAGTCTATTTACCGAAATTGAAAGCGAAATTCATGCCTGATATAACGATTGTTAATGGTGAAAATGCTGCTGGAGGTAAAGGTCTTACAAGCAAAGTCTATCATGAAATCTCTGAGACAGGTGCAGACGTCATCACGATGGGAAATCACACATGGGATAAAAAAGAGATCTTTGAATTTATAGAAAATGCCCCTAACCTCATTCGTCCTGTTAACTTTCCACAAGGGAACCCGGGGAAAGGGTACGTAATTTATAAGGTTGGAAAGCGAAAGATAGCGGTTATTAATGCGCAAGGGCGGACTTTCTTGCCACCGATTGACTGTCCTTTTAAAACGTTAGATGAACTTATAATAGCTATTAAAAAAGAAACACCTTTCATTTTTGTAGATTTTCATGCTGAAGCAACAAGTGAAAAATTAGCTATGGGATGGTATTTAGACGGACGTGTTTCAGCTGTTGTTGGCACACATACTCATGTACAAACAGCAGATGAACGCATTTTACCACAAGGTACAGCATATATTACTGATGTAGGGATGACAGGTCCTTATGACGGTATCCTTGGAATGGACAAAGATATTATCATCCAAAGGTTTTTAACAAATTTACCTGCAAGGTTTGAAGTGGCTAATGGAAGGGAACAATGTAATGGAGTCTTTATAAATGTGGATGATCATTCAGGGAAGGCGATCGCCATTAAGAGGATTCATATTAGTGAGGAACATCCACTGTTTGACTAATAGACAGATAGGACGATGTTGAACTGATTTAAGACATGCACAAATCGATCTGATTTAGGATAAAATGACATATATTCGTCTAGGGATTTTTCCTAATTCTTAAAAAAAGTATATATTTATACGTTTTGAATATATACAAAAAGAGGTATTGTTCTATATAGTTAATTCAACGCTCTAAACTTTTCTCTTTAAAACGGGTTAAATAATGGGAAATACCGCATTATTGACTTGATGGTTGAGCATTCCACTTTTTAATTCACAATCCTAAGGAGGTACCAAAATGGAAGTATTAAAAGTTTCAGCAAAATCCAACCCAAATTCTGTAGCTGGTGCATTAGCAGGAGTGATTCGCGAAAGAGGATCTGCAGAAATCCAGGCAATAGGAGCTGGTGCATTAAATCAATCAATTAAAGCAGTGGCAATCGCGAGGGGATTTGTGGCACCAAGCGGTATTGATCTTATTTGTATTCCGGCCTTTACTGATATTCAAATTGATGGAGATGAGAGAACGGCTATTAAACTAATTATAGAACCGAGATAAGACCACTGATTGGTAAATGAGAAAATTCAGAGGGGAAGAAAAAGCCTCAAGTGAGCAATCTGAATGAACTGATCAATCCACGTATTCACTTAAATAGACTTCATACAACCTGACAGCATGCTGTCAGGTTGTATAGTTTCTCCTAAGGATTAAACTCCTTATAGAGGTAATTGCCATTTTACATTAACGGGCTAAAGAAAAGAGGTAAAGTTTGTAACATTTACATGCGCTAAATGTCAAGTTTATCTTTAAGTAAATATGAAAGTTATGTTACAATATACATAGAAAAGCAAAAATAGTTTGTAAACGCTTTCATTGATTTTTGTGATTTATAAATGGCGTTTTTACAGCTATTTCAGCAAATTTGGCAGAAGTGAATGCCTTGAAAGTAGAGGTGTTGGATGCACTTTTAAATGTTTTGCTAGTATACTGGCATTACATAATTATAATCCGGTAAATGAATATTTTCACATTCACATGAAGAAAAGGCAGATGACAAATTTAGGAAACATAATGGAGAGGTCTTTGTCATATCAAAAAGGGGTGTAGGACACATGATTAATCAACTTTCATGGAAAGTTGGCGGTCAGCAGGGTGAAGGAATTGAAAGTACAGGGGAAATTTTTTCAATGGCTTTAAATCGCCAAGGTTATTATTTATACGGCTACAGACACTTTTCTTCTCGAATTAAGGGTGGCCATACTAATAATAAAATCAGAGTGAGCACGTTTGAAACGAATTCCATATCTGATGATCTAGATATATTAGTCGCTTTTGACCAAGAAACTATTGATGTCAATCACCATGAATTATCTCAAGGAGGCGTCGTCATCGCCGATAGCAAATTTGCGCCTACTGTTCCTGAAGGATCTCATGTTACTTTATTCTCAGTGCCATTTACCGAGATAGCAACTGAATTAGGAACATCACTTATGAAAAATATGGTGGCTGTAGGTGCTTCTGCCTCTCTTCTTGGTTTAAAGGCTGATATTTTTCAGTCAGTAGTAGAACATATTTTTGCTAAAAAAGGTGAAGCTGTTGTAGCGAAAAATATGAAAGCCATTCAAGAAGGGATGGCTTACTTTGAGAATGTGGTAACAGAGAACTTAGGGGACTATATATTGGAAAATGCGGATGGAATGAATCGCATGTTTATGATAGGGAATGATGCTATTGCCTTAGGTGCTTTAGCGGGTGGAGCGCGATTCATGCCAGCTTATCCAATTACGCCAGCCTCTGAAATTATGGAATATTTAATTAAAAAACTACCGGAATACGGGGGGACTGTGATACAGACTGAAGATGAGATTGCAGCCTGTACGATGGCTATTGGAGCAAATTATGCCGGTGTTCGCTCTTTAACAGCCTCAGCTGGTCCAGGGTTATCGCTCATGATGGAGGCAATTGGTTTAAGCGGCATGACGGAGACCCCTCTCGTGATTGTAGATACTCAGCGTGGTGGACCGAGTACTGGTTTACCAACGAAGCAAGAGCAATCAGATATATTTGCCATGATTTATGGCACTCATGGCGAGATTCCTAAAGTTGTCATGGCGCCCTCTAGTGTAGAGGAAGCATTTTATGATACTGTTGAAGCCTTTAACATTGCGGAAGAATATCAGGTCCCTGTTATTTTAATGACAGATTTGGCTCTCTCTTTAGGAAAGCAAACTGTTAATCCACTAGACTTTTCAAAAATTCATATCAATCGTGGGAAGCTAGATAATGGCGAAGTATTGCCGGAACTTGATAAAGGCACTTATTTTAAACGTTATGAAGTCACAGAAGACGGAATTTCAAAGCGAGTGCTTCCAGGAATGAAAGGCGGCTTACATCATGTGACTGGTGTTGAACATAATGAACAAGGGAAGCCTTCTGAAAGCCCCGAAAATAGAAAGGCGCAGATGGATAAGCGCATGAAAAAATTAAACCATCTTGCTAAAAATTTCCCTAATCCTGTTCTTAAAAATGAAGCACATGACAAAGCTGATATGTTGATTATAGGTGTTAACTCTACAAGGGGAACCATTGAGGAAATTATTCCTCGTCTCGAAAAAGATGGGCTTAAAGTAAACCATGGTCAGTTAAGAATGTTGCATCCGTTCCCAACTGAAGAGGTTCAAGGAATGATAAATAAAGCAAGAAAAGTCGTTGTAGTGGAAAACAATGCCACAGCTCAACTTGCACAATTATTAAAAATGAATACGGAAGTAAGTGGTATTGAATCTATATTAAAATATGACGGAAATCCGTTTCTTCCAGCGGAAATTTATCATCAATGCAAGGAGCTGTTTGCATATGGCAACGTTTAAAGACTTTCGAAATAATGTCAAACCTAATTGGTGTCCAGGATGTGGAGACTTTTCTGTCCAAGCTGCTATTCAAAGGGCAGCAGCTAACTCAGGTGTTGTCCCAGAAGAATTGGCTGTTGTATCTGGAATCGGCTGTTCAGGTCGAATCTCTGGCTATATAAATTCATATGGCTTTCATGGGATTCATGGTCGCTCATTGCCGATCGCTCAAGGTGTGAAAATGGCTAATAGGGAATTAACAGTTATTGCCTCTGGTGGAGATGGAGATGGTTTTGCCATTGGAATGGGGCATACAGTTCACGCCATTCGCCGAAATATTGATATTACGTATATTGTTATGGATAACCAAATATATGGTTTGACTAAAGGGCAAACGTCGCCACGAAGTGAGATGGGATTTAAAACTAAGAGCACCCCTGGTGGTTCCATTGAATCATCCCTTAACGTGATGGAGATGGCATTAACAGCAGGAGCTACCTTTGTGGCACAAAGCTTTTCAAGTGATTTGAAAGAACTAACAGCACTTATTGAAAAAGGCATTTCTCATAAAGGTTTCTCATTAATTAATGTGTTTAGCCCGTGTGTCACATTTAATAAAGTAAACACGTATGATTGGTTTAAGCAGAACCTGACTCCATTGGCTGATGTGGAGAATTATGATCCACATAACCGTGTCACAGCGATGAACACGCTTATGGAGCATGAAGGTCTTGTCACTGGGTTAATTTATCAGAATGAAAACCAGCCTTCCTATGAAAACCTTGTTCAAGGATTCGGGGAGAAAAGTCTCTCATCACAAGAGCTGTCTCTTAAACAAGAAGACTTCGATAAATTAACAGCTGAATTTATGTAAAAACGCAATGTACTAGGGGTATTTTTAATGTGTGTTGGATGATGAAGTAGTTTTGTTTAGGTACATGACTGAATGGTCATGTGCCTTTTCTTTGACACCCCCCTTTTTAGAGCTAACAGACGCTTTTGTCCTGATTGAAGGTCCGTTTTATCTCATTCACCCTTCGTCAGTATTGTTTATACCTACAATGCCATATAAGCTGTTGTTCTTTAACGGTTATCTAAGGTTTTGATCTTTTGTGTAGTTGGGTTGTGCAACCTAGTTTCACCCTTTATAATAAGAGGTTGTTGGTAATTTTAAAAGTGAGTGTCTTATAGTGAAATATTATGTCAAATTTTTTCATAAAGAACTTGCTTTAAAGGAGTAGGATAATAAATGAACGAAGAGCAACGTAAACAGCAAACGAAAGTGATGGAGGAAACTTCTTCTGCGGACAAAAAATCCGTTAAGGAAAAGGATTACTCCCAATACTTCCAAACGACTTTTGTACCACCTGATTTAAAACAGGCGAAGAAACGTGGGAAAGAAGATATTTCTGTACATTATGATTTCGATATTCCAGAAGATATGAAAGGAATTGGGAAGGGGAAAAAATTCCTTATTCGGACATATGGGTGTCAGATGAACGAACATGATTCAGAGAACATGGCTGGAATCCTATTATCTATGGGTTTTGAATCAACAACCTTAACAGAAGATGCCGATGTGATTTTATTAAATACCTGTGCGATCCGTGAAAACGCTGAGAATAAAGTTTTTGGTGAGATTGGTAACTTGAAGCCAATGAAAAGGGATAACCCTGGACTTATCGTGGGTGTTTGTGGCTGTATGTCACAAGAAGAATCTGTTGTTAATAAAATTTTACAGAAGCATCAGCACGTTGATCTTATTTTTGGGACACATAACATTCATCGTTTACCAGAGCTACTTAAAAATGCTATTTTTAATAAAGAAATGGTTGTAGAAGTGTGGTCTAAAGAAGGCGACATCATCGAAAATATGCCACGGGCCCGTAAAGGCAAGTTTCAAGGTTGGGTTAATATCATGTACGGCTGTGATAAATTTTGTACGTATTGTATTGTTCCATATACACGCGGTAAAGAACGAAGCAGGCGCCCAGAAGATATTATTGAAGAAGTCCGTCACTTAGCCAGAAACGGTTATAAAGAAGTCACGTTACTTGGTCAAAATGTCAACGCATATGGAAAAGACTTAGAAGACATGGACTATGGATTAGGCGACTTAATGGATGAAATACGAAAAATTGATATTCCTCGCGTGCGATTTACGACAAGTCACCCTCGAGATTTTGACGATCATCTCATTGAAGTACTTGCGAAAGGCGGGAATTTAGTAGAACACATTCATTTACCTGTTCAAAGTGGTAATAGTGATGTCTTAAAATTGATGGCACGTAAATATACACGTGATCATTATGTGACATTGGCAAAAAAGATTAAAAAAGCTATCCCTCATGCTTCATTCACGACTGACATTATTGTTGGCTTTCCGAATGAAACAGAGGAGCAATTCCAAGATACGCTTTCATTAATGGAAGAAATGGATTATGATAGTGCTTACACGTATATTTACTCGCCAAGAGAAGGTACACCAGCTGCTAAAATGGTAGATAATGTCCCGATGGAAGTGAAAAAAGATAGACTTCAGCGATTAAATGCGTTAGTAAATGAGATGTCAGCGCGTAAAAATAAAGCGTATGAAGGTACGATAGTGGAAGTACTTGTAGAAGGGGAAAGTAAGAAAAACCCCGATGTTTTAATGGGAAGAACACGTACCAATCGATTAGTTAACTTCAAAGGCCCAAAATCAGCCATAGGTGAACTGATTCATGTTAAAATCACTGAAGCTAAAACATGGTCCCTTAACGGTGAAGTGACAGAAATAGTAGAGGTGAAATAAATGGGGCAAATGTATTCGAAGAAAGACATTACAGAAAAAGCGAGAGAGTTGGCGGCAATGATCGCTGAAACGGAAGAAGTGGATTTCTTTAAGCGAGCTGAAGTTCAAATTAACGAACATTTGCGTGTTCAAGAACTTATTGCACAAATAAAATCGTTGCAAAAAGAAGCAGTAAATTTGAAGCATTATCAAAAAACAGAGGCATTGAAAGCAATAGAAGATAAAATTGATGCTTTACAAGATGAGCTAGATGAAATTCCTCTTGTCAGAGAATTTAAGCAATCCCAAACAGAAGTAAACCAGCTGTTACAGATGGTTAGTCATGCCATTTCTAATACAGTGACAACTAAGATTATTGAATCTACAGGGGGAGATCTATTGAAAGGTACGACAACAAAAAGTCCTTTCAAATCTAATTCCTGTCAGTAGGATAAAAAGCCGCTTTCATTCGAAAGCGGCTTTTAATGTTTCTTCGGTTATAACTTCTCTAGTGACTCTCATATCTCAAGATATCACGCATAAATTTGTATGGAAACATTATTACAGATAAGCGTCTGTCCAACTCTCGGATCAAAATAGAGAGGAGAGGTAACTCTATTGGCGGGAGGTAACGGACGTTAATGCCTGACTCACTCCACTACCAATTCAGCGGAAGAAGAGCGGAAACTCCCAATGGTTGAAGGTTCGTTTTATTGTTATTTCAGTCAAATGGAGAGTAATTAATAAATGTTTTCTTAAAATTCCCTCATGTTTTTTAAAATGGGCACATATACATAATTGAACTCATGATACGAGTATAGGCCTTATTCGGCCGTGTGGAAATAATAGTGGCACATTAGACATTTGTCATGCATACGATGAGAAAGAAATGCTTTTGTTACTGGTGGTGCAATAACACAAATGGTTCATTAATGTGTGAGGAGGGAAATTGATGTCAGAGAAAGAAGTGCAGTTTAGAGAGATCATAACGAAGGCTGTCTGCGGGAAAGGTCGTAAATTTTCCGAAACAAAGCATACGATTACACCGGAAGATCAGCCGGCAAGTATTTTAGGCTGCTGGATCATTAACCACAAATATACGTCAGCAAAAAAAGGAGATGCTGTGGAGATTTCAGGAAACTATGATATTAACATTTGGTATTCCTATTCTGGCAATACTAAAACAAATGTTGCCACAGAAACAGTGGCTTATTCCGATGTCATTCCATTAGTGATGCAAGACAGCGATATTCTTTCTGAAGATCTGGAAGTAATCGCTCGGACCATTCAGCAGCCTAATACATTAGAAGCCTTAATTGCATCAAATGGAAGGGATGTTGACGTTCAAGTGGAAAGGGAATTCCTTGTAGAAGTGATAGGAGAAACAAAGATGGCTGTTCAGGTCAATCCAGAAGGTACATCAGATGAATGGGACGAAGAACTTTGGGAAAAAACGATAGAAGATGAAGAATTCGAGGACCTTGATCCGAATTTTCTCACTGGAGAAATTGAAGAATAACAGCTCTTAATCAGCAACACTTGCCGTCTTAAGCAGGTGTTGCTTTTATTATATGAAAGATTGTCACATGGGAGAGAGTCGGAGTTGATTTTTGAAATAACCAGCTTAGTTGGCAGTTCTCAGGGTTTTGGAGGTAAGTCATTACCATTACATGGGTAGAATCCACGGATTTGTTCGTTGAATGTCCTGAATTTTTGAGAAGGCATTTAAGAGTCTAGCAGAAACATTAAAACAAAGCTTCCTATATGTTATAATGTATCCGTATAAAAAGCAGTAAACTTGATGATGTGAAAGTGGTTGATAACGATGGCTGCAACAACGCCGATGATGGAGCAATATTTACGAATTAAGGCGGATTACGAAGATGCCTTTTTATTTTTTCGCTTAGGCGATTTTTATGAAATGTTTTATGATGATGCAAAAAAAGCTGCAAAAGAATTGGAAATCACGTTAACAGCTAGAGGGAAAGGGGAAGATCGCATTCCTATGTGTGGTGTTCCTTATCATTCATCTGATCATTACATAGCTCAGTTGGTTGAAAAAGGCTACAAAGTGGCCATTTGCGAACAAACAGAAGACCCAGCAATGGCCAAAGGTGTGGTTAAACGCGAAGTGGTCCAAATTATTACACCGGGCACTGTGATGGAAGGACAAGCCATCCATGATAATGAGAACAATTATCTTCTATCGGTAACCCCTTTTGAAGGAGAAGAAATAGGCTTAGCGGCGGTGGATATGACGACAGGTGAATTTAAGGTAACACTTCTTAATGATTTCGAGGAACTTCTTAATGAAATGGCTGGATATAGGCCAAAGGAAGTCATTATTCCTAGTAGTTTAGCTATGGAAAAACAGCAAACATTTGAAGTGAGATTGAAGGTGACACTTTCTTTTGAAGATCATACTGAACCGGTTGATGAAGCTGTACCATTAGTTGAAATGCTATCAGAGGGGAAAGTTAAAGAAACGTGTTATCAGCTCATTCGCTATTTACAGCGCACGACAAAACGTTCACTCGACCATTTACAACAAGCGGTCTATTATTTACCACAAGAATATATGTCAATGGACGCTCATTCAAAACGGAACCTGGAGCTAGTAGAAACGCTGATTGATAAAAAAAAGCAAGGTTCATTGCTATGGGTGTTAGATCATACAGAAACAGCTATGGGTGGCCGTATGCTCAAACAATGGATTGAGCGGCCTCTTCTAAATAAGCGAACAATAGAAAATAGGCATGAACTTGTCGATAAGTTAATAGAGCATTTTTTTGAGAGAGAATCGTTACAAGAGCAGTTGCAAGGGGTCTACGATTTGGAACGACTATCAGGCCGTGTGGCATTTGGAAATGTGAATGGAAGGGACCTTATTCAACTTAAAAAGTCGCTTGAGAAAATACCTGATATCTTTAAAACGTTGCGTGAATTAAACAGCTCTTATGGCAACTTACTTATGGAAAACATTAGTGATTGCAGTGAATTACGAGATTTGCTTGAGAAGAGTGTAGAAGAAAATTGTCCTGTGAGTATAACGGAGGGCGGGATCATTAAAGACCATTATTCCGAACAGCTTGATGACTATAGAGATGCGATGAAGAATGGTAAAGCGTGGATAGCCGCTCTTGAAAAGAAGGAGAAAGAAATCACTGGTATTAGGTCACTAAAAGTAGGCTTTAACAAAGTGTTTGGTTATTATATTGAAGTGACAAAACCTAATTTACCACAATTACCTGAAGGGCGTTATGAGCGGAAACAAACATTAACAAATGCAGAGCGTTTTATTACGGAAGATTTGAAAGAAAAAGAAGCGCTTATTTTAGAAGCCGAAGAAAAGAGCGGTAAATTAGAGTATGAACTATTTATGGCGATTCGAGAACAAGTTAAAACGTTTATTCGGCCGTTACAACAACTAGCAAATGTGATTAGTATTTTTGACGTTCTGCAGAGTTTTGCAGAAGTTGCTGAGAAGTACAGGTACGTGAAACCAGAATTGAAGCCAGCTGGAAATGTGGAAATTCGTGAAGGGAGACATCCAGTTGTAGAAAAAATGATTGATGATGGAGACTATGTAGCAAACGATATCGTACTAGGGGACGATCGGGAATTACTTTTAATTACTGGACCAAATATGGCAGGTAAAAGTACGTATATGCGCCAACTAGCGTTGATTTCTGTCATGGCTCAAACAGGCTGTTATGTACCAGCTACGAATGCAAAGTTACCAATTTTTGATCAAATTTTCACACGAATCGGTGCTGCTGATGACCTTGCTCACGGACAGAGCACCTTTATGGTAGAGATGTTGGAAACAAAGCATGCTGTTTCAAAGTCTACGAGAAATAGTTTAATCTTATTAGATGAAATCGGACGGGGAACATCAACGTATGATGGCATGTCCCTTGCTCAGGCGATCATTGAATACATTCATAACGAGATCGGGGCGAAGACGTTATTTTCCACTCACTACCATGAGCTAACACATTTGGAAAATGAGTTACCGAAACTTAAAAACGTGCACGTATCGGCAAAAGAGGAAAATGGGACCGTTGTCTTTTTACATAAAGTTGTAGACGGTGCGGCTGATCGAAGTTATGGTATTTACGTTGCTGAATTAGCGGAGCTACCTGATAAATTGATTAACCGTGCGAAAGTTATTTTAGCGGAATTTGAAAAAGAACAGTCGGACATACAAGCTCACCGATTAAAGGTATCTGAAGAGGTGAAAGAGGGTCGATCGTCCTTTTTCCAAACAGAGGAAGGTAATCAGCCTACCCAATTAAGCTTGTTTCCAGCTGACAGTGTCGAACCAGGGACTAAAAAAGATCATTTAACGAAAGCACAGAAAAAAGTGCTCGAGGATTTAGAAACCGTTAATTTGCTTCATATAAGTCCAATTGAAGCCATACAACTACTTGATAAATTACAACGTAAACTAAGTCATTAAAGGGGAGGTGAGAACGTGGCTAAAATTTTTCAACTTAATGAGCACTTATCCAACAAAATAGCAGCGGGAGAAGTTGTGGAACGTCCAGCTTCTGTTGTAAAAGAACTAGTGGAAAATGCAATAGATGCGAATAGCCGGGTGATTCGTGTAGATGTGGATGAAGGGGGACTTACGTCTATTCGTGTTCTTGATGACGGGGATGGCATAGAAAGTGACGATTTAGAAACAGCCTTTGACAGGCATGCTACGAGTAAAATTAAATACGATCAAGATTTGTTCCGTATCAAAACACTCGGTTTTCGAGGGGAAGCGCTCCCGAGTATCGCTTCTGTGTCTAAACTTCTGATCAAGACGAGTACAGGCCATCAAGAGGGTTATGAAATGATGCTTGAAGGGGGGCGTATTACACATCGGAACACAACAGCTCCGCGAAAAGGTACAGAGATCGTTGTCTCGGATTTATTTTTTAATACGCCAGCTCGGTTAAAATATTTAAAAACGATCCATACAGAACTGGGACACATTTCAGATGTATTAAATCGTATGGCCCTTTCTCACCCTGATGTGTCATTTATTTTAACTCATAATGAAAAGATGTTACTTCAAACGATGGGGAATGGGGATCTAAAGCGCGTAATAGCTGCCATATATGGCTCATCAGTAGCTAAAAAACTCATCGATGTTTCTGCTGAATCACTTGATTTTACAGTGAAAGGCTTTATTGCCAAGCCTGAAATTAGTCGATCTAACAGATCATACATGTCCACAATCCTGAATGGACGCTATGTGAGAAATTATCCACTTATGAAAGCTATTCAACAAGGTTATCACACACTTTTACCTATTGGAAAATTTCCTTTGGCAGTGTTGCACATTGATATGAACCCAATACTGTTGGATGTAAATGTCCATCCTTCTAAGCTAGAAGTGCGAATTAGTAAGGAGGCGCAGTTGCAGGAGTTAGTGCAGGCGATGATTCAAGATGCGTTTAAACAGGTGCATCTCATTCCAGATATGACGAAGCCAGCGCGTGCATCCCACCCAAAATCTGAACAAGTACCATTCGTTTTTGAACATAACACAAAAAGTCAAGAGGCTATGCCTGCTCCTGCTGAAGAGAAAAAAGAAGGACGTTCCTTAATAGATGACCGACAAACTGAGGTAGACACAGCAGTGACGATTCACGAAACACCTCCGTCATCACGACATCATACAAGTATAGCAGATACACACTATATTCCCGATGAAAGCATTGACAAGAAGCAAGAACAGGAGGAGTTTCTTGCTAACAATGAAGAAGAAAGCGAGGAAAACTCTACGGAGACGCTATTACCTCCTGTTAATGAGGTAATAGATAGTACGTCTGCTGCCGATGTGCCGGTCCTTTATCCGATTGGTCAATTGCATGGCACGTATATTCTAGCGCAAAATGATCAAGGCTTATATATGATTGACCAACATGCTGCACAAGAACGAATTAAATATGAGTACTTTCGTGACAAACTTGCTGACACAGATACTAGGGTGCAAGACCTGCTCGTGCCATTAACGTTTGAAATGACAACGGCAGAAGAAGCGCTAATTAATGAGCATCGTCATGTATTAGAACAAGTAGGGCTTTTCTTAGAACCTTTTGGGACTAAAACGTATATGGTTAGGTCCTGCCCTGTTTGGTTTCCCGAGGGACAAGAAGAGGAAATAATAGCTGATATGATAGAACAGTTAAAAAATGAGCGGACGATTCATATAGGGAAATTACGGGAAGAAGCGGCTATTTTAATGTCGTGTAAAGCAGCAATAAAAGCAAATCGACATTTAACGAAGGATGAGATGTTCCAGCTCCTTGAAACCTTGCGTACGTGTAGTGAACCATATACCTGTCCCCATGGCCGGCCAATTATTATACACTATTCTACTTATGAAATTGAAAGACTATTTAAACGAATTATGTAACTAAAATTGAAAGGTACTATTATGACTCTAAAAGGAATTGTGACAACATCGGCGCGAACATCTCACAAAATTATTGCAAAAGCAGAAAGAATTGCGAACGAATGGGGGCTTCTATTTGAAAGACGTCATAAGCGGCCGATTAACTTATTAAAAATGACCTTTAATACGACAATTTTTATCGTTTCACATGACCGGATTGAGGCTTTCCACCCACATCGTGATGACCCGTTATTTTTTCATCCAAATAGTGCCATGTTTAGGGCTAAATATTGGATGAAACATGGAAGCGACTCTCTAATTGATGCTTGTGACCTAAAAAAAGGAGATTTAGTAGTTGATGCTACGTTAGGGTTGGGAGCAGACGCCCAGCTAGCCAGCATGGCCGTTGGTCCATCAGGTAAAGTGATAGCACTTGAGGCGTCCGAAGTGATTTCTCTTATTGTGAAAGAAGGGTTTTCGTCTTATGCGTCATCTTTTAAACCCCTTGATGATGCAATGAGACGGATTACGGTTTTATACTGTTCTCATTTAGAGTGGTTACTTAAGCAACCTGATAATAGCGTGGACGTGATATACTTTGACCCCATGTTTGAGTATAAAGTACACGACGCAGCCGGTATTAGTCCTTTGCGCACGTATGCTAATTATGAGCCATTAACGCATTCTGCTATTCGGGAAGCCGTGAGAGTTGCACGAAAAAGAGTCGTCTTAAAGGATCACTTTCGAAGTGAGCGTTTTGACGCGTTCGGGTTCAATGTGCAGAAGCGACCATCTGCTACGTATCAATTTGGAAGTATTGAATGTCAAAAGAGAGTAGAGTGAAAGACATGATAAATCACAAGCCGCTAGTTGTCATTGTAGGCCCTACTGCTGTGGGAAAGACAGCCCTAAGTATTCGATTAGCTAAAAAATTTCATGGTGAAATCGTCAGCGGTGACTCTATGCAAGTTTACCGAGGAATGGATATCGGGACAGCTAAGATAATGCAGCAAGAAATGGCGGGAATCCCCCACCATATGATTGATATCGTCAATCCAGATGATGCCTTCTCTGTAGCTGATTTTCAAGCGGAAGCTAAACAGGTGATCTGTTCGCTTCATACACAAAATAAACTGCCGCTTCTCGTAGGTGGGACAGGCCTCTATGTCAATGCTGTTATATATAATTATCACTTCACTGAAGCGCAGGGAGACCCTGTTTTCAGAGAGAAGATGGAGGCATATGCAGAGCAATATGGTAAAGAGGCAATACATAATAAACTTCAAAAAATAGACCCTGCTAGTTATCAAGAGTTGCATCCAAATAATGTGAGGCGAGTTATAAGAGCACTTGAAGTTTATCACCTAACAGGAAAGCCGCTCAGAGGTGATGAACAAACACCTTTATCAAGTTCATATACACCAATCGTTATAGGGTTAACGATGGAACGAGAAATACTTTATGCTCGAATCAATGAACGGGTAGATATGATGGTTGAGAATGGCTTATTTGAAGAAGTAGAACAACTTTATAATATGGGCTATCACCAATGTCAATCAATGCAAGCCATTGGCTATAAAGAAATTATCTCATATTTCAAGGGTGAGCTGACTAAAGAGGATGCTATTGATTTGTTAAAACGAAATTCTCGGCGTTTTGCTAAACGCCAATTAACGTGGTTTAGAAATAAAATGACGATTCATTGGTTTAATATGACAGATGATCGGGAAAAAAGGGAAAAGGAAATTGAAGATTTTTTAGCAGGAAAGTTGTTATAAATAGCGAATATAGTTAATAATGCGAGAAGAGGAGGCACATGACAATGAAACAACAATCTGTCAATATTCAAGATCAATTCTTAAATCAATTAAGGAAAGAAAACATTCCTGTGACTGTTTTTCTTTTAAACGGTTTTCAGCTTAGAGGACAGGTGAAAAGCTTTGATAATTTCACAGTTATTCTCGATACGGATGGCAAACAACAACTCGTCTATAAACATGCAATTTCTACTTTTTCACCACAACGTAATGTTCAATTAAATCAAGACAATAAGTCATAGAAAGTCCGGCCATGTGCCGGGCTTTCTTACCCTTTTGTCTTTTCTTTTCGCCTAGAACATTTTAAACAAAAAGGGATAATGTATCTTTTCTTAATGGAACACACACAATTTTTAAAGAACCACCCTACCTGTTATCCTTCCAAAGGGGACTGAATTGAAGCGTAAAAACTTGTATGTTACCTCTTTCTAGGCATTTGTCACACCTTTTTCATCGGTTGCGTATAGTAGTTGTGACAGGATGGTATCCACTATATTATAAGAGGTGGTGACTTCATTGGTTCAGTCTGCCAGATTAAATAAACGAGGACAAATCAATGTGGTAATTAAATCAGAGAATAAGATAGCAACTGAAGGTCTTATACAGCAGAGTGATCCACCTGCTTTTAAAGACCATAAGGAATACCACGCCATTATGAAAGAATTTGATCGTTATGTAGGATTGGATATGATGAAATCCTTTGTTCGTGAGATGTATGCGTGGCTTTATTTAAACTCGATTAGAGAAGAAAAAGGATTGAAGACGAGTCGCCAAGCACTGCACATGGTTTTTAAAGGGAATCCTGGCACTGGGAAAACAACGGTAGCTAGATTGATTGCTAAGCTTCTTAAAGATATGAAGGTCCTTGAAAAAGGCCACCTTCTTGAAGTGGAGCGTGCCGATCTTGTTGGGGAGTATATCGGTCATACGGCTCAAAAAACGCGAGACTTAGTAGAAAAAGCGATGGGAGGCATATTATTTGTTGATGAAGCCTATTCGCTTGCTCGTGGTGGTGAAAAGGATTTTGGCAAAGAAGCGATTGATGCACTCGTGAAAGTCATGGAAGATCGTCAACACAATTTTGTGCTAATCCTTGCAGGTTATCCAAAAGAAATGGATCATTTTTTACAACTAAACCCAGGATTGCCGTCGAGATTCCCAATGGTAGTGACATTCCCGAATTACACATCAGAAGAACTTTTGGAGATGTTACATCAGATGGCAAAAGAAAGAGACTATCATATTAGTCCAGGAGCTGTTGACTATATCCAAGAATTACTTATGATTTCTAAAGACTATGAACGAAAGCATTTTAGTAACGGCCGTTTTATAAGAAATCTGTTAGAAAAAGCCATTCGTATGCAGGCAGTAAGATTGATGCACCAAGGCAGTTATAATCAAGAAAGCTTATTAACACTCATGAAAGTAGATTTTACGAAGGCTTTTCAAAAAATAATGATAGAGTGATCGTGAAAGGAAGGTTTGCGTGAAAGAAAACCGTTTAAACGTAACAGAAGAATCTGTTGTTCTCGCTGGCGTGAGGTTAAAATCCACAAGAGAAGAGGATTTTTTATATCGTATGGAAGAGCTGGAAGCATTGACGAAAACGGCAGGCGGATATGTAAAAGCTCAGTTGTTTCAAAGCTTAGAACACCCTCATACAGCTACCTATTTAGGAAAAGGGAAAGTAGAAGAGCTTAAAGCACTTGTTGAAGAAAAAAAAGCCGACCTTGTTATTTTCAACGATGAGCTTTCTCCTTCTCAATTACGTAATTTATCAACACAAATTGAGAGTCCTGTTATTGACCGCACACAACTTATTTTGGATATTTTTGCTAAAAGGGC
Organism: Bacillus sp. A301a_S52; assembly: GCA_024701455.1. Lineage (GTDB taxonomy): Bacteria > Bacillota > Bacilli > Bacillales > Salisediminibacteriaceae > Salipaludibacillus. Next base: position 2,538,579 of record JABXYP010000001.1, on the reverse strand, counting down.
TAGGTCTAAAGAAGGGAAGCTTCAAGTAGAATTAGCCCAGTTAACATATATTTTACCGAGACTTAGAGGGCAGGGGCATATATTGTCCCGCCTTGGGGGCGGAATAGGCACGAGGGGACCAGGGGAAACACAACTCGAAATAGATCAACGTCATATAAGAACACGAATGGATGAATTAAGAGCTCAATTAGCCCAAATTGTTTCTCATCGTGAACGATACCGTGAACGCCGAAAGAAAAATCAAGCGTTTCAAATTTCTCTTGTAGGCTACACAAATGCGGGAAAGTCAACGTTACTTCATAAGTTATCTGATACCGACATCTATGTGGAAGATCAATTATTTGCTACCCTTGACCCTACTACGAAAAAGCTTAAGCTTCCAGCTGGGATTGATATTCTTATGACAGATACAGTGGGGTTTATTCAAAAGCTTCCAACAACACTGATCGCCGCTTTTCGTTCAACCCTTGAGGAACTAAAAGAGGCGGATTTAATTTTACATGTGGTGGACAGCTCGCATGATGATTTTGTTAATCATGAGAAAACCGTTTATCAATTAATAGATGACATGGATGCCAATCACATACCAGTTCTTACAGTGTATAATAAAAGAGATCTTATTACCGATGACTTTATAGCAACTGGGCAAGGACCTTCTATATTGATTAGTGCTCATAATAAGTCTGATTTGGACAAGCTTAAACTTAAAATTCAAAGTGTGATGGAAGAACAATTTATCCCTTATATGGTTTATTTAAGTGCAGACGAAGGAAAGTGGCTTCACCGTTTGCAAAGTGAAACACTTTTAGTGAAACAAACATTTAATGAAGAACATGAACACTATATTGTAGAAGGCTATGCGCCTCCTGCATCTGCTATTTACCACGAATTAAAAAAACGAAATAACGACTTTGACTAATTTTAAAAAGGTGAGGTTTCAACACGTTATGACAGAACAAACTTTAAGAGAACAAGCTGATAAAGCAGTGCTGGCTTTACAAAACAAATTTTTGGAACGAAATAAAATAAGTGAAACAAACCAAGCAAAAGTACTGCGGGCATTTAGAGATAATGCTGTTTCTGACTTTCATTTTCACGCCTCTACGGGGTATGGTTATGATGACACAGGGAGGGACACGTTAGAACACGTCTATGCCCACGTGTTTGGTGCAGAAGCAGCGCTCGTACGCCCACAAATCGTTTCAGGGACACATGCGATAAGTACTGCTCTCTTCGGTGTTTTACGACCGGGGGAGGAATTGCTATATGTAACGGGTAAACCTTACGATACACTTGAAGAAGTTATCGGCGTAAGAGGGGAAGCTGGTTCAGGCTCATTAAAAGATTTCGGTGTCACATACAAAGATATCCCATTAAAAAATGGTGACGTGGATTTAGAGGAAGTGGGGAAAGCGATCACTAATAAAACAAAGGTGATTGGTATTCAACGGTCGAAGGGCTATGCTGACCGCCCCTCGCTATCGGTTGCAAAAATTCGTGAGGTTATAAATGCTGTAAAAAAAATAAAAAAAGACGTGATTGTTTTTGTTGATAACTGTTACGGTGAATTTGTAGAGACAGTGGAGCCGCCAGAAGTGGGTGCTGATCTGACTGCGGGGTCTCTAATAAAAAATCCAGGGGGTGGATTGGCAAAATCAGGTGGTTACATAGTAGGGGGAAAAGCTTTAATAGACTTGTGTGGAAATAGACTGACCGCTCCTGGAATTGGATTAGAAGGTGGTGCAAACTTAAACACGTTGCGTGATATGTATCAAGGTTTCTTCCTTGCACCTCATGTTGTGAACGAAGCATTAAAGGGGGCGATGTTTACCTCGTACTTTCTAAATGGTCTTGGCATGACAACTGAGCCGAGATGGGATGCTTTACGTACCGATCTTATTCAGTCTGTCTCTTTTCCAAATAAGGAGGCTATGATTGCGTTTTGTCAGGCGATTCAAAGTGCGTCACCTGTGGATGCTCATGTAGCTCCGCAGCCGAGCTATATGCCAGGCTATGAGGATGATGTCATTATGGCAGCTGGTACCTTTATACAAGGGTCCAGTATTGAATTGTCGGCGGATGGTCCGCTTCGCCCGCCTTATACTGCTTATGTTCAAGGGGGATTAACATTTGAGCATGTTAAACTTGCTGTAACAGAAGCTGCAAATGTATTAGTTAAAAGACATCTCGTTTAATTTCTCAAGATCATGAGTAATGATGTAAGAAAAGGGGTAAAGTGACATTAGTCTTTAAAGAAATCTTTGTCAGAAAATTTCCCTGTCAGAAAATCTGACAAGATTGAACATAAGGACTTTAATCTCCGTTATCATGTGACTATCGTTAATTAAAGAAGAATTTGAATGTTTGTTCTATTCCGAATGGACACAATTCTTCTAAATTGGAGGAGTTTCTGGGGGCTTTACTTTTCATGGTTTAGCTGATGCTCCAATTCTAAGTAGCCCATATTTTGAAGGAGGAGAAGAAAAGAATGAGTAAGTATTCTAGAGAAGACATTTTACGCATGGCAGATGAAGAAAACGTAAGATTTATCCGACTACAATTTACAGATTTACTAGGTATTATCAAAAACGTTGAAATTCCTGTTGATCAGTTAACTAAAGCGTTAGACAATTTAATGATGTTTGATGGATCTTCAATTGAAGGGTTTGTCCGTATTGAAGAGTCGGATATGTATCTTTACCCTGACCTTGATACATGGGTCATCTTCCCATGGACTCCTGAAAAAGGGAAAGTAGCACGATTAATTTGTGACGTATACAGCCCGGATGGTACACCATTTGAAGGGGACCCTCGCGGTGTGTTAAAAAAGGTTCTTCAACAAGCGAAAGATCTTGGCTTTACAGATTTCAATATTGGACCTGAGCCAGAATTCTTCTTATTCAAAAATGATGAGCGCGGTGAACCAACACTTGAACTGAATGATAAAGGTGGTTATTTTGACCTGGCTCCAACGGACTTAGGGGAAAACTGCCGCCGTGATATCGTATTAGAGCTAGAAGACATGGGCTTTGAAATTGAAGCATCTCACCATGAAGTAGCTCCTGGGCAGCACGAGATTGATTTTAAATATGCTGATGCTGTTACAACGTGTGATAACATTCAAACGTTTAAACTCGTAGTTAAAACTATTGCACGTAAACATGGCTTGCATGCGACATTCATGCCAAAACCATTGTTTGGTGTAAACGGAAGCGGGATGCATGCCAATATGTCTTTATTTAAAGACGGAGAGAATGCATTCTTCGATCCTAATACTGACAACCAGTTGAGTGAAACGGCCATGCAGTTCTTAGGTGGTATCCTTAAACATGCAGATGCCTTTACTGCGATTACTAACCCAACTGTTAACTCTTATAAGCGTTTAGTTCCTGGCTATGAGGCACCTTGCTACATTGCTTGGTCATTACGTAACCGTTCACCACTTGTGCGTATTCCATCTTCTCGAGGTTTGAGCACGCGTATTGAAGTACGTAGTCCAGACCCAGCTGCTAACCCATACTTAGCAATGGCTGCTATGTTGGCCGCTGGTCTAGATGGCGTGAAGAAAAAGCTTTCTCCGCCACCTGAAACTGACCGCAATATCTATGCAATGGACCTTGAAGAGCGTCAAGCTGAAGGTATTGAAGCGCTACCAGCTACGCTTAAAGAGGCAATTGATGCACTTGGTAAGAACGAAACAATCACCAACTCCCTCGGTAAACATGCTCTTGAGCACTTTATCGAAGCGAAGGAAATTGAGTGGGATATGTTCCGCACACAAGTTCACCCTTGGGAGCGCGACCAGTACCTACAAACTTATTAATAAGACAAACCCCTGTTGCTGTGAGGCTTCAGGGGTTTCTTATTTTAGGTCAAGTTACTTTTTCTAGCGACAGATTAGGTTTTGACCTAAATTTGACCTAAAATTTTTATAAAAAATTAATCGAGGATATTTTTAGTATAGTCCTCGAACTTCTTCATGCTATCTTTTTGTATCTTCTTACTTATGTGTGAATAAACATCTGCGGTGACTTGGATACTGCTGTGTCTCAAACGTTATTGGATTTATTTCAGATCCATTACCTGCTTCTAGAAGTAAAACAGCATGTGTATGTCTAAGGGAGTGGATAGGCAAGGGGGCTAGTTCGGATTTCTTAAGTATCCTGCTGAAAGCATTGAACAAAGTGGACTTAGGAATATAGCTACCGTCTTTTCTTGCATTGATCATGACTAAAATTTTTATTGATTCAGGGTATGGCGATAGCGATCCAGGAGCTGTAGATGGTATCTTTGGATCCAAAATAAGAAGTGCTGTTCGTATTTTCCAACGACAGAACAACTTACAAGTGGAGAGGGTTGCGGGACATCAGACGTTTCAGATATTGTTTAAGTGATAAAAAAATAGCAGGGGTTTTAGTGTCCCCCCTGCTATTTTATCATGAGTGCCTGCTGTCGGAGAATATTATCTATCCTAAATAAACCTTGAAAGGCATTGTGAGCCAAGCAAGGTTATCATAAAGATATTTTATTTTACTTTCACTGCTTCTTTCATTCGCTCTACTAATTGATTTAACCATTGTAGTGGGCTTAATTCAATAGCTGGAAAATAAACTTCTGCATTATTTTTAATAATATTTTCTTTTTCTTGTTTTGTTAAACTACTATTCAAAAACTTCTCACAATCCTTGATTGTAGACATTAGACATTCTTTGCTAGCTTTGATTATAAACTCATCGAATGCTTGTTCAGGAGAGCTGATATCTTGATGAAATGTTCCTCCTAAAAAATCTTCCAATTCCTCTAAATGATCATAAGTTTCATCCATAAACTCTATCCTTTCTTTCTATTTAACAGGATACCCTGTTAAAATAAAGCTATCATTACTGTCCTTTTTGAGTATTATTTTTGCGTTTGTAACATTTACGATTACTTCTGAATTTCTTGTAACACTTCTACCGATCCTTTTCCATCCCTATCAATATGAGAACGCATGATCGTGCTGGTAATGTTGGAACTAAGCCCACCATAGTTTGTAGAAAGTTGGGGACTGCTAGATTCTAAAACATCCTTTATTTGTGAAGCGAGAGCATTGCCTTCACTTTTAACGTCATTAAATGCCTGTCCTGTGTTTTACTTTATTTTCCTTCTGATACTATTATTTTATCGCTATTGAGACAATAGTGCCATCAGCAGATTCACCCCTTGCTATGGTAGCAAATCTAATGTTGCAATTTTTTGCGGAATTAAATATTTTTATAAGCTAGAGGGAAACGAGAGTTATATTTTGAAGGTTGGAAATGATGGAGATTGGGGCTAGTCTAAATCAAAAAGTTAAAGTATATAGGTTATATAATTTGTTAGTATTTATTCTATGTACAGAATATTTTATACAAGATTGTTTTAGTAGGGATATAGTTATAAGAATAAGGGAATTAGATAGCTACCACTGGGTAACCATACAAGAATGAAACCTTGAGGGGACTGAGCATCAAGGTTTCTTCTGGATAAGTTACTACAATTTTTATTAGCTAATTCTTTCTATTTTTGGTTCGTATGCAGCGATAACATCTACTATTGAATCACTTGCTATTAAACAAAAATGTATTAGGGGTTGAGAAGCAGCAATACCATAGGACTGTTCATAAAGCCAGTTGGTATACTCAGAATTATTAACTTTAAAAAATGTCCAATTTGAATAAAATTTTGTTCCATAATGCTCATCAAGTGTATTTATCGTTTTAAGATTAAAGCTTTCATCGGTACTTCTATACGCATGTACTGAATCATCGAATATTACTTCCACTTTTTTTCTTTCATCATTGGATTCACAAAGAGTTATTTTAAAACATTTAATACTATCTGAAATGGATTCAATATAATACTTGTTCGATAATCTCTTTATAGGTTCCCATCTTTCCCATTGTTCATTCATTTTTTTCACTCCCCATAACGAATCTTAATAGAATTTTTACCATCAAAAATTTCTAGTGTTGGCCTACCGTCAGAACAATTATTTCTTACATTAACAGTTCTACCATCTGGTAATGTACCTACTATACCATTAGGTATAGTAGGTACATTAGTAACTCCCATACTGTTAAAGTCATTCGTTGCTTGATTAAACCCACCAGATTTATCGTATTGAGTTGCCTTACCCTTAGTTGCTCTACCAGGGGTAGCCCCTTGCAATATATCATCTACATTATTGCCCTTATTAACATTTGGAACATTATTATTTTGGCTAGAATTAACATTATTGTTGTTGCTATTTTTATTTTTAGAAGTTGAATCAGCACGTCTAATATTTTTTAGTGATATGTTACCAGGGCCTCTCCTAGCGCCAAACATCGGACTATAATTATTAATAATAGCAGCGACCCGCGCTGCAAGAATAATTCGTTTTGCTTCCTTTTCAGATATTTCTTTCCCTGTCCAATAGCTGTATCCTTCTTGGGCGGCCCTTATTTGGCCTTGAAAAATATCTTCATCATCGTCGCTAACACTGTCATCTTCAATGACAAGATCCCCATTCTCTATAGCTTCTCGAAAGGCTATGGTAGCTTGTGCAGTTTCTGCATCGATATAGCCTACATCTTTTTTTCTTAGAGTTGGGCTATTACCGTAAATGGAATCATAAGAGGTATCGATAGTATAATCATCAAGGCGGTAACAGCCGTGTTCACCACACCAATCATAATCTTCCTCCTCTTTAGCTGCAGCCCTTTTTCTCCTTGCTTCCTTAACAGACATGTACCAATTTTTTAAAGGCTCGATCTTTTCTTTACCTATCTCCACTGCAGAATGATAGATATCTTTAAATTCTGCTACAAGTTCTCTCGCTTTTAGCACAGCTCTATAGTATTCAAGTGACTCTAAAGTAGTCCTATCAAGTGCGTTGAGACGTTGCTTTGGATAGCTACCCGTTAATTGAGCCACTTGTGATGCTCGATTTTCCAAAAACTTTGTCAGCGTACCATGTGTGGACAAATGCTGCAATTGGTCGATGAATCATGCTTTTTTGTTTACAATAATTGAATTTGACTTCGATTTACTCATTCGCGTAGGTACGGACATACTTTTCACAATTTTCGGTGTTTGTACTTATATGAAGTTGTTTAACAGAAGGGCAAATCTTAGGTCAAAGTATCCTCCCTACAAGCTGAGGTCCTAAGAAAGAAGCTTTGTAAACTCTTTACATTCCAAAATAAATACATCACCCAATTGACAAAATAGGGTGATGTATTTATTATTTATATTGTTAACTATAATTATTTAATGTTAACAATTAATTACGACATTTTATAACGAACCTACAATCAGTGGACATTTTCGTTCTTCTCCTACTGGTTGATCGTTGCGTGAATCATGACGTTAGCGTTCGTTAGCTCCCGCTCAAATAGTGGGGTTACTGATATTCATCCATAAATGACTTAGGAATACTATATTGATGTAAAAGAATGGAGGGAACAACATGGATCAATGGATAAAGCTTGCAAATAAGGCGTTAGAGGGTGAAAGTATTGCAAATGATGAGGCACTTTCTATTTTGGAATGTCCTGATGAAGATATTTTATTGCTGATGCATGCTTCCTTTCAAATTCGTAAGCGGTACTACGGCAAAAAAGTAAAGCTAAATATAATTGTGAATGCAAAATCAGGCCTCTGTCCAGAGAATTGTGGCTACTGTTCTCAGTCCTCTATTTCAAAAGCGACTATTGATACATATAAAATGGTAGATAAAGAGACTCTCCTAAAGGGAGCAAAACGTGCCAATGACTTAAATGTTGGAACATATTGTATTGTGGCAAGTGGACGTGGCCCTTCAAATAAGGAAATTGATCATGTGGTGAATGCTGTAAAAGAAATAAAAGCAACTTATGGCATGAAAATATGTGCTTGTCTTGGATTATTAAAGCCGGAACAAGCGTTGCGCTTAAGGGAAGCGGGAGTTGACAGGTATAATCATAATATTAATACATCGGAAAAAAATCATTCTAATATAACCACATCGCACACCTATGACGACCGAGTAAATACAGTAGAAATGGTGAAAAATGCTGGGATGTCTCCTTGTTCAGGTGTCATTGTTGGGATGAAAGAATCGAAGCAAGACATCGTGGACATGGCAAACAGCTTAAAATTGTTAGATGCAGATTCCATTCCAGTGAACTTTTTACATGCCATTGATGGTACACCTTTAGAAGGCGTAAATGAATTAAATCCAATGTATTGTTTAAAGGTATTAGCGCTTTTCCGTTTTGTTAACCCAACAAAGGAAATTCGCATTTCTGGCGGAAGGGAAGTAAATCTCCGCTCTTTACAACCCTTTGGACTATATGCAGCAAATTCTATTTTTGTTGGAGATTACTTAACCACGTCAGGTCAAGAAGGCACTGAGGATCATAAGATGCTAGTAGACCTAGGGTTTGAGGTAGAGTGTGTGGAAGAAATGAAAGCAAACATAGCTGCAGGTAAATAGTAAAGTAAAATGTCCACTTTTCTACTTTATACAACTTGGGGTTATTATAACGTTGAACTTGTCAAAACAGCAAAAAGAAGGGAGGATTAATTCTAAGAATATCTATCGCTTTATTTACTGCTAAGTCTCTTAAAATGTTCTGTCTAATCATTTTATATAAATCAAATACGTCTATTCCGTTTATATTTTGTGGGGAATTATCTTGTTTATTTCATGTAAAAATCCCCCACATAAAAGTTGCGTTACGTTCACGAATAAGTAATAAATATGTCGAAAAATATGTTGACGCTTACAAAACAATAGTTATATAATGTAGCTAAATCAAATAAACAAAAGACATGTGACTGGTAAAGCAGGCAGGATCTAAATTCGACAAATGGTAACATTTGTTGTTTTAGGTCCTTTTTTTGTTTGTTTGAAGAAATAAAGAGAAAGTGGGGGATAAAAATTGGATTACAAACAGGTTGCTAAAGAAGTCATTAAAAGGGTAGGTGGGAAAGAGAATATTTCACATTTTGAACATTGTTCCACAAGACTTCGATTCTCACTAGTTGACAACCGTAAAGCAGATGTAGCTAAGTTGGAGCAGATTGAGGGTGTCATGGCTGTAAAAATGACTGCGCAATGTCAGGTGGTCATCGGTAATGAAGTGGTGGAAGTATATGATGAAGTTGTAAATGAATTGGGTGGCACTGTTAACGGAGAAGGGAGTAACCAATCAAAAGAAAAGCGTAGAATTGGAAGCGTTCTCCTTGATTTTCTAGTTGGAGTATTTCAACCTTTAATTCCAGCCATTGCTGGTGGCGGTGTTTTAAAATCAGTACTAATGCTATTATCATTAATTGGCGTGATGGATTCGAATAGTGAGGCCTATCAAATTTTTATGTTGATTGGTGATGCGCCATTATATTTCCTACCCATATTAGTTGCAATTACTACTGCGAATAAATTAAGAGCAAATATGCTAGTGGCAGCTTCTACTGTTGGTGTCCTATTGTTGCCAAATATGATAGCAATGATGGAGGATGGAACAGCACTTTTCACCTTTAGTCTACAAAATGTAGGTTATTCTTATCAAGTTTTTCCTGCTATTCTTACGGTTATCGTATTTGCGCAGGTTGAAAAGTTCTGGACAAAGATATCACCAAAACCAATACGTATTTTCTTTGTTCCAATGATGTCAATGGCGATGACAGCGCCGATAGCATTGTTACTATTAGGGCCTTTTGGATTTACATTAGGTCAAGGATTTGCATCTGTTATTTTAACGATTTTTGAATATGTAGGTTGGATTGCGGTGCCATTGTTGGCGGCTATACTTCCGTTCATGGTAGCTACGGGTATGCATAAAGCTATGGTTCCTTACGTAATCACGACTCTTGGAGAAATGGGAAAAGAGATTCTATATCTACCGGCATCTCTTGCACATAATATTGCTGAGAGTGGCGCTTGTTTTGCCGTAGCTATTCGAACAAAAGATAAAAAACTAAAAGCGACAGCAATCTCAGCAGGTATTTCCGCGCTATTCGGTATTACAGAACCTGCACTATACGGGGTGACCATTCAATATAAAAAAGTATTATATAGTGTCATGATTGGATCTTTTGTCGGAGGTGCATTTATTGGACTAGTTGGTATACAAGCGTTTGTTCCGGTAGGTCCAGGTTTAGCTAGTTTAACGATGTTTATTTCAGAGGAACTACCAAAAAATATTCTTTATGCTATATTTGGTTTAATTATTTCCTTTGCTACCGCATTTATTGCAGCATTGATTCTTTTTAGAGAAAAAAAAGATCCTGAAGAAACGCAAGAAAATGTCAAACCCATTCAAGTAACCGATGATAATGAGGTGTTGAAAAGTGCTGTCGAGGGAGAATTAATGCCGCTAACTGAAGTGAAAGATGATGTCTTTTCTACGAAAATAATGGGAGAAGGAGTTGCGATCATACCGGTTAAAGGCGAATTGTATGCTCCTGTTGCTGGGAAAATTGAAATGATATTTAATACGAATCATGCCTTAGGAATGAAGTTAGCAAATGGTGCTCAGGTGTTGTTCCATGTAGGAATCGATACCGTTCAATTAAACGGTAAATACTTTGAGTCGAAAGTAAGCGTGGACGATGAAGTGAAGCAAGGTGACTTATTATTAACGTTTGATCTCGAAAAACTTATCGATGAGGGCTTTGACCCTGTCATTGTATGTGTTGTCACAAATAAAGAGGATTACGCCGTTGAAATGCCGAGTGATGCAAAGCACGTTCAAGTTGATACAAAAGATACGATTATGACAATAAAAAAGGTAGGCGAATAAACCATGACAAAAAAAGGATTTCCAAAGCATTTTTTATGGGGCGGTGCAATGGCTGCCAATCAAGTAGAGGGAGCATGGAATATAGATGGGAAAGGCTTGTCCGTTGCGGATATGGCTACGTACAAATCAAATTTAAGTTTGGATGATTACGAAGGGCATGTTGCCATATCTTCCGAGTTTATTGAAAAAGCAAGAAAAGATAAGGGTGACAAAGTTTATCCTAAACGACGAGGAATCGATTTTTACCATCGTTATAAAGAAGACTTAGCTTTATTTGCAGAAATGGGTTTTAAAGTCTTACGTGTATCTATTGCTTGGAGTAGGATCTTTCCAACAGGAGAAGAAGAGAAACCAAATGAAAAAGGATTGCAATTTTACGAAAATGTATTTTCAGAAATGAGAAAATTAGGTATAGAACCAATTGTGACATTGTCGCATTATGAAATGCCATTAGCATTAAGTATTAAATATAATGGATGGGTAGAAAGAAAAGTGATCGATCATTTTGTTCGATTTTGTCACGTTTGCTTGCATCGTTATAAAAATTTGGTGAAATACTGGCTAACATTTAATGAAATTGATAGTATTCATAGACATCCTTTTACAACGGCTGGAATTATTCCAGATCTTTGTCCTGAAGGGAAGGAAGAAGAGCTTGTATATCAAGCGTTGCACCATCAGTTTGTTGCATCTGCGTTAGTTACTGCAGATTGCCACCGAATCATTGAAGGGAGTCAAGTGGGCTGCATGTTAACGAAGCTCACTACCTATCCACATACATGTGACCCTAAAGATGTTGAAGTAACATTAAAGAAAAACCTTCATAATTACTTCTTTGCAGATGTGCAAGTGTTCGGGGAGTATCCGGTGATGATCGAGCGTATGTTGGAAAGAAAAAATATCTACGTAAAGATGGCGCCAAATGATAGAGAAATATTGCGTGAACACACAGTGGATTTCGTGTCATTTAGTTATTATATGTCTTTAACAGAATCGGCTCAAGAAGGACTAGAAAAAGCCGCAGGTAATACGATAATGGGTGTAAAAAATCCATATTTACCTGCAACAGACTGGGGCTGGCAAATTGATCCTGTGGGCTTAAAAATCTCGTTAATTGAATTATATGATCGCTATAAAAAACCATTAATTATTGTCGAGAATGGTATGGGTGCTTTTGATAAAGTGGAAAGTGACGGAGCTATTCACGATGAATATCGAATCAAATACTTTAAAGAACACTTTAAACAAATGAAGGAGGCTGTTGAAGAAGGTGTAGATTTATTTGGCTATACTAGCTGGGCGCCAATTGATTTAATTAGCGCAGGTACTTCGCAAATGTCTAAAAGGTATGGCTTTATCCACGTAGACCAAGATGATGAAGGAAATGGTACGTTGGAACGCAGAAAAAAAGATTCTTTTTATTGGTATAAAAAAGTAATCGAAAGCAATGGAGAATATTTAGATTAACATCAATGCCTTTTGATAGGAAGGTGATTGTTATGATTAAAATTAAAAAGGTACTTAACACTAGTGTTATTTTAGTTGAAAACGATGAAAAGAAAGAATACATTCTGTTTGGAAAAGGTATCGGCTTTGGACAAAAGATAGGTAATGTGATTGAGGAGGATCAAGCTGATCAGCTATTTATGCCAGTTGAAAATACGAAAGTAAAAGAGCTTATCAGCCTTCTAGACTCAATCCCGCCAGTATATATTGATTTAACACAAGAAATTGTAAGTTATGCTGAGGAAACATTAGGTGAAAAATTAAATTCGGGTATCTTTTTCACTCTTATGGACCACTTAAGTTTTGCAGTAGAGCGATATAAAAAAAATATCAATTTAACTAACCGAGTATATTGGGAAATAAAAAACTATTATACAGAGGAATTTAAAGTCGGTGAATTCGCCTTAAATAGAGTTAATGAAACAATGGATATTGAGTTACCAAAAGAGGAAGCAGCAAATATTGCTTTTCATATCATTAATGCGCACGGAAAAGAACGGGAATCGAAAGATAGTATGAGACAAGCGAAAATGATTGGGAGCGTCGTTAACTTAGTTCGCTACACATTAAATATCAATATGGACACGGACAACATTCATTATACGCGTTTTATTACACATGTGAAATTCTTTGTAGAACGTTTTTTTTCTGACAAAATGCTTGAGGATGAGGATAATATGCTCTTTGAGCAGATTGCCAGTTTGTACCCTGAAGCAATGAATGTAGCATTTAAAATCAAAGAATACATTAAACAAGTGTATGGGAATGATATTCATAACGATGAACTTACGTATTTAGCTGTCCATATTCACAGACTGATATCATATAATCAAAT